>NZ_BCNQ01000057.1 GCF_001515525.1 Piscicoccus intestinalis NBRC 104926 | reverse complement strand
CTGCCGCCGCCGCTCGGCCCCGGCGCCCGCCCTCGACGAGGCCGCCGAGATCCTGCGGTCCGCGAAGCTGCCGGTGATCCTCGCCGGCACCCGCGCCGCCTGCAACGCCGGCGTCGCCGCCCTGCGCGGCTTGCTGCACCGCACCGACCTGCCGGTCGTCGAGACCTTCCAGGCCGCCGGCGCCGTCTCCCGCGAGCTGGAGCACCACTTTCTCGGACGCGTCGGGCTGTTCCGCAACCAGCCCGGCGACGTGCTGCTGCATCAGGCCGACGTCGTGCTCGCCATCGGTTACGACGCCGTCGAGTACGACCCGCGGCTGTGGAACACCGACGACTCCCGCACGATCGTCGCCATCGACGAGGCCGAGGTCGACGTCGACGACCGCTACCGCCCCGCCCTCGAGCTGCGCGGCGACATCACGACCACCATCGAGGCCCTCGCCGACCGGCTCGACGGCCTGCGCCTGCCCGAGGCCGGCGCCGCACTCGTCGCCGCGCAACGGGCCCGCCTCGAGAAGGGTCAGAGCCTGCCCGAGCACGACGACTCCGCCGGCCTGCACCCCGCCCAGGTGTGCCTCACCCTGC
Source organism: Piscicoccus intestinalis NBRC 104926 (assembly GCF_001515525.1). Taxonomy (GTDB): domain Bacteria; phylum Actinomycetota; class Actinomycetes; order Actinomycetales; family Dermatophilaceae; genus Kineosphaera; species Kineosphaera intestinalis. Next base: position 28,715 of record NZ_BCNQ01000057.1, on the reverse strand, counting down.
GCGAGGTGCTGCCCGACGACGCCGTCGTGGCCTGCGACGTCGGCTCGCACTACATCTACATGGCCCGGCACTTCCGCACCTACGAGCCGCGCACCCTGCTGTTCTCCAACGGCCAGCAGACCCTCGGCGTCGCCCTGCCGTGGGCCATCTCCGCCACCCTCGTGCACCCGGAGCGCCAGGTCGTCTCGGTCTCCGGAGACGGTGGCTTCCTCTTCTCCGCCATGGAGCTGCAGACCGCGGTGCGCATCGGGGCCAACCTCACCCACATCGTCTTCAACGACGGCACCTACGACATGGTCGCCTTCCAGCAGGACATGAAGTACGGCCGCACCGCCGGCGTGCAACTGGGCGACTACGACGTCGTCGGCTACGCCCGCAGCTTCGGCGCCAACGGGCACCGCGTCACCTCCCGCGACCAGCTCGCCGACGTGCTGCGCACCGCCCTCGCGGAGCCGGGCCCAAGCCTCGTCGACATCCCGGTCGACTACTCCCGCAACCGGGAAGAGCTCGCCGCCCAGCTGCTCACGGAGGAACTCTCCTAGCGCGACCGCACGCAGACAGTGGGTCGGAACGCGCGACACCGCGCGCGCTCCGACCCACTGCCCGCAAGCCCTCAGGCCGGCGGCCGGAAGTCCTGCTCGTCGACCGGACGATCGCCAGGCTGAATATCCGCGAGCACCTCACGCACGCTGGCGAAGTGGCAGGCGGAGCGGTGCTCGGCGGTGCCGTCGGCACGGTCGACGAGCCCCGGCTCCGTGGTGCGGCACTCTTCCTGCGCCTTCCAGCAGCGGGTGTGGAAGCGGCATCCCGTCGGCGGGTTGGCGGGCGAGGGCACGTCGCCGTGCAGCACGATCTGCTCGCGCTTGCCGCGCACCGTCGGGTCCGGCACCGGCACCGCCGACAGCAGCGCCTGCGTGTACGGGTGGGTCGGGCGCTCGTAGATCTCGTCCTCGGTGCCGAACTCGACGATCTTGCCGAGGTACATCACCGCGACCCGGTCGGAGATGTGCCGCACCACCGACAGGTCGTGCGCGATGAACACGTACGACAGGCCGAGCTGGTCCTGCAGTTCCTCCATGAGGTTGACGACCTGCGCCTGCACCGACACGTCCAGCGCCGACACCGGCTCGTCGCACACGAGCACCTTGGGCCGCAGCGCGATGCCGCGGGCGATCCCGATCCGCTGGCGCTGCCCGCCGGAGAACTGGTGCGGGTAGCGGTTGATGTGCTCGGGGTTGAGCCCGACGAGGTCGAGCAGCTCCTGCACGGCCGCGCGCCGGCCCCGCTTCGGCACCGCGTCGGGGTGGATGTCGAAGGGCTCCCCGACGATGTCGCCGACGGTCTTGCGGGGGTTCAGCGAGGTGTACGGGTCCTGGAAGACGATCTGGATGTCGCGGCGCAGCTTGCGCATCGCCGACCCCGACTGGTCGTACATCTCGAGCCCGTCGAACGTCACCGTGCCGCTCGTCGGATCCTCCAGCCGCATCAGCAGCCGGCCCAGCGTCGACTTGCCGCACCCGGATTCGCCGACGATCCCGAGGGTCTCGCCGCGGCGCAGCTCGAAGCTGACGCCGTCGACGGCCTTGACGTGCCCGACGGTGCGGCGCAGCACGCCGCCCTTGATCGGGTAGTGCTTGACGAGGTCCTTCGCCTCGATGATGACGTCGCCGCCCGTCGAACGGCTCGCCGAGGTGGTCGTCGTCGCCGTGCTCATCGCACGCCCCCTTCGTCGGATCCGGACGCACCGGTCGTCTCGGCCTCCGCCATGACCTCACGCCAGAAGTGGCAGGCGGTCAGCCGGCCCGGGGCCACCTCCTCCAGCTGCGGGCGCTCGCGCCGGCACACGTCCTGCGCGAACCGGCAGCGCGGGTTGAACTCGCAGCCGGCCGGGATGTTCATGAGGTTCGGCGGCAGCCCGCCGATCGCGTACAGCTCCTGGCCCTTCTGGTCCAGCCGCGGGATCGAGTCGATGAGGCCGCGGGTGTAGGCGTGCGCCGGCTGCCGGTACAGGTCGAGCACCGGTGCCGTCTCCATGATCCGGCCGGCGTACATGACGGCGATCCGGTCGGCGACGTCGGCGACGACCCCGAGGTCGTGCGTGATGAGGATGAGCCCCATCGACCGCTCGGCCTGCAGCTCCTGCAGCAGGTTCATGATCTGGGCCTGCACGGTGACGTCGAGGGCCGTCGTCGGCTCGTCGGCGATGAGCACCGCCGGGTCGAGCGCGATCGACATCGCGATCATGATGCGCTGGCGCATGCCGCCGGAGAACTGGTGCGGAAACGCCTTGACCCGCTCGCGCGCCGCGGGAATCCGCACCTGCTCCATGAGCCGCACGGCCTCGTCGTAGGCGTCGGAGCGGTTCATGCCGCGGTGCACCCGGAACATCTCCGCGATCTGCCAGCCCACCGGGAACACCGGGTTCAGCGACGACAGCGCGTCCTGGAAGATCATCGAGATGTGCGGGCCGCGGATGTGCCGCCGCTGCTTCTCCGGCATGGCCAGCAGGTCGCGGCCGCAGTAGCTGATGCGGCCCCGCGGGATCTTCGCCGGCGGCATGTCGAGGATGCCCATGATCGCCTGCGCGGTGACGGACTTGCCGGAGCCCGATTCACCGAGCAGCGCAAGCGTCTCGCCCTCGTGCAGCTGCAGGTTCACGCCGTTGATGGCGTGCGCCACCCCGTCGCGGGTGTGGAACTCGACGTGCAGGTCGGCCACGTCGAGCAGCAGCCCGTCCGGGCCGGGCCGAAACTCCTCGTCCTGCTCGCCGCGGGTGGCGTGGGAGGCGCGGGAGGCGCCCTTCGTCGGTGTCGACGTCATGACTGACTCCTCATCGCGACTTGGGGTCGAAGGCGTCGCGGGCCGCGTCGCCGAGCATGATGAACGCGAGCACGCACAGGCTGAGGAACACGCTGGGGAAGAACAGGATGTGCGGGTACACCCGCAGGAAGTCCAGCCCCTCGTTGATCATCACGCCCCACGAGACCGCGGGCGGCACGAGCCCGATGCCGAGGAAGCTCAGCGTGGCCTCGACGACGATGAACACGCCGAGGTTGATCGTCGAGACGACGAGCACCGGAGCCAGCGAGTTCGGCAGGATGTGCGAGCGCACGATCCGCCACGGGCTGGCTCCCAGCGCCCGCGCCGCCTGGATGTAGTCGTTCGGCAGCACCTGCAGCACCGAGCTGCGCATAAGCCGGGCCAGGCTCGGCCAGCCGAGGATCGTCAGCGCGGCGACCACCTTGAAGACGACCAGCAGGTACGGCGTGCTCTGGTCGCTGGGGAAGGCGCTCATGAACAGGATGCCGCCGAGCAGCAACGGGATCGCGAAGAAGACGTCGGTGAGCCGGGAGACCAGCGTGTCGACCCACCCGCCGCGGTAGGCCGCGAGGATGCCGACGGCGCCGCCGATGAGCGTGGTGAAGATCGTCGTGAACAGGCCGACGAGGATCGAGGCCCGCGCGCCGTTGATCGTGCGCGAGTAGATGTCGTAGCCCTGCCCGTCGGTGCCGAACCAGTGCGCGGAGCTCGGCTCGAGGCGCACCCCGAACGTCTCCCGCGGGTCGGTCTGCGTGAACAGCTGCGGGAACGCGGCCATGACGACGAAGACCGTGATGAGGGCTGCCGAGATCCAGAACAGGGGCTTGCTGCGCAGCTCGCGCCACGCGTCGGCGTGCAGCGACCGGGTGCGCTGCTCGGCGGCGGGCTTGGTGGAGTCTTCGGTGGCGCCGGCCGCGGTCGCGGCGCTTCCGGCCTCGGCGCGGTCGGACTCGGGGGAGCGGTCGATGTCAGTCATGGCTGATCCTCGGGTCCAGGACGCCGTACAGCAGGTCGACGATGAGGTTGACGACGAGGTAGACGATCACCAGGGCGGTGACGGCGCCGACGACCGCGAAGCCGTCGCGCAGGTTGATGCTTTGGAAGATGTAGCCGCCGACGCCCTGGATGTTGAAGATGCGTTCGGTGACGATGGCCCCGCCCAGCAGCGCGCCGAAGTCGTACCCGATGAACGTGATGACGGGGATCATCGAGTTGCGCAGCGCGTGCAACCCGATGGCCCGGCCCTGCGAGAGGCCCTTCGCCTTGGCGGTGCGCACGTAGTCGGCGCGCAGGTTCTCGGCGAGATTGGTGCGGGTCAGCCGGGCCACGTAGGCCAGCGACAGCGAGGCGAGCACGAAGGCCGGGAGCAACAGCTGGTACATCGACGGATTTCGGGTCGTCACCGTCACCGGGAACCAGCCCCAGCGCACGCCGAGATAGAACTGGGCGAGCATGCCGATGACGAAGACCGGCACCGAGATGACGACCAGCGTGCTGAGTAGCACGAGTTGATCGAGGAACGAGCCTTTGCGGATCGCGGCGAGCACGCCCGCGGCGATGCCGATGACGGCCTCGATGACGAGCGCCATCAGGGCCAGCTTGCCCGTGATCTGGTAGCGCCGGCCGAGCTCCTCGGCGACCGGAACCCCGTAGGTGTTCTCGCCGAGGTCACCCTGGGCCAGCTGGCCCAGGTACTTGCCGTAGGCGACCGGCAGGGGGTCGTCGAGGTTGTACTGCTGTCGGATCTCCGCGACAACGGCCGGCGGGCAGGCGCGGTCTCCGCACTTGCCGGCCGACGGGTCGCCGGGCAGTTCGAAGACCATCGCGTAGATGAGGAAGGTGGCACCCAGCACCACCGGGATCATCTGCAACAGCCGCCGAAGCACATACGTGCCCATGGCTCCTCATCTCCTCAAGGAGGGGAAGACCGACTCGGTGAGGCCGGTCGAAACGAATGAGGCCGCCGCGCGCCCGCCGGGGGGATGACCCCCGGGCGGGCGCGACGACGGCTACGGCGTCACTGAGCGGTGACAGAGAGCAGGTCGGGACGACCCTGCCAGTTGACCTTGACGTTGCTGACCTTCTCGGACCAGCCGATCTGGGCCGTGTAGTACCACATGGGGATCGACGGCATGCCGGCGGCGAGCATCTTCTCCGCCTCCTGGTAGGCCGTGTCGGAGGCGGCACCCTCGGCCTTGGCGGCGTCGGCGAGCTTGGCGTCGAACTGCGGGTTCGAGTACTTGCCGTCGTTGCTGGAGCCACCGGTGCTGTACACCGCGGTGAGGAAGCTCTCGATGTGCGGGTAGTCGGCGATCCAGCCGGAGCGGAACATGCCCTGCATCTCCTGCTTGCCGATGCGGTCGCGGAACGTCGCGAAGTCGGTGACCGGGGTGGCCACACAGTCGACGCCGAGCGCGGTACGGATCGAGTTGCAGGTGGCGGTGACCCACGCCTGGTGGTCGGCGTCGGCGTTGTAGGAGATCGTCAGCTTGCCGGAGAAGCCGCCGGCCTGCTGGAGCAGTTCCTTGGCCTTCGTCGGGTTGTACGTGCAGTTCTCGCCGCACGCGCCCTCGACGTAGCCCTGCACACCCGGTGACACCCAGCCGGTGGCGGGCACGCGCGCGCCGTCGAACTGGTCGTCGATGATCTGCTGACGGTTGATCGCCATCGAGATCGCCTGTCGCAGGCGCGGGTCGGCGTAGTTCGGGGAGACATTGTCGGGGGCGAACGTGACGGTCTGGATCGCGGCGAACGGCTTCTCGGCCCACCGGTCCGGCAGGTCGGACTGGTACTTCTTGCCGACGAGGGCGTTGGCAGGCATCTCGTCGAGCACGTCGAGGTTGCCGGCGAGCAGGTCGTTGTAGGCCGCGCCCACGTCCTGGTAGATGCGGAACGTGATCTGGTTGACCTGGCCCGCGAACTGGCCGGAGTAGCCGTCGAACTTCTGCAGCACGGCCTGCTGGCCCTGGGTGTAGTTCGTCACCTGGTAGGGGCCGGCGCCGATCGGCTTGTTGGCGAAGCCGGCCGGGTCGGCGAAGAAGGCGTCGGGCTGCGGGGCGAACGCGGTGTAGCCCAGGCGCACGGGCAGGTTGGAGACCGGCTCCGAGGTCTTGATCGTGAACGTGTGGTCGTCGACGACCTGCAGGCCCGACATCGTGTCGGCCTTCGGCGCCGGCGCGGTCTGCGGGCCGTCCGCCCCGTCCGGGTCTTCGGACTGAACGTCCTTGAAGCCCTCGATGGGCTCCATGAAGTAGCTGAGGTACTGGGAGTTCTTGGAGTTCGCGGTGTAGTTCCAGGCGTCGACAAAGTTCTTCGCCTTGACTTCGGTGCCGTCCTGGAACTTGTACCCCGGCTTGATCTTCACCGTGAAGTTCTGGTTGTCGCTGGTCTCGACCGACTGGGCGATGTCCGGCTGAGGCTCGCCGGTGTCGGGGTTGTACCGGAACAGCGTCGCGGCGAACAGCTCGACGATGTCGTGCCCGCAGCTCTCGCCGGTGTCGCCGCCGATGAGCGGGTTCTGCGGCTGGCACCCACGCACGACGATGTCGCCGCCGGCTCCGCCGCCACCGCCCGTCGCACTGGAGCCGGCGTCGCCGCCGCCACCCCCGCAGCCGGCCAGCAGCAGGGCGCCGGCGGACAGGCCCGCGACGACCGATGCACGTGTTCTTGCTCGCATGGATGCCTCCTCCATGGGTCCGCGCCCCACGGGACGGACGGTCGGATCGGCCCGGGGTCTCCGGGCCCGTGACAACACCTCGTGCCGGCTCACCGACACCGCAGGCGGTGCGCGCAACGGTAGACAGCAACTAGCGGTGCATCCGCTGTTGACGCGTGATTGTGACGTCCTCGTGTCCTTTTCCGCCCGGTTCGGGTGGCGCGCAACACATTCTGTTGACACCCGCGGAGCCGTGTCGTTAGCTCGGTCGTTTACCCGTCGGTAACCCATTGGGGATGGACGGGGCGTGCCGGGGGTGCGTGGGGGCGCAGAAACCCCGTCGAGACCGGTGCGGCGCAGGCGTCATACTGGACCTCTGTGCCTTCCGCCTCGCCGCGCCGCGGCGGGCCACCGCCTCCCGGGCACCACACGAGCAGGCAAAGGAACCGCGTACCCATGGAAACCGCCGAGATCAGGCGCCGCTGGCTGAGCTTCTTCGAGAGCAAGGGGCACACGGTCGTACCGAGCGCCCCGCTGCTGTACGACGACCCGAACCTGCTGTTCGTCAACGCCGGCATGGTGCCCTTCAAGCCGTACTTCCTCGGGCAGGAGACCCCGCCCTTCAACCGCGCCACGTCGGTGCAGAAGTGCGTGCGCACCCAAGACATCGAGGAGGTCGGCAAGACCTCCCGGCACGGCACGTTCTTCCAGATGAACGGCAACTTCAGCTTCGGCGACTACTTCAAGGCCGGGGCCATCGAGTTCGCCTGGGAGCTGCTGACGACCTCGCAGGGGCGCGGCGGCTACGGCCTGGACCCCGACAAGATCTGGGTGACGGTCTACGAGGACGACGACGAGGCCGCCGACCTGTGGGTGCAGCAGACGTCCGTGACCCGCGACCGCATCGTGCGCCGCGGCAGCGCCGACAACTACTGGTCGATGGGCGTGCCCGGCCCCGGCGGTCCGTGCAGCGAGATCTACGTCGACCGCGGCCCGGAGTACGGGCCCGAGGGCGGTCCGGCCGTCGACGAAGACCGGTTCATGGAGATCTGGAACCTCGTGTTCATGCAGCACGAGCTGAGCGCCGTGCGCTCCAAGACCGACTTCGACATCCTCGGCGGCCTGCCGCACAAGAACATCGACACCGGCATGGGCCTGGAGCGCATCGCGAGCATCCTGCAGGGCGTCGACAACATGTACGAGATCGACGAGGTCTACCCGGTGCTCGACCGGGCCGCCGAGCTGGCCGGCAAGCGCTACGGGGCCTCCGGCGGGCAGAACGCGCACGACTCCCACCCCGACGACATCCGGCTGCGGGTCGTCGCCGACCACGTGCGCAGCGGCCTCATGCTCATCGGAGACGGGGTGACCCCCGGCAACGAGGGCCGCGGCTACGTGCTGCGTCGCATGCTGCGCCGCGCGGTGCGCTCGATGCGTCTGCTCGGCTACGACGACCCGTGCCTGCCCGAGCTGCTGCCGGTGAGCCTGGAGCGCATGTCGCGCTCCTACCCGGAGCTGCGCCGCGACTGGTCGCGGATCAGCCAGGTCGCCTACGCCGAGGAGGACGCGTTCCGGCGCACGCTTGCGGCGGGCACGACGATCCTCGACACCGCGGTCGCCCGCGCCAAGTCGTCCGGGCAGAGCACGTTGAAGGGCTCCGACGCGTTCGCGCTGCACGACACCTACGGCTTTCCCATCGACCTCACCCTCGAGATGGCCTCCGAGCAGGGGCTCACGGTCGACGAGGCCGGGTTCCGCGAACTCATGGCCGCCCAGCGCGACCGTGCCAAGGCCGACGCGAAGGTCAAGAAGCAGGGGCACACCGACACCCACCTGTACCGCGAGTTGGCCGACGCGCTCGGCGCCCCGGTCGATTTCACCGGCTACACCGACGTCGCCGGGTCCGGGCGGGTCGCGGGCATGCTCGTCGGCGGGCAGAGCGCCTCGGGCGCGCGCGAGGGCGACGAGATCGAGGTCGTGCTCGACTCGACCCCGTTCTACGCGGAGGCCGGTGGGCAGCTGGCCGACCGCGGGCTCATCCGCGTCGGCGGCGGCCTCGTCGAGGTCGACGACGTGCAAAAGCCCATCACCGGTCTCGTCGTGCACAAGGGGCGGGTCGTCTCCGGCGAGATCGGCGTCGGGCAGGAGGCTGAGGCGAGCATCGACGTCGACCGCCGCCGGTCGGTCTCCCGCAGCCACACCGCGACCCACGTGCTGCACCAGGCGCTGCGCGACGCGTTGAGTTCGACCGCCACGCAGGCGGGTTCGCTGAACTCTCCGGGGCGGCTGCGGTTCGACTTCAGCTGGAGCAAGCCGGTGCCGCCGAGCGTGTTCGCGCAGATCGAAGAGCACATCAACCAGGTGCTCATCGACGACCTGCCGGTCGGCGCGCAGGTCATGGACAAGAAGTCGGCGCTCGAATCCGGGGCGCTGGCAATGTTCGGTGAGAAGTACGGCCAAGAGGTTCGGGTCGTCTCGATCGGCGAGTGGTCCAAGGAGCTGTGCGGTGGCACCCACGCCCAGCACGCCGGGCAGCTGGGCATCGTCAAGCTGCTCGGGGAGAGCTCGATCGGCTCCGGGGTGCGCCGCGTCGAGGCGCTCGTCGGGCTCGACGCCTACCAGCACCTGACGAACGAGTCGCTCATCGTCTCCCAGCTCGCCGACGCCCTCAAGGCGCGCCCCGACGAACTCGCCGGGCGCGTCGAGTCGCTCGTCACCCGGTTGCGTGACGCCGAGCGCGAGATCGCGGCGATCAAGGCGGCCCAGGTGCTCGCCGGCGCCGCGGCCCTCGCCGACTCCGCGCGCCAGGTCGGCGGCACCCGCCTCGTCACGGCCGACGCCGGGGAGGTCGGCGGTGACGACCTGCGCCGCCTCGTCCTCGACGTGCGTTCGCGGCTCGGCGAGGCCGGGCCCGCGGTCGTCGCGGTCACGGGCGTGGCCAAGGGCCGGCCCTCGATCGTCGTGGCGACCAACGGTTCTGCCCGCGACGCCGGGGTGCGCGCCGGCGACCTCGTCAAGGCGGCCGCCGGGGTGCTCGGCGGCGGTGGTGGCGGCAAGCCCGACCTGGCCCAGGGCGGCGGCACCGATGCGGTTCGAATCCCGGACGCGCTCAACGAGATCGAGACGCGTCTCGGGGCGCTGACGGGAGCGGCAGGCTAGGTGCGCCCGGGCGTCCGCGTCGGGGTCGACGTCGGTAGCGTGCGCGTCGGGGTCGCCATGAGCGACCCCGACGGTCTGCTGGCCACCCCGGTCGCCAGCCTGCCCGCCTCAGACGGCGGCGGCGGTGACGGCGGCGGTGACGGCGGTGACGGCCCGATCGAGGCCCTCCACGCCCTTGTGCAGGAGCACCGGGCGGTCGAGGTGATCGTCGGGCTGCCGCGCGGTCTCTCGGGCGCCGAAGGGGCGTCTGCGCAGGCCGCGCGGGCCTTCGCCGTGAAATTGTCTCGGCGCGTCCGACCTGTCGCTGTAAGGCTTTTCGACGAACGGTTGAGTACTGTCGAAGCACACCGGGCGTTGCGCGCGAGCGGGCGCCCCGGGCGTCGACAGCGTGAAGTCGTCGATCAGGTGGCCGCAGTGACCATCCTGCAGACGGCTTTGGACCTCGAACGCGCCTCCGGTCGTCTGCCGGGCGAGGTCGTCGGCGGCCGCAAGCCGCGTCACGCCAAGGGAGTCAAAGGAGCGCCTCGATGAGCAACGAACGCCCGGCCGGTTCCGGTGGTTCGGGCGCGCGGGGAGAGTGGGACGCCGACGCCCCTGACGCGTGGGACGAACCCGGCTCTGCCGGCGCGGACGATGCGCACGGACGCGAGTCCCGCGAACACCTGCGCGCCCACGAGGACGACCGCTACGCCGACTACGACGAGCAGGACCCGGGCTATGTGGGCGATCCCGACGACGGTTACCACGGCTACGACGAGCGTGACGAGTACGACGAGCACCACGACAATGACGACCGCTACGGCCACGACGACGCAGCTGGCGCAGCCGGCGCACGTCACGACGGCGGCGACGGCGGGCCCGGGGGAGGGCGGCGACGCATCATCGTGCTGGCGATCGCGGCGGCCCTGCTTATCGGTGGCCTCGTCGTCGCCGTGGGCGTCGTGTGGCCCGTCGTCCAGCGGTTCACGGCGCCGACCGACTACGAGGGGGCCGGCACCGGCTCCGCGGAGGTCGTCGTCTCCGAGGGCGACACCGGCTCCCAGATCGGGCAGAAGCTGCAGCAGGCCGGGATCGTGCTGACGCCCGAGGCGTTCACGCAGGCCCTCACGGACAACCCGGGTGACGAGATCCAGCCCGGGCACTACTCGCTGCGCAAGGAGATGGCGGCGTCCGAGGCCCTGTCGATGATGCGCAACGAGGGCCGCAACGTCACCCGCGTGACGATCCGCGAAGGTCTGTGGAAGAGCGAGGTGTACAACGAGCTGTCGCGGGTCACGGGCACGCCGGTCGAGCAGTACCAGCAGGTCGAGGAGCAGGCCAAGGCCGACCCCTCGATCCTCGGGCTCCCGAGTTCGGCCAAGGGCGCGTTGGAGGGCTACCTGTTCCCGGCCACATACGACTTCGACCCGGGCACCGACGCCCGCACCCAGCTGCGCCAGATGGTCTCGCACGCGATGACGCAGCTGCGCCAACTCGGCGTCGCCGACGCGAACATGGAACGCGTCATGACGATCGCCAGCCTCGTCGAGGGTGAAGCCCGCACCGACGAGGACCGCCCGAAGGTCGCCCGCGTCATCGAGAACCGCCTCGCCGACAACATGCCGCTGCAGATGGACTCGACGGTCAACTACGCGGCGCAGCGACGCTCGATCACGACCAGCGATCAGGAGCGCGCCGCGGGCAGCCCGTACAACACCTACGCTCACCCCGGCCTGCCGCCCGGCCCGATCAACAACCCCGGAGCCGACTCGATCACCGCCGCGCAGAACCCCGCGGACGGCAACTGGCTGTACTTCGTCACGGTCAACCCCGACACCGGCCAGACCGTGTTCACCGCCACGCTCGCCGAGCACAACCAGCAGGTCCGGGTGTTCCAGCAGTGGTGCCAGGCGAACCCCGGCAAGTGTTGAGACGCGGTCACTGCCCACCGGCGCGGCCTGCGTAGTCTGTCGGGTGCACGCGCCCGCAACGAGCGGGGCTCCCCGAACGAACGACGCCCCCCATGCCCATGACACCCGCATCCCTGCCCCCGTCCCGGCCTGCGCCGAGCGAACCCGGCTCCGGCCTGACCTGGGGCCCGGTCGTACCGCGCCCCCGCGACATCACGTGCCGGGCCGCGGTGCTCGGATCGCCGATCGAGCACTCGCTGTCGCCGGTGCTGCACCGCAGCGCCTACGAGCGCCTCGGCCTGCACGAGTGGGGGTACGACCGGTTCGCCGTCGGCGGGGAGGGTGAGCCGGGGCTGCGCGAGTTCCTCGCCTCCCGCGGGCCGGAGTGGCTCGGGTTCTCCGTGACGATGCCGCTGAAGGAGGAGGCGCTCGCCCTGTCGATCGCCGCGTCCGGGCACGCCCGCGAGATCGGTGCCGCCAACACCCTCGTGCGCACCGACCGGGGCTGGATCGCCGAGAGCACCGACGCCTACGGGGCCCTCGAGGCCCTCGCCTCCGGCGGCGTCGGCGAGAACGGCACCCCGCCGCGGCGCGCGGTCGTGCTCGGCTCCGGGGCCACGGCCCGCAGCGTCGTCGACGCCCTGGCCCGGCTGTCGGTGCGCGAGATCGTCTTCGTCGTGCGCGAGTCGGCCCGCCCGGAGACCGTCGAGCTGGCCCGGCGCCGCGGCGTGGCGGTCAGCGAGGAGCCGGGCCTGGCCCGCGGCTCGCTCGCGGCGCTCATGGCGAGCGCGGAGATCACGGTCAGCACGCTGCCGACCGGCACCGACCTCGGTCTGGACCCCGCGCCCGCGGGGATGCTCAACGGGCGCCACCTCATGGACGTCGTCTACGGCGGCTGGCCGACGCCGTTGGGCCGCTGGGCCACGGCCGCCGGCGCCCACGCCTTCGGCGGGCTGCCCATGCTCGTGCACCAGGCCGTCGAGCAGGTGCGGCTCATGACCGGCCGGCAGGCGCCCGTCGACGTGATGTGGCAGGCGGTGCTCGCGCACCTGGCGGCGCAAGAGCGCTCCTGACCCTGCGGCGCGAAGGTCGGCGGCGCGAAGGTCACGGGGCCAGCGGCGGCCGCGGGCCGCGCGCGTGCGAGCATGCTGGGCATGGTGCGTTGGTTGACTGCCGGTGAGTCCCATGGTCCCGCGCTCGTCGCGATCGTCGAGGGCATCCCGGCCGGGGTGCGCGTCACCAGCGACGACGTGCGCGCGGCGCTGGCCCGACGCCGGCTGGGATACGGCCGCGGGGCGCGGCAGAAGTTCGAGCAGGACGAGCTGGAGATCCTCGGCGGGCTGCGGCACGGCGCGACGCTCGGGTCGCCGATCGCGCTGCGCATCGGCAACAGCGAGTGGCCCAAGTGGCAGACGGTCATGGCCCCCGACCCGGTCGCCGAGGGCGACCTCGCTGCCTCCGACGACGTCAACGCGCCCAAGGAGATCGCCCGCAACCGCCCGCTGACGCGGCCGCGGCCCGGGCACGCCGATCTCGTCGGCATGCAGAAGTACGGCTTCGACGAGGCCCGCCCGGTGCTCGAACGGGCCTCCGCGCGGGAGACCGCGGCGCGGGTCGCGCTGGGCGCCGTCGCCGCCGCGTTCGTCGAGCAGGCCGCGGGCATCCGGCTCGTCTCGCACACCGTCGCGATCGGGGCCGCGGGACCGTTCGCGGCCGGCGCCGCCGGCCTGCCCACCCCGGAGGCGGTGGATCGGCTCGACGCCGACCCCGTGCGGGCCTTCGACCCGCAGGCGTCGGCCGCGATGGTCGCGGAGGTCGACGCGGCGCACAAGGACGGCGACACGCTCGGCGGGGTCGTCGAGGTGCTCGCCTACGGGCTGCCTCCGGGGCTGGGGTCGCACGTGCACTGGGACCGCAAGCTCGACGCGCGGCTCGCGGCGGCGCTCATGAGCATCCAGGCGATCAAGGGCGTCGAGCTCGGCGACGGCTTCGCGACGGCCGCGCGGCGCGGCTCGGCGGCCCACGACGAGATGGCCCGCGACGAGGCCGGCGTGATCCGGCGCGCCACCGGCCGCGCGGGCGGCACCGAGGGTGGCATGTCGACCGGCGACGTGCTGCGGGTGCGGGCGGCGATGAAGCCGATCAGCACCGTGCCGCGGGCCCTGGCCACCGTCGATGTCACGACCGGCGAGGCGGCCCAGGCGATCCACCAGCGCTCCGACGTGTGCGCGGTGCCCGCGGCCGGGGTGGTCGCCGAGGCGATGGTCGCGCTCGTGCTCGCCGAGGCCGTCGCGGAGAAGTTCGGCGGCGACAACGTGGCCGAGACCGCCCGCAACGTCGCCGCGTACCTGGAGGCGATCCCGGCCGGGATGCGCACGTGGTGAGCGACACCGGCTCCGCGATCATGCTGCTCGGCCCGCCCGGGGCGGGCAAGACGACGGTGGGCGCGGCGCTGGCCGCGCGGCTGGGGCTGCCGTTCGTCGACACCGACGAGCTCGTCGAGCGGCTCGACGGGCGGCCGGTCTCGCTGATCCTCATCGACGACGGCGAGCAGCGCTTCCGTGAGCTCGAACGGGAGGCGGTGTCGACGGCGCTCGCCGGGCCCCCTGCGGTCGTCGCGCTCGGTGGCGGCGCCGTGCTCGATGCGGGGGTGCGCGCGGCGCTGGCGGGGCACACCGGCGTGTTCCTCGACGTCGGCCTGCGCGACGCGGCCCGCCGCACCGGCTTCGACACCGGTGTCGCGCTCATGGCGCTCAACCCGCGCGGGCAGTGGCTCGCGCTCATGGAGGCGCGCCGGCCCCTCTACGAGGCCGCTGCCGCGCTTCGCATCGACACCAGCGGGCGCACTGCCGATGAGGTGCTCGAGGAGATCGTCGCGGCGCTCGACCAGGCGCACAAGCAGGATCTCGACCAGGCGCACGAGCAGGCGTCGGGCGGCGGTTCACCGCAGAACCGGGAGGAGCAGGCGTGAGCGCAGCACAGGGAGAGGCGGGGCAGGAGGCGGGCCAGGGGCACCGGCAGGGGCACGGCGACGTCGACCGCATCCACGTCGGGGCGGCGACGGGCGGCTACGACGTCGTCGTCGGGCGCTCCGACGTGGCCGCGCACGTGCCGGGCCTGCTCGGCGACGGCGTGCAGCGGGTGCTCATCGTGCACGCGGCGGCGGTCGAGCCGCTCGCCGCCCGCCTCGGCGACGTGCTGCGTGAGCGCGGCGTGCGGGTCTGGCTGCAGGTCGTGCCCGACGGCGAAGCCGCGAAGACCGCGGCGGTCACCGCGCAGCTGTGGGCGCAGCTCGGGGCGGCGGGCTTCACCCGCAGCGACGCGGTCGTCGGGGTCGGCGGGGGAGCGGTCACCGATCTCGCCGGGTTCGTCGCCGCGACGTGGCTGCGCGGGGTGGCGGTCGTGCAGGTGCCGACGACGCTGCTGGCGATGGTCGACGCGGCCGTCGGCGGCAAGACCGGCATCAACACCGCCGAGGGCAAGAACCTCGTCGGTGCCTTCCACGAACCCGTCGGCGTGCTCGTCGACCTCACGAGCCTGCGCACCTTGCCGCGTGCCGATCTTGTCGCGGGGATGGCGGAGGTCGTCAAGGGCGGTTTCATCGGCGACCCGCAGATCCTGCAGCTCGTCGAGGCCGATCCGGTCGGGGCTCTGGATCCCGACTCCGCCGTGCTGCGCGAGCTCGTCGAGCGCAAGATCGCACTGAAGGCCAACGTCGTCACCGCGGACCTGCGGGAGTCGTCGCTGCGCGAGATCCTCAACTACGGGCACACGTTCGGCCACGCGATCGAACAGATCAGCGGTTACCGGCGCCGGCACGGGGAGGCGGTGGCGGTCGGCATGATGTTCGCGGCCGCGCTGGCGCAGCGTGCCGGCCTCCTCGACGCGGCGGGGGTGGCTCGGCACCGCGACGTGCTGCGCGCCGTCGGGCTTCCTACGAGCTACACCCCGCCGGCCGGGTACGACTGGGCCGCGCACCTGGCGGTCATGCGGCGCGACAAGAAGACTCGCGGCGATCTGCTGCGGTTCGTCGTCGTCGACTCCCGCGGGGAGCCGGGCCGGCTCGAGGGCCCCGCCGAGGACGACCTGCGCGCCGCCTACGAGACGGTCCTGGACCGGGCGTGAGCTCGGTCCGTCGCAAGAGGTATCCCGCTCTGCAAGAAATCCCCCCGAGGGGGGATGTGCTCGTGGCCTGTTGTCGGGCAGGCTAGTCCCTGAGTCCGGGCAGCCGGGGCACGTAGCGTGCGCCGGCTCCGGTCGGCGAAGGATCACCCGGGTGGGGACACAGGGGGTTCGGGAGGCGGGCCTGCTGCCCGGGGCGTGCGGAATCAGGGGCCGTACGCCCCGGCCGGCAGGCCCGCCTCACTGAGTGTGGGCGCCGGGTGCCTCAGAGCACCAGGTGCGCCAGGGGGTAGCCGACGAGGCAGGAGACGCCCACGCAGATCAGGCCCGGCACGAGGAAGCTGTGGTTGATGACGAACCGGCCGATGTGCGTGGTCCCCGAGCGGTCGAAGCCGATGGCGGCGAGGTCGGAGGGGTAGGTCGGCAGGATGAAGTAGCCGTACCCGGCTCCGATGAACCCGACGATCGCGACCGGGTCGACGCCGAGCTGGAGGCCGACCGGCACGATCGCGGTGATCGCGGCGGCCTGGGAGTTGACGAGCTTGGAGACGACGAACAACACGAGCGCGTACATCCACGGCGCCTCGGCGACGACGCCGGCGAGCACCCCCTCGAGGGCCACCAGGTGCGCGCCGAAGAATGTCTCGCTCATCCACGCGACGTAAGCACGTCGTGGACTGGTTGAATCTAAATGCGAATCCTCCGATAGATCGGGGAGGTCGACGCGGCCTACCGGGCGTTGCGGAGAGCCGGGATTCGCACAAGAGATGTGCGGTCAGTTCCGGGTGATCTCCGGGTAGACCGGGCTGCCGAAGACGTCGGTGCGCACGCCGGTGACGTTCTCGCCGGCGCCGCCGACGGCGTTGCGCGACCACAGCGGCACGACGGGCAGCGTGCCCATGATGAGCGGCTCGATCTGCGCGTACGCGCTGGGTTGCGCCGAGGTGGCCGCCGTCGCCGCCGCACCCATGCGGGTGTCGACGACGTCGTTGGAGTAGCCGCTGCCGTTGTCGGGGGCGCCGGTCGTGAAGCGCGGCACGAGGAACCCCTGCAGAGTGGGCTGCGGCATCCGCCAGGTCTCCAGGTAGGGGCCGGTCTCGCGGCCGAGCGCGACCGCCTCCCGCAGGTCCCGCAGGGTCGCGTACGTGCGCGGCTGGCACGCGAGCCCGAGCGCCTGGGTGACCTCCCGGCACACGTCGGTGGCGACCGGCCCGTCGTCGCCGTCGGCGGCGTAGGCGATCGTCAGCGGACCCTCCCAGCCGCCCGCCTCGTGGAACGCGTTGGCGGCGGTGTTCTGGTCGCGGGTGCACCACTGGCCACAGACGTCGGCGGAGTAGCCCTCGACGACGGGCGCGGCGAGGTCGGTGGCGGGCAACGCCGTGCCGGAGAGCAACCCGGAGGCGAGCGCGTCTCGGTCGATCGACGTCGAGATCGCCTGCCGCAGCAGCAGGCCGCGCTCGCCGGCCCAGGGGTCGCGATGCAGCGGAAACACGATCGACTGGGCGACGCCGACCGGCTGGTTGACGGCCCGGCTCCCCAGTGTCGTGCGGTAGCGCGGCAGTTCGGAGACGGGCACCTGATCGACGACGTCGAGGGTGCCGCTGCTCAGGCCCGCGTACGCGGCGGCCGCCGAGTCGTAGACGTGCATGTCGATGCCGGTGTTCTGCGGCGTCTGACCGCCCACGTACTCGGGGTTGGGGCGCAGCCGGATCGTGGTGCCGCCCACCGGGTTCTGCGGCCAGGAGCCCTCGAGACGGTAGGGGCCGTTGCCGACCGGGTTGCTCGACCACGCGGTCGGGTCGCTCAGCGCGGCTGGTGGCAGCGGCGCGAACGAGAGCCGACCCAGCGAATCCTGGAAGCCCGGCTGCGGCTGGGTCAGCGTGAAGCGAAAGCTGTAGTCGTCGAGCACCTCCAGGCCGGCGAGCTGGGTGGCGGCGCCGGGCTCGGTGGCGGCCAGCTGCATCGCCTCGTAGCCGAGGATCGGGGCGAAGTCGCGGGAGCGGTACTGGCCGTTGGCGCGCGCCGCGGCGTAGTTCCACGCGTCGACGAACGAGGAGGCGGTCACGGCCTGCCCGTCCGTGAACCGCCAGTTGCGTTGCAGCCGCACCGTGTAGACCTGGTTGTCGGTGGTCTCGATCGCCTCGGCCACCTCGTTGACGGCCTTGCCCTTGGCGTCGTATCGCACGAGTCCGCGCAGCAGCAAGCCCAGGACGCGCTGGGTGTACGGGTCCTCCACGTTGGCGGGCCGCAGGTCGGTGGCCATCGGCAGCGCGCTCACCGCGATCGGCGTCTGGGGGGTCTCGGTGACCGCCGGGGTCGTCGGCGCGACGGTCGGCTCCGGCGCGCTGCACGCCGCGAAGAGGGAGCCGGCGAGGGTTGCCGCCGCCAGTACCGCCGCCGCCCGGCGAGGGCGTCGCGGAGCCCATCGGGGTGCGTCGTCGGCCGAGCGGAGCATGACGTCAGCTTTTCATGCCGAGAGCGACGGACCGAGGCGGAGCCGACGGTGGCCTCGACCACGCGCTGCCGCCGACCGGCGTGGCGAGCGGCATCCCGCGGGGCCGGTAGAATCTTCTCCGATTCCCTGCACGTCGGCCCCCGGGCGGCTGGTGGATCGGGCGCCCCCGACCGACGATCGGTCGTTCGTGGCGCCGATCCGGCGCCACCGTGGCCCCACCGGTGGCCCCAGAGAGGACCATCGTGGGCCACACCCTGGACCATCCGGCGTGCGACCGACCCCGACGAAAGAGACGCGATACCCGTGGCGACGACCAACGACCTGAAGAACGGCATGGTGCTCAACCTGGAGGGCCAGCTGTGGACCGTCGTGGAGTTCCAGCACGTCAAGCCCGGCAAGGGCCCGGCGTTCGTGCGCACCAAGCTGAAGAACGTCATGTCCGGCAAGACCGTCGACAAGACGTTCAACGCGGGCACCAAGGTGGAGACGAGCAACGTCGACCGCCGCACGATGCAGTACCTGTACAAGGACGGCGACGACTTCGTCTTCATGGACGGCAAGACGTTCGAGCAGCTCAACGTGCACTCCGACGTGGTGGGCACCTCGGCCGACTACATGCTGGAGAACCAGGACGCGGTCGTCGCGACCCACGAGGGCACGCCGCTGTTCGTCGAGCTGCCCGCCTCCGTCGAGCTGACGATCACGTACACCGAGCCGGGCCTGCAGGGCGACCGCTCGACCGGCGGCACCAAGCCCGCCACCCTCGAGACCGGCGCGCAGATCCAGGTGCCGCTGTTCCTGGAGACGGGCACCAAGGTCAAGGTCGACACCCGCGACGGCTCCTACCTCTCGCGCGTCAACTGATGCCCGACGGCTCGGGTCGGCCTGCGGCGAGCGGGCTGCCGGTGCCCGTGGAGGGCGCCGAGTGGTTGCGTACGGTGCAGCCGCCCAAGGGCGCGCTGACCTCGACCCGCAGCAAGGCCCGCCGGGCCGCCGTCGACCTCCTCTTCGAGGCCGAGCAGCGCGGCATGAACGCCGGGGTGCTGCTCGACGCCCGGGTGGCCGCACCGGCCGGTCAGTCTCCGCTGCGCGAGTACACGGTGGCGATTGTGCGCGGCGTCGTCGCCAACTGGGCGCCGCTGAACGAGACCCTGTCGACGTACAGCCAGGGCTGGTCGCTGGAGCGGATGCCCGCCGTCGACCGGGCGATCCTGCGCGTCGGCGCCTGGGAGATCGCGCACAACGACGACGTGCCCTCCGGCGTCGCCATCTCGGAGGCGGTCGAGCTGGCCCGCGCGCTGAGCACCGACGAGTCCCCGGGCTTCGTCAACGGCCTGCTCGCCCGGGTTGCCGACGTCAGCGGCGCGCCTGCGTAACCCAACGGGCGCCTCTACGGCGGAGCGGCCCGCGTGCCTCGCGGATGCGGCTGGGCTCGTGCGGAGGGTCGGAGACGAGAATGGCTTACACACTCGTCTTCGTGCGGCCCGCGCGCTCTCGTGAGCTGCGGTGATAGGCGGGCTCGCCGCGGCCGGAGTCGAGTATGTACGTCAACTTCGTCTCGGCGCGTCCAGGACCCGCGCGAGGCGGCTCATGGGCACTGACTCGGGGCGGCCTCGGTCAGAACCCCTGCCAGTCGGGCTTGTGCTCGAACGTGTCGACGAAGTAGGGCGCGAGTTGCAAGCGGGCGCAGGCGGCTTCGTCGACGAGCACGGTGACGTGGGGGTGCCACTGGAGGGCGGTGGCCGGCCACATCGCGCTGATCGGTCCCTCGACGAGCTGGTGCACGGCCTCCGCCTTGGCACGCCCGGTGGTCACGAGCAGGAGGTGCCCGGCCGCCATGATCGTCGCGATCCCCTGGGTGAGGCAGTGCACCGGCACCGCCTCGACGTCGTCGCCGAAGAACCGGGCGTTGTCCTGCCGGGTCTGGCGGGTCAGCGTCTTGATCCGGGTGCGTGAGGCGAGCGAGGAGCCCGGCTCGTTGAACGCGATGTGCCCGTCGCTGCCGATTCCGAGGATCTGCAGGTCGATTCCCCCGGCCCGTGTGATCGCCTGCTCGTACGCGACGCACTCGGCTTCGATGTCGTCGGCGAGGCCGTCGGGGCCGCGCACCCGGCCCGGGTCGATGTCGACGTGGTCGAGCAGGTCCCGCGCGATGACGTTGCGGTACCGCTGCGGGTGGTCCTCGCCCAGCCCGACGTACTCGTCGAGGAGGAACGCGCGCACCCGCGCCAGGCTCGCCTCGCCCTCGCGCACCCGGCGGCCCAGCTCGGCGTAGATGCCGCGCGGGCTGGAGCCGGTGGCCAGCCCCAGCGTCGGACGCGCGCGCCGGCCCATCGCCTCCAGCACGGCGTCGGCGCCCAGACCCGCCAGGTGCGCGGGCGAGCTCGTGACAATGACCTCCACGGTGCCTCCTTCATCCGTGAATCAGCTTGCCCCGCAAAAGCGCTCAGCGGCGACTCCATAACTCGTGGAAGTGCTGCACCGGGCCGTGGCCGCCGCCGACGCTCAGGGTGTCGGCGGCCGCGATCGCCGCCGACAGCCACGCCTTGGCGTCGCGGGCCGTCGTGCTCCAGTCGGGTCGCTGCGGGCGCAGCGCCGCCAGCGCCGAGGAGAGGCTGCAGCCCGTGCCGTGCGTGTTCGGTGTGTCGACGAACGGCGCTGACAGCACGAGCAGTTCGCCGTCGACGAGGACGACATCGCGCACCTCGGCGGTGGCTTTGCTGGCGTCGCTGGCTTCGGGGCCCTGCGCGGAGGTGTCGGCGGGTACGCCGCCGGACTCGAAGTGCCCGCCCTTGGCGTAGACGCCGCGGGCGCCGAGGCCGACCAACGCCTGCGCCTGGGAGGTGAGTTCGTCGAGGCTGCGGGCGGGTTCGGTCTCCAGGAGCACGGCGGCCTCGGGCAGGTTGGGGGTGATGAGGTCGGCCAGTGGGAGCAGGCCGCGCACCGCCTCCACCGCGTCCTCCGCCAGGAGCCGGTCGCCGCTCGTGGCGACCATCACCGGGTCGAGCACGACGGGGACCCCCGCGAACGGCCCGGCGAGGTAGTCGCCGACCGTGCGGGCGAGGTCGGCGGAGGCGAGCATGCCGATCTTGATCGCGTCGATGCGCACGTCGTCGACGAGCGCGTCGAGCTGGGCCCGCACGAACTCCAGCGGCACGGGGTGAATGCCGGTGACCCCGCGGGTGTTCTGCGCGGTGAGCGCGACGATCGCGCACATGCCGTAGGCGCCGTTGGCGCTGATCGACTTCAGGTCGGCCTGGATGCCGGCGCCGCCGCTGGGGTCGCTGCCGGCGATCGAGAGCACGTTGGCGACGCGGGGCGCCGCGGCCCAGGCGGCCGCGAGTTCGGCGGCCGCGGCCCGCGGGTCGGGGGTGCCGCAGATCGCGCTGATCACCGCCATGCCGTCGATGCCGCCGCTCTTCAGCGCCGCGGCGTCGGCGGCCTTGATGCCGCCGATCGCGCACGTCGGGTACGCGCTGCGGCGGGCCAGCCGGGACGCCTGCGCGAAGCCCATCGGCGCCGCGTGCCCCGGCTTGCTCGCGGTGGCGCGCACCGGGCTCAGGCCGAGGTAGTCGACGGTGCCCGGCGGCAGCGCGTTCGCCGCGTCGAGCTGGGCCTGGTCGGAGACCGAGAGCCCGACGATCTTGTCCGGCCCGAGCAGCTCGCGGGCCCGCTGTGGCGGGGCGTCGCTCGGGCCGACGTGCACGCCGGCGGCGCCGACCGTCTCCACGAGGTGCACGCGGTCGTCGAGGATGAGCGGCACGTCGCCGCACACGTCGAGGAGTTCGCGCCCCAGGCGGGTGAATTCCTCGTCGGAGGCGTCCGGGTCGCGCAGCTGCACGAGGGTGGCGCCGCCGGCGACGGCGCGGCGGACCGTCTCCACGACGCCGAGCGGTTCGCACTGCGGGGTGTCGGTGACGAGGTAGACCGCGAGCCGGGCCGGGTCGAAGGGTGCGCTCATCGGTCGGCCCCGCTCTCGGGCTCGAACTCCAGCCGCAGGCGCTCGCCGAGCTGCTGCGGGCTCAGCGTGGCGAGCTGGTCGAGCAGGGCGACCGCGAAGGAGCCGGGCCCGGCGGCCCCGTCGGCGGCCGCGTCGGCGGCGACGGTGAGCAGCCCGGTGGCGGCGGTCGCGGCGACGAGGGCGTCGTCGGTGGTGGCGGCGAAGGCGCCCATGAGCGCGCCGAGCGCGCAGCCGACTCCGGTGACGCGGGTGAGCAGCTGGTGGCCGTTGGAGACGCGCACGAGCCGGTGCCCGTCGGTGAGGTGGTCGACCTCGCCGCTGACGGCGACGACGCAGCCGTGCTCGGCGGCCAGCGCGTGGGCCGCCTCGAGCGCGGCGTCGGCGGTGTCGGTGGAGTCGACGCCGCGGCCCCCGGCGCCGCCTGCGAGCCCGATGATCTCCGAGGCGTTGCCGCGGATGATCGCGGGGGCGCCGAGCGCGAGCAGGTCACGCCCGACCCCGGTGCGCCAGGCGAGCCCGCCGGCGGCGACCGGGTCGAGCACCCAGGGGGTGCGCGCGCGGGCGGCGGCCGTGACCGCCTCCCGCATCGCGGCGACGGTGTCGTCGTAGGGGGTACCGAGGTTGATCAGCACCGCGCTCGCGACGGTAGCGAATTCGCCTGCCTCGTGCGGGTTGTCGACCATCGCGGGGGCGGCGCCGGAGGCGAGCAGCACGTTGGCGGTCCAGTTGGTCACCACGGTGTTCGTCAGGCACTGCACGAGCGGCCCGGCCGCGCGCATCGACTCCAGCTCCCGGGCAGCGTCGTCGCAGGTCACCGGGGCATTCGCGCCATCGGCGGGGGCGGTGGGGTCAGAAGAATCCGTCATCGGCGACGTCCCTTCGCTAGTACGAACTAGGGCAGGTTCGACGGGTGTGATCTCAGCGCGACCGCGCACCCCGCGTCGTCCCGCCACTCTAGACCCGCTCGCCGAGGCGGTCGTCGACTTCGCTTCGTAGGCTGGGGGCCATGGTGCTGCCGTTCAGCCAGGTCGATGTGTTCACCGGTGCCGCCGGCGAGCCGTTCCGCGGCAACCCGGTGGCGGTCGTGCACGACGCCGACGCGCTCGACGAGACGACGATGGCCGCCTTCGCGCGCTGGACCAACCTGTCGGAGACCACGTTTCTCGTCGCGCCGAGCGACGAGGGCCGCGCCGGCGGCGCCGACTACCGGCTGCGCATCTTCACTCCCGGCGGCGAGCTGCCGTTCGCGGGGCATCCGACGCTGGGGTCGGCGTGGGCGTGGCTGCAGGCCGGCGGCACGCCGCGCGGGCTGCGGATCGTGCAGGAGTGCGGGGTCGGGCTCGTGCCGGTGGACCGCCGCGGCGACGAGCTCGCGTTCGCCGCGCCGCCGCTGCTGCGCTCGGGACTGGTCGACGCGGCGACCCTTGAACGGGCGGTGCGTGGGCTCGGGCTGGCCGACCGCCCGGAGGCGGTGGTCGATGCCGCGTGGGTCGACAACGGCCCGGGCTGGCTCGGGCTGCTGCTCGACGACGCCGCGACGGTGCTCGACCTGCGCCCCGACCTGGCCGCGATCGCCGACCTGGCCGTCGGCGTCGTCGGCCCGTACTCCGAGGGTGGGCCGTCGGGCGCGCCGGCGGACGTCGAGGTGCGGGCCTTCGCGCCGGCGCACGACGTGCCCGAAGACCCGGTGACCGGCAGCCTCAACGCGGGCCTGGCGCTCTGGCTCCTGGAGACGGGTCGGTTGCCCGATCACTACGTCGCCTCCCAGGGCACCGCGCTCGGGCGGGCCGGGCGGGTGCACGTCGACCGCGAGAGCGGCGGCAGCGACGGCGTCGACGGCGGGCCCGAGGGCGGCGGCGGGCGCACCGTGTGGGTCGGCGGCCGTTCCCGGGTGCGGGTGCGGGGCACGCTCGACGTGGGTTGACCAACGGCCCGTCGCGCGCCGGCTCGCCGCGGGGCGGCGCGAGTTGGGTCACAGCCGCGCGCGGCGTCCCGGGTTGTTCAGCGCGACGGCCCCGCTCCGGCGGTAGCGTCTTTCCATGAGGCGCAAGCAGTTACGGATCGAAGCCACTCCCGACGGACCGTACGGCGTGTACGGAGGAGTCGACCTCGTGCGGGTCGGCTACGTCACCGACGACGACGGGCACTCCGTCGACTGGGCGCCGCGGGCCGCGGTCGACACGAGCGATCAGGCCGACGACGAGGGCACCTACTGGCTGTGCCGGTGCGGGCGCTCGGACAACAAGCCGTTCTGCGACGGCAGCCACAACGACGGCTTCGACGGCACCGAGGCCGCGCCGACCTCGACGTACGACGAGCGCGCCAAGGTCATGCAGGGCGCCGGCGTGCAGGTGCGCGACGACCGGGGCATCTGCGAGCACGCGGGCTTCTGCACGCGAGCGCACACACATGTGTGGAAGATGGTGCGCTCGGGCGACCCCGAGCAGCTCGCCCAGATGGCCGACATGATCGACCACTGCCCCTCCGGCGCGCTGACGCAGCGCGCCCAGTCCGAGGCGGCGGACGACGAACCGCAGCTGGCGCCACGGGTGCTCGTCATCGACGACGGCCCGCTGCACGTCGCGGGCGGCATCGAGGTCGCGCGCGCCGACGGTGAGACGATCGAGAGCCGCAACCGCATGACGCTGTGCCGCTGCGGCGCCTCCGCGATCAAGCCCCTGTGCGACGGCAGCCACGCGAACGTGGAGTTCACCGACTCCTGAGGCGCTCGCCGGGGTCGAGCCGGGGTTTCGCACAGAACTATGGGCGGTGTCCGCTCGTGAGTGGACACCGCGCGGGTGCGGTGCAACGCCGCAGGTCAGCGCGCTGCCCCCGGGCCTGGGTGAGGCGTTTGTCCACTCGGCGGGCGTCGAGTGGACACTGCCTCGGCGACTCGAGCAGCGCGACGGCTCAGCCGGCCGCCTCGGGCGGTGTCGTCAGGACGGCGGTGATGGAGGTGGAACGCCCGCTGTTGCACCGGCTTTCGGTGACGCTGCACGCCGCGAGGGCGACGCGCAGGGGCATCCGGGCGCGCAGGGTGACGTGGTCGCCGGCCCGGGACACCGGCTCCTCGACGGAGATCGTCAGGTCGGGACGGACGACGGTGTGCATGAAGAGGTTGACCGGGGTGATGGCGCTGCGGGCCCGGCCCAGGGCGGTGTTGATGTTCTCCAGGCAGGAGGGGTGTCCGGCGCCGTTGCCGTAGAAGTGGTCGTACATCTCCGGCCGGCAGCACGGGTGCAGCAGGTCGTGTTCGCCGACGGTGTCCTCGATGAGGTCGAACATGGGTCGGTACCGGTCGGAGTACAGGGTGTGGCCGCGGTGGAGCCGGAGGGACTCGTTGCAGTCGATGGTCACCCCGCTGGAGAGCACCTCGTGCGGATCGGTGGCCGACTCGGCGAAGAAGTCGACGACCTGCCCGCCCTCGTCGTCGATGATCGTGAGGAGCTGGCCGGGACGCATCTCGATCAGCTCGCCGGAACACGGCGGGATCGAGACGCGGCGCGAATCGGGAGTCAGACCACTCGGCATGCCTGCGAGGCTAATCGGCGGAGTGGCGAGGCTAGGGGGCGGAGTGCCGCGGCACGTGCCCACGGCCCCCGACAGGACCGCCGACGGACGGCCGCCGACGCGGATTCCTTTGCTCGGTAACGCTGCCCGCCGACAAGGTGGGCCGCTAGCGTGGGCCCAGCGACCCGCCTCACGCCAGGAGAGCCCCAATGAAGGTGCGCCCGTTCGCCGCTGCCGTGTTGTCCACGAGCCTGCTCTGCGCCGGCCTCGCGGCGGGGGCCCCCGCCACAGCGTCGGAGGCGTCAGAAGCGTCGCAGGCCTCGCAGGCGTCGAAGCGGCCGACGACGTTCCGCCTCGACGTCGAGACGCTCGACGGGGGCCAGCAGATCGTGTCGGTGACCCTCGACCTGCCCGCCGGCACCGGGGTCGACGCGGGCAGCCTGGCGCGCGACACGTTCGCGGTGCGGGCCAAGGGCGTCAACCCCTATCGCGGGGCCGCGGCCGGCCGGTTCGTCGGCGCGTACGACGCGGCCCGCACCGTCACCGGGGTGCGCCTGAACCGCGCCGGCGACGTCGTCATCGACCTTGCTCACGGCCCGGACGCCACGGCGGCCGCGACGTTCGGCTACGCCACCGACATGCAGCGCAACGTGCCGCTGGAGCTGACGTATTCGATCACCCAGACCAAGCCGATGCGCACCCGCAACGGCTCGCCGCTGACCCTGACCGGCTTCGCCCAGGGGTCGGTGCGCGATCGGGAGGTCGACGCGTTCACCTCGGGGCGGTCGGCGAGCGGGCTGGCCTATCGGGCCTTCGCGCCGACCCGGGGCTCCGGTGACCGGCCGCTGGTCGTGTGGCTGCACGGCGGCGGCGAGGGCGGCTGGGCGCAGTCGTACGACAACGACCTTCCGCTGGTTGCCAACCGGGGAGCACTGGGGTTCGCGACGCCGCAGGCGCAGCGGGCCTTCGACGGCGCCTACGTCGTGGCCCCGCAGGCGTGGACGCGCTGGCTCGACGACGGCGCGCCCTACGACTACACCCGCCGCCTCAAGAGCCTCATCGACGAGTTCGCGCGCACCCACGACGTCGACACCTCGCGCATCTACGTCGCCGGCGCCTCCAACGGCGGCTACATGGCCTCGAAGATGGCGTCGGCGTACCCGCGGTACTTCGCCGCCAACGTCTCGATCTGCCCGGTCGCCGTGTTCATCGACAAGCAGGCCGGCACGACGCGGACCGTGCTCACCGACTCCCAGCTGCGCCGCGTGCGCTCCACCCCGACGTGGATCGTCTACGCGACGAACGACCCGGTCGTCGACCCCGTGGCGAACGGGCAGCACATGGCGCAGGTCATCGGCAACGCGCAGGTGAGCGCCTACCCCCGCGTCGTGCGCGACGGGCACGAGTACGACGGTCACTGGACCTGGATCTACGCGGCCCGCAACGACCCGAAGACCGCCGGCGGCACCAGCCTGTGGGAGTGGATGGCCGACCAGCGCCGCGCGAAGTAGACCGGGCCCGGCCGACGGCAGGCGAGTCGGGTGCTTGGGTGGGGTGGGCCCAGGGTGGCGCAGCCCCTACGGTGGGCTGCATGTGCGCCCAAGAAGCCCCCGTCACCCAGGAGTCGGTCGACGCGGCCGGTCTGCGCGGCTGGACCGTCTCCGACTCCGGACTGACCGTCACGTTCGACTGCGACGGCTTTACGGCCGCAGGCGCGTTCGTCGCGGCCATCACCGCGCTCGCCGACGGCCACAACCACCACCCGGACCTGTCGGTGTCGTATCCCGGGCACGTGCGGATCATCACCGTGAGCCACGACGTCGGCGAGCTGACCAGGCGCGACCTGCGCCTGGCCACCGCGGTGCACCGACTCGCGGCGGAGTCGGGCTACACGGTGGTCAGCGAGGAGTGAGCCGCGGATGAGCGCGCGGCGACCGGAGCCGGTCGCCTGACGTTCCACCCTCAGGGGTGAGGCGGGCCGGCGGCGCGGCACGTAAGCTCGGGCCGACGCGAGCGCCGCGCCCCCTTTTTCGCTGCGACAGGAGACCGCTCATGGCGGCGACCCGCCCCCTCGATCCCGAATCCCCGCGCGTGGTTCGGGCATGACGGCCTCGGTGGGCGCCGATCGCGACTCGGGTCTCGACGGTTTGGCTGGTCTCGACGGTCTCGTCGGTCTCATCGACGAGACGGTCGAGCCCGGGCGCCCCGAGGCCCCCGGACACCTCGGGCCGGCCGGGGAGTGGCTCGCCTCGATCGGCCTCTCGGAGGCCGACCGGTCGCCGGGGGCGCCGGGGGAGCCGGGGGCGCAGACCTCGCCCGGCAGCCTCGACCGGCTCCTCGCGCGGGCGCTGGCCGGGGCCGCGGACCTGGCGGCGGCGCTGCCCGAACCCGGCGGCGGCCACACGGTGCAGCTGTGGGACGCGTTGGCGCGCATCGCGGCCGCCGATCTCACGGTGGCCCGGGCGATCGAGCCCCACCTCGACGCGGTCCACATCATGAGCCAGGCGCGGGCCGCCGGGCTGCCGGCGCCCGCCGAGACCGGCGGTTGCTGGGGGGTGTTCGCGGCCGAGGGCCCCGCGGTCCGCGTCGACGCCAGACCTGCGGACCGGACGACCCCCGACGCCAAGGACGCCAAGGCCGCCGGCGACAACGGCGGCCGCCAGGACCCGCAGGGGTGGACGCTCTCGGGCCGCAAACCGTGGTGCTCGCTGGGCGGGCGCCTGGACCGGGCGCTGGTCACCGCGTGGGTGTCCGACCGTGACCGCGGCCTGTTCGCCGTGGATCTCGCCGGGCCCGGCGTCCGGTCGGTCGACGCGGCGTGGGTGGCCCGCGGACTGAGCGCGGTCGACAGCGGCCCGCTCGATTTCGACCACGCCCCCGCGGAGCCGGTCGGGCCGCCCGGGTGGTACCTGCAGCGCCCCGGATTCGCCTGGGGCGGAATCGGGGTCGCCGCCATCTGGTACGGCGGTGCCCTCGGCGTGGCGCGCCGCCTGCTGCCGAAACCCGGCGGCCGCGAGCCCGACCAGATCGCCCAGGCCCACCTCGGCGCGTGTGACGCCGTGCTGCACGCCGCGCGGTGTGCGCTGCAGTGCGCCGCGGCCCAGGTCGACGCGGGCGAGGCCACCGGCGACGCCGGGGCGATGC
>NZ_BCNQ01000056.1 GCF_001515525.1 Piscicoccus intestinalis NBRC 104926 | reverse complement strand
CCTATGAACCTGGCGACCATGGTGGGCGCCTGCCTTCAGTTGCTCCGGTCCAATGCGTGGACTCTGCGCCCCGACGACGCCAAAGCGCGGCAGGGCGACGTGACCAAGGCGGCGAGGGCTGCGAACGACTCCTAGGAGGCGCCCGCGGATTTGACGCTGGTGTTGCTGATCGGGACGTCGATGCGGTCGCGAGCGACTACGACCCCGTCCTTGACGATGTAGCACTCGACAACGTGCTCTCCCTTGAAGCTGGAGTGCTCCATCCGGGTGTTCGTGCTGGTGGAGTCGATGACCTGGCCACGGATCATATTCCGCCGCTCGGCCTCCAAGCCGCGGTTGAGCACCTTCCACTTCAGTTCGTACGGCTCCTCGACCGTGCAGTTGGTGACGCGGAACTTCAACGTCCTGTCGGCCCTCAGCAGCGCGCCCGTGCGCAGCATGTCCCGGAGCTTCGCTGGCCTCCAGCCGTCCTGCGTGACTTCACAGTCGATGGTGACGGCCTCGGTGACGTCGACGGGGTACTTGCTCTCGATGAACTGCTCGGTGTTCTCGAACGACTGAGATGCCTCGCTGGTCGCGAGGGGCACGGCCGTCCCGAAGACTTCCCGCCACTTCTTGTTGGCCGACGACTTGCCCATTTCCTCGATCGCTTCGAGGCACTTGTTATACGCCTTCTTGGCCTTGGACTGGAACCGAGCCTTCACCGCGACTCTCTGGTTGCTCCCCAACGCGAGGTAGTAGTCCTTATCGGGCTCGTCTTTAAGGAACTCGAAGAAGGCGCGCACCATGAGGTCGAACGCGCCTGTTCCAGCCGAGTCGTAGTCGTCGGTCTGGGCGAAGAACCTGTGCACCAGAGTGTCGATGAGAAGGCCACCCATGGCCACGCCGTTGGAGTTCTTCCATGCGCGCGCCATGCGCGCTAGGTGGCGCATGTTCGTCGAGGTGCGGTCATTGCACTCTTTGGTGGCCGCGATTTCGTCGCGAGGCTTCGTGACCTTCCAGTCTTCCGCCTTGGTGTCCGGGTAGTCGAAGCTGCCGTCGTCGTTCTCGAAGGCCGGCTGCACCTCGAACTTGAACGCGTTGCTGGTGAACTGCACCCGTACTACGCACTGGTCGACGCGAATCGTGGTGTTCGGGTATCGCGCCTTCAGGTCGTCCCGGACACGCTCGAGCATCCTGTGAGGTCCCGTGTCGCTGTCGTAGTTGGAGCGGATTCCGGGTGGGAGGATGAAGATCATATCAAGGTCGGACACGCCCTTGATGGCTGTGTGTCGGCCGTAAGAGCCCACCATCAGCTTGTAGTCGGTGCAGCCGTCCTTGGAACGGAAGTCCTTGTTCAGCGCCTTCGTGATCTGGTCCCGGCGGGAGGAGACCGAAGCGGCCGTGTCGCCAACCTTCAGGTTCGCCAGTAGCGCGTCGAAGATTTCGGATGTCTTCATGATCACGCTTCTTTGTCGACGAGTCGGAGCGCTTCGGGGAGGAACAGGTCGATCTCACGAGGCGTGAACGTCATCTCCTCGTTGTGCTTGAGCCCTTCTTGCGCGCGGGCGAACGCCTTCGAGCTTGTTCTGGGGGCGGCGGAGTACGCGTCGCGGGTAGCCTCCTGCAGTTCGTCGCGACGAGCTTGTGCCTGCGTGTCGGAGATGTCACCGGACATCAGATCGGCGATCAGCGAGATGTAGGACTCACGGACAGCCCAGAGCCGGGAGGCAATACCGCGATGGGCGTCAGACTCCTCCGCGAACCGGAAAGTCTTGGCACCGAGACTCATCCAGCTCACCAGCAGTGCGATCGAGGACGTCGCGAGACTCGTCAGCACAGGATCGCCCAATAGGCCGACCACCGCAGCCAAGAAGGTTCCTGAGCTGATCGCCGTTAGGGCGATGAGCACGCCCTGCTGCCACCTGTGCTTGCTGAAGCAGATGTCCGCCTGCTTCTCGTGCGTCTTGTGGCTGTAGACCACTCGCCCGAACGACTCGCGCACCTGCGCCAGCAGATACGGATCGCGGCCGGACACCACTCCTTGCTCGTCCGCCACATCACTCCGATCATCGGTGTCTGGGAGAGCGCCTCCACCTTGGACCCGTCCGGTCTCCGCTCCCCGGAAGGACGACGACCGATGGTGATCGCCGCGTGCCCTCCAAGTATGAGCGGGACCACCGACAAGCGGTCACCGTCACCGCGTGCCCTCTTCCCGATGCTGCGAATCGGGCGTAGCGTTGTCCGCAGGGCGGATTCCTCCTCTGCAACGCGCCGCATGCGGCAGACCCTTCGGGTCACTCTCCAGCGCACCGCCTCACCAGAGTCGCTGTGCGATGGAGAGGAGCAAGAGCCATGATCCGTCTGATCTGGGCCGCGAGCGAACACACCCGGTACCTCCTGCGGCGGTACATGCCCACCAACATCCTGCTGGACGCGGTCCGCACTCGCCGCGGCTTGAAGTGGGGTGTCCCGGCGATGCTGCTGGCGGTGCCGTACCTGCTGGTCGCCAACGTCTGCGTCCAGATCGTCGATGGCGGCGGCCCCGGTTGGCTGCACCTGGTGGTGCTGTGGGCGATCTGGAACATGCTCAAGACGCTCTGGATCGGTCCGGTCAGCGTCGTTCTGCTGATCCGCGCCCGCCTCCGCGAGGCGCGTGCGGGTCGCATCCAGTCCGGAGATCACGAAGAGGGGCGTGCTCTCGCGTCAGCTTCTTGACGACTTGGATGCGGTGCAGAGCGAATCGGCCCTGTCAGCGCATATTGTGGTACTTGAAGGTCTCCAGCACGCCACGGTGGTCCATCAATCTCTGGTCGTAGCTGTCTTCACCGCCGAGCAGACGCACCCACGGCCAGTCAGGGATGCGCTGCCCAGCGTCGCGAAACGCGATCTCCGCGAGCGGCACGTTTCGGTCCTCCCAGGACCAGCCTTGTTCGCCCACGTACTCGCCGGACATCGCCCGGTAGGCCCCTGAGTAGCTGGCGTTCGTGCTCTCGTGGAGCAAGCTCATCCGGTACTCGTAGCCGTGGAAGGTGTCCTCATAGTCAGAGGCCTCGGGGATCAGTTCTTCGAAGATCGCGCGGACGTCGGCTTTGAGCAGGTGGCTCAACGGGTATGTCCAGCCATTGCCGCTGTTCCACCTGGGGAGAGCGTTCACCGAGTCCTTGTCGAGGACTCGGTAGGGGTGGATGACCTGGCAGGCAGGCAAGCGAATCTTCACTCCCATATCGACCGCGCCCATGACCTCGGTAGCGAGCTTGATCAGCAATGTGTCTCGCCCTCGTCGCGTCGCAGCGACCCCGACGGCCGTCTGAACGAGCAGCGCGGAGTAGAGCCGAGCCTGTTCGAGCACTTGCTGGATGGGGACACCCAGGCGGCGCACCGTACTGGCATCGAGTAGGCGTTCAAGGACGTCCATCCAGAGCCGGTCATGGTCCCCGCCCAGGTCGTGCCACACACCGGTCACGAGCAGAGCACACAACTGCCCGGACTGTTCCCGATGTGCCTCCAGCACTTCTTGGAGCGCTGCTGTGTCGAGTCCGTCGATGGCGAGCGGCTGATCCTTCACGCCTTCCACGACCTTGTCGGTTACTGCCATCACCAGGTCGTGTAGGTCGATACGGCGGACAGGATCGGGCAGGTACCGCTTCAAGCGCGCCACCGCCATCGCGGTCGTGAGCGGCGGCTCGGCGAGCCGGTCGAGCGCCTCCAGCGCGGAGGACAGGTCGCTGAACATCTCGTCCGCTCCCGCAGCCGGGACGATCTGGCCCGAACGCGCCGCGATCAGCTTCTGAGCGTTGACGCCCTTTCCGCTTCGTGCATCCCAGTACAACGGATAACGACGGTTCGGTGTGGACTCGATGAGCCGGACCAGCGCGGTGTCCCATTCGGCTGACCACCCCGAGACGATCAGGCCATACTCATCAAAGACACGAGCGAGCAGGGTCACCCATTCCTCCGGGTACTGATCGAGTTCGGCCGGAGTGTTCCGGGAACCGAGATCGAGATAGTCCCCGTGGACTTTGATCACTGTTGCCGGCGCATGCGCGAGCGGCTTCATGCCGTTGACTGCCTCTGGCCGCGCGATCACCTGCGGGGCGATCCCGACCGCGTCAAGCGCCTGCTCAATGAGACGGTCGAAGTTCGTGGTGACGATGACCTTCACCGATCCCCGCTTCACCAGCTCGGCAATCGCGAGATGCCCTCGGCTCGGCGTCTTGATCCCTTGTTCTCGTTCTTCCTCGGACGGCTCGAAGAAGTCCGCCAACAGTCCCTGCCTGGTCGCCGGCGTGGGTGCGAGCGCTTCAAGAAGCGAGGAGTAACCGAGGGGGGCGCCGTGGTGATCGTGCCACCACTTCTCGGGGTCCATGGCGGCATCCTCGATCGATGCGGGGTCCTCGACGGCTGCGACCCGACGCACCAGCTCGGTGACGACACCCCATCCAGTGGGCACACCAGCGCCGGTGGACACGCCAGAGCCCAAGAGCAGGGCGTACACGCCGGGCTGTGTCTGCATCGACGTCGCGAGCATCGCCAGCGGCGACAGGGGGTTGCTCATGTGCCTTCTCCCAGATGGTTGCTTACAAACCGCTGCGCACCCTGGGGTAGAGACCACCAATGCCCGCCGAACCCGAACGATTCGCGCTCCGCGCTGGTGAACACCTGCGTCATTGCCTCGGCGATCTTGCGTTCATCGGAGGCGGGGAACATCGTCGCGCGCGCGTCCGCGTCGGTGGCGACGACCTCGAACGCTGGATCGGCCCTGTCTTGGTTCATCGCGGATGCGGCCGGATACGCGCTTCCGTGATGCTGGCCTTCGGCGGCCACGATCAGGCAATACAGGATGTCGAACTGGCAGAGTGAGTTGAAGAGCGCATCGTCCTGCGCGAGGTCTCCGGGGTCGGGCACCGCGCTGTCGGGGACATCAGGACGCATTGCCGGTTGCTCGCTCATCAGTACACGCGCGGCAGAGATCATCATCCCGCCCTTGCCCTTCGGAAAGAGATCCGCTCGGCTCGCGTCGACCTGTCCATGTCTGATCCAGGACGAGTAGACGTACACGTCACCGCTGGGTGGATACGGACGAAGCGCGAGGTCGTGAACGACGGCCCACTGTCGAAGGCGGACAGCAAGGCTGCCAAGGACGTACACGCGCGTGATGATGTCGAGTCGCGCTGCGGCGTCTCCGTGACCGAGCTTGGCGTAGGCGTCGAAGAAGCTATCGATGGCCTTCTCGGCAACGGCGCGGCGCTCGAAGTACATCGCGTGAGCCGCGAGGATAGTGATCTTGTCCAGAGCCGTCCGGCGCTCATCGGGGTTGCTGACGAGTGCGGCGGCCTGTCCGAGAAGCTGTCGCAGGCGGATGTCGCTGTCGGCTTCCAAGTGCGACACCACCGCCTCGCCGAAGGCGTCGTCCGCCATCTCAACGGACAGCGGGACGAGGGCAGGCCCGGGGCCGCCGGCCCGCATGGCAGCAGCTAGGTCAGCGATCAGCGAGTCGACCTGTGCGCGGGCTTCCTCGCGGAGTCGTTGGTCGCGGAGGCTCAGCAGATCGTTCCAATGGGCGTGGCGAAGTGGAGTGTTCTTGGCCCCTTCGCGAACCAGAACGTCTCCCTCACGGAACACCACGACTTGCTTGCTGTTCTGCCCTTCGAACTGGCCCAGCTTGCTCATCGGCACCGGAAGCCCGTCCCGATGATGAGGGAAATAGATCAGGACGACCTCGTGTCCATCGACCTCGTGAACCTGCGAGATCGCATGGACCTCGCCGTCGATGTACTTCCTGATCGTGTCGCCCAACCGGGCGCCGTCGAAGCGAGCGCGATCGGCGATGGTGCCGGTGGGTAGAGCCAGGGCTCCGTCGTCACTGACACCGACCAGGATGTAGCCACCGGGTGGCCTGTTGCTCATCGAGACCGCATCCTTGACGAAGTTCAATTCGTCCTGCTTGGTCGTTAAGTCCAGTTCTGCCTAGAATTCCAAGTGCGTCTGCTCGGGCGACTGGAGCAGCTCAACCAGCTTCTCCCGGTCAGTACGTCCGTCAACGACGATCACGCTCGATCACCGCACCCGTCAACGTGACTGACAGCTGGGCGTCGAAGCCCGTGTCGGTGCGATCGACTACCGGACTCTACGTCTGAAAAGGGCTTTGATTCAGCACGCGTCGAGCCAACTGGAAACCGCCGCATACCTCCCCCTCCGTCAGCTTCGCTTGTCCTCGCACCTCCCGTGCGAACGCCCAGCGATCATGGTCCAACTCTACGAGACAGGGGGGACAGAACCCGCGTCATCACGGTGCCTCCGGCGACTACAGCGCCGTCGCCGGACCCAGCAGCACGACGGCGCGAGTTCCGCCAACAGCGAGCTGTCCCCGGCGCCCTCTAGGTTGGTGACCATGAAGACACTGACCGTTGCGCTCAAGAACTGCCATGGCATCCGCGAGCTCGACGCGGCGTTCAGCTTCGAGAAGGGCAACGCCGTCGCGGTCTACGCGCCCAACGGCACGATGAAGACCTCGTTCGCCCGGACCTTCAAGGACCTCGCTGGCGGTCAGGAGACGGCCGACCACATGTTCCCGACCCGGGAGACCCAGCGTGCAGTCACCGACGAGAACGGCGACGACCTCGATCCCAACGATGTGGTGGTCGTTCTGTCCTACGACGAGGAACTTGGGCCGACCGAGTCCACCTCAACCCTCCTCGTGAACCCCGAGCTGCGGAAGGAGTACGAGGGGCTCCAGGTCGACCTCCTCGACGCGCGCGACGAACTCGTCGCAGCACTCAAGACGCAGTCCGGTACGAAACAGGACGTGGCCAGCAGCCTCTCGCGGGTGTTCACTCAACAGAACGACCGGTTCTTCGAGGCGCTGGTGCGCATTAGCTACGAAGTCGAGCAACTGGAGGACACCCGGTTCGCCGATCTTCCCTACGACGTCCTCTTCAACGACAAGGTCGATGCTGTCTTGCGAACGCCCGGAGTTCAATCGGAACTGGCCAAGTACGTCACCCGCCTGAACGAACTCCTGGACGAGTCCACCTTCTTCGACCGCAGCACGTTCACTTTCTACAATGCGACGAACGTGACAAAGAGCCTGGGTGACAACGGATTCTTCGCCGCGAAGCACTCGTTGCTCCTGCACGGGGAGGACGAGCCGCGCACGGTGACGAGCGACGCGGACCTGAAGACGCTCATTGCGGAAGAGAAGAAGCGCATTACCGACGATGACGCGCTGCGCAAGAAGCTCGACGCGGTCGAGAGGGCTCTGCAGAAGAACGTGGACGCGCGTCGATTCTTCGACTTCATTGCGGGCCGAGAAGAGCTCTTGCCAGAGCTCGCCAACGTCGATTCCTTCCAGCAGAGTGTCTGGAAGTCATACCTGAAGGCGCACGAGGATGTCTTCCAGCGGGTTGTGACGTGCTTCAAGGATACGGAAGCACGACGCAAGGAGATTGAGCAGCAAGCGGCGCAGGAGAGCACCCAGTGGGAGAAGGTCATCCAGATCTTCAATGACCGGTTCTTCGTGCCATTCCGGCTCAGCGCCGAGAACAAGCACCGCGTCATGCTCGGTCAGGAGACGATGCTCAAGCTGGTCTTCGAGTTCGAGGAGGGCGGGGAATCCATCGGCGTCGAGCGGGATGACCTGCTCGCGGTGCTCAGCAACGGGGAGAAGAAGGCCCTCTACATCCTCAACGTGCTCTTCGAGATGGAGGCGCGTAAGGCCGCGGGACGCGAGACACTGTTCGTCATCGATGACCTCGCTGACTCGTTCGACTACAAGAACAAGTACGCCATCATCCAGTACCTCAAGGAGATGGCGGACCATACGGACTTCAAGCTCGTGCTCCTCACGCACAACTTCGACTTCTTCCGCACCCTCGTCAGCCGCGGCGTCGTCGGCTATAACCGCTGCTTCATGGCCCAGAAGGGCGAAACCAAAATCCTGCTCAACCAGGCCGAGCACGTCAACAATCCGTTCATCCGCGGGTTCAAGAAGAACTTCTTCGCAGATGGCATGCAGCGCGTTGCTTCGATCCCGTTCGTGCGGAACATCCTTGAATACACCAAAGGGACCGATGACGGGGACTACATCGTACTCACGTCGCTCCTCCACTGGAAAAACGACTCTGCCTCGATCACGAACGCGGAATTGGACCGCATCTTCACCGAAACGTTCCATGGACAAGGGGGAAAGGCATGGGAGTCGCCCGGAGACTCTGTGATCGACCTCTTGATCCAGCAGGCCGATCAAGCCCTCGTGGCCGACGAGGGCGTCAACTTCGAGAACAAGATCGTACTTTCGATCGCCACACGAATCCTCGCGGAGAAGTACATGGTGGCCGAACTCAACGATCCCGGATTCACCGATGCGATCACGGCCAACCAGGCCCAAGCTTTGTTCCAGGCCTTCCGAAACCGCGGGCTCGGAACCCCGCAGGCTCGGGAGACGCTCGATGGCGTCGTGCTCATGACACCGGAGAACATCCACGTGAACTCGTTCATGTACGAACCCATCATCGACATGTCCGACGTGGCGCTACGAGAGCTCTACTCGCAGGTCAAGAGCCTCTGACGCTCGCGGCAAACGGCGGACAAGCGTCAGTAGCCAGCCTTCAGATGTGAGAACGGCGACGACCGGCAGCACGGATCGTGCCACCGCTCGCAGACACCGCCGAGCGCACCGCCTCGTTGCTGATCCTGAGTCGCTCGGCGACTTGAGCGAGCGTCATCCCGCCCGCATAGAGTTGGACGGCGTCCTGTCGGATCGCGTCCGGCAACTCCGGGCGACGCGCTGCCAAGCCCGCTTGCCGAGCTATCTCGCGCACGGTGCCGCGGTGCACGTTGAATCGCGTCGCCAGCTCCCGTACGGGCACACCATCGGTGTACCCGGCGATCAGCTCGGCTCGATTGGAGACGCTCAAACGGGTTTGAGGCTGCCGAGAATTCTCGCGCACGGGACCGCGCTCATCGGTCATCCGAGCACCCCGAGCGCGCGGCCGACGAGCCCGAGAACCCCGTAGAACGCGGGAAATCAGCGATCCGAGCGGCTTCCGGGGGTTTGAGAAGCTGCTACGGAGGTCCACCCAAAGTGTCTTACGGGAACACGCGACATGCGTACGCGTGTCGTGTTCCTGTAAGGGTTCTTCGCCTCCGTCGCCTTGTTCGTGTGCTTCGCGGATGATGGTGGCGAACAGCTCTGCCAAGCGTGGGCGGAGTTGTTCGTCGTCGGTGATGTCGAGTCGCGTGTAGAACGCCTGATTCGCCAAGCGGCGGTCGGCGTCGCGGATCGGGCGTAAGCATGGCGGGCGTCGGTGAGCAGCCGCAGCGAGTCGTGGAGGAACGCCTGCCCTCGGGTGTGGTGCTCCTCGTGTTCCGCGAGCCTGCGGTTCACGTCCGCCAGGCCCGTCCGGTGGCGATCCTGATGCCGCTTCAACGTGGGCAGGTCGATGGCGTCGGCGAAGTGCGCCGAGGGCAGCTTGTCGCTCTCGGATTCGAGCTAGCCGCGGTTGGCCATGAGGTCGGCTATCTCGTGGTCGCGCCCTGCCCCATGCGCGCGTCGAATGCGGCATCGACTAGGGCGGCGAGGTCGCGGTAGGGCGTCGCTGATCGTGATGCCGAGTGGGCGACACGCCAAGCGGAGCGGCACGCGGAAGCCGACCCGCGCGTGCTCGCCGCCGCCCGTGGCCTCCCCGCCGCACAGACCGAGCAGACGGCTCTCAAAGACCGGCACGACCGCGAACGCCTCACGCTACTCGCGCAAGAGCTGGGAGCCGAACGAGTGCGCCGCGACCCGATGCGAGCGAGTTCATCCGCCCCGAGCGTGAACCCGCGATGCCCGTTCGCAAGCCGCCGCCCGCAACGAAGCCGAAGAACTTCGCGCGCTCACCCCGCGGAAGCCGCCGTGCAGATCGAGGCGAAGCGGGCAGCGGTAGGAACAGACTCGATGGCTTGCCGATGAACGAGCACGGCGACTGCGCGACACGCATGATCGCATGTCACCCACATCGAGCCGAACCGAGACGGCTCAACCCTGGGCGGCACGTGATGTGTTGCCCAGGGTCAGATATTCGCTGAGGTGTACGCGGCTTGCGTCATTCCATACATGTACATATCTCGACGCTCGTGACCGACGAGTTGCCAGGAACGAAGCAGACCTTCCCGCTCAAATCCCACTCGCTCGGCAGCTCGCCAGGACCCCGCATTCCAGGGTTCGATGTAGAGCTGAAGACGCGGTGGTTGCAGAGTCTCAAACGCCCAGGCCGTTGCTGCGGAGAGCGCAGCCGTGGCATGCCCTCTTCCTCTGGCACCGGGTCGAGTCCAGTAGCCGAGAGTCACTCGGCCCTCATCGAAGTCGCGGAGCCAGACTCCGATGAAGCCGACGCATTCCGAGTTGGCTTCAACAGCGAATGAGTAGCCAGCGCCGGTGATGGCGCGCTCGTACTGTCGCTCGATAAAGGCTTGGGCCGACTCCTGCGTAGCATTCTTCGGAACCGTCGTGATGTTGGGGATGTGCGGGTCCGAAGATGCATCGATGACGGCGTCAACATCGTCCGAGCGCCAAGGGCGCAGGGTGACGTGCTCCGTGCAAATGGTGGGCACTTCGAGCGGATCGTTCTGCGGCGAGTCGGCCAGGTCTTGCGCGTAGTTCTTGACGGCTCCCTGGTACAGCGGGAGCGTGCGGGCGAGTGTGACGAGCGCGACGCGGAGTGCTTCGTCGGGGTGCCCGGCGTCTCGGAGCGCGAGGGCGAGGAAAGCTTGGGAAGCGTCGCCGGTGACCTGGTCGTTGGGGTGCGCGCGTAGGAGGTCGATCGCGGCTCGGGGATCACCGATGTTCCGCAGCGAACTGGCGAGCTGGATGATCGCTTGGGGTCTGCGGTCTCCGGTCAGACCGTGGTCGAGAGCCGTCTGGTAGAGCGGAATCGCTTCGGTTTCCATGCCGAGATAGTCATGGACGGATGCCCATTCGTAGAGCGCATCAGGGTCATCGGCCGGGCGCTGCGCGACCAGCTCTCGCATCGCGCCCACGGTCTCGTCAGGGCGCGCATCATCGGCCGTTGTCCAAAACAGCGCGATCTGCTCATCCCAGCTAGGCATGGTCTCATTCTCCCGTCCGCGATGGATGCTCAACTCCCACGCCGTCGGTTGTGGGCGTCACCTGTCTTCGCCCACATCTCGACCCGGTGAACCCGAATCGGCGCGCCAGCGCGGTCACACTCGCGCCCTGCGCGCGGGCTGTTCGCATAGCGTCCACGTCGGTGTCCGCGAGCCGCCGCGCGAAGCGCTCTTGTTCGGAGCCCAGGAGGCCGTGGCGTGTCTTGAAGGTGCGCACGTTGGGCCGGGACATGTCAGTGCCTGATGCGATGGTGGAGGCGTGCCGGAGCGGACGGAGGAGACCATGCTCGGAGCAATCAAAGCCATCCCGGAGACGATCAAAAACTGGCGAGACAACCGGGACCTGCTATATCAGCTCGTCACGGGAATCTCTGCAGCGCTCGTGGTGATCGCACTGGCCAGCGGGAAGCGGCCGTCAGACTCCCTCGCGACGGTCGCTCACTGGCTTGGAGTCACCCCCGTCGCGAACTGGTTCAGCACCAACGCACCACCGATGCTGGCAGAGAGCAGCCCAACAGTGCAGTCGATCGCGTTGTCGGCTGTCCAGTTGCTCGTGGCTGGCATGGTGATCGTTCCGCTCTGGCGTAGCCGTCACGACGATAATCAGATGTTCGGCTACAAGCCGTTTCGCCTCCTTGGCTCACCGGCGGCGTCCACGACCTGGGTCCTGTTGCTCGTCGCAGCGCAGCAGGGTGACATCACCTCGACACTCCAGCGCTGGGAACAGGCGGCGGTGTCGGTGGCGGCATGGACGATCGGCGGATTGCTCGCCGCGGCTGTGCTGTACCTGATCACGAGCCGGTACGGACTCGACGAGCTGGTCAAGCTGGTGTGCTGGCCGGTGGCAGTCGTGGCCTATCGCGTCGGGCTCGGAGTGTGCGCGACGGTCTTCGCGATCGTCCTCGCGGCCGTCTCACTGCCACTGTCGGTTATCAGTTGGATGAGTGGGCTGGAGTCCGACCACAGTCGCAAAGCCCGATACCAGATCGAACGGGAACGTGCCGAACGGACGCCACAGCCCACCGGCGCGGCACTCGTCCCAATCCGCACCACGTAGGGACTCATACCCTCCGGCACAGCGGCAATGCGGCGGATCAGCTCCCGCAGTGCCGTGACGACGTGCTCGGGAATCTGGATGCGGCCGTAGTAGTCCTCAATGGCGGCTTCGATGTCGGCGCTACGTCCGCCCAGAAGATTCGTGACGAGCGCCCCTGCATCCTGCGGCGTCAAGGCGTCTCCGTGTGCTCGCTCGGTTGAACCGAGTCGGACGGCTTCGGGCGGGCGTTCGCAGCCATGCGCCCGTGCGGATCGAGACGAGTGAGCATCGCCGCTGCGATAGCCGCCAGCTGGTCGACCTGGCGGGGGGGTCGAGCACGTCGAAGACGAACCGGCGGCGGTCAGGTAGGCAGCGGCCGGCCAGTCGTTCGGTCGCGGGCCGGCAGGGTCTCCACGACGAGGTCGTAGGAGTCCTGGACGAGGGCCTGCACGAGGTCGAGGGTGATGTCGGCCCCCGGCCTCGCCGTGATCCAGTGCCGCTTGTTCAGGTAGCGGCCCGGTTGCACGCTGGCGTGCTCGGCAACCAGTGCCTCGACGTCCGCGGGCTCCGCCTTGACGTGATGAACGGCTGGTCCGGGTCCTCGGTCACGATGAGGAAGACCCGTCCGGCGACCTTGAAGACCTGCAGCGTGTCGGTGAACGGGTAGCCCTCCGTCACACCGGGTAGCGCCCGGGCGGTCTCGCGGGCTCGGTCTTGCAGGGGGAACGTCTGGTGGTCCACCCGTCGAGTCTCCCGCAGGTGCTCCGCGGGCCCGGCTCAGCCGGTGAGCGCGGTCGCGAGTCGGTCGGCGGCCCCGTCGTCGGCGTACGGCAGGAACAGCGACGGTTCGACCAGCTCGATCTCCAGCACCTGCGAGGTGCCGTCGTCCGCGCGCATGAGGTCGACGCGGCCGTAGGGCAGGGGCCCGAATCGCTGAGTGACGACGTCCATCGCCGCGCGGGCGACCCCGATCTGTTCGGCCGTCGCGGTGTGCGCCGCGTTGGTCTCGGCCGCGAACAGCTCGCCGATCTCACCCGCCTCGGGCACCGTGACCCGCTTGCTCGCCGCGTGGCTGAACTTTCCGCTCAGGAAGACCAGCGGCAACTCCCCGTCACTGGCCACCGAGGCGACGAAGGGCTGGACGAGCACCGTCTGGCCGGCCTCGTGGAGACGGTGGACGTGCACCGCGGCGGCGTCGTGCTGGGTGGGGCCGTACGACGAGGCGCCGCGGCTCCCGGCTCCGACGGCCGGCTTGACGATGAACTTGCCGGGCGGGAAGACGGGTGCCCTGCCGGGGGAGACGAAATCGGTTGGGGTGATGGGCACCCCGGCGTCGTCGAGCGCGCGCAGGTACTGCTTGTCCAGGCTCCACAGCACCGCCGGCAACGGGTTGATGAGGTCGGTGGTCGCGTCCACCCGGGTCAGCCACTCCACGAACTGCGGCAGCCGCTCGGCGTAGTCCCACGCCGAGCGCAGCGCCACCCGGTCGTAGGTCGACCACTCGACGTCCGGGTCGTCCCAATCCACCACGTCAACCGTGACTCCCCGGCGGGCCAGCGCCGCCAGCGCCAGGTCCTCGTCCTCGTCAAGGCCGCGGGCCTCGCGGCAGGTGACCCACGCCAGCGTCGAGATCGTCACCCGGTCAACGCCTTTCGGGGCTCATCGCGGTCAGGGTCGGTCCAGTCCGGCGACGAAGGCGCCGAGGCGCTCGATGCCCTCGGTCAGCTCCGCGCGGGACGGGGCGTACGAGAGCCGCACGTGGGTGTCGGCCGTACCGGCTCCGAAGTCGCGGCCGGGGGTCAGCGCGACGTGCGCCTCCTGGAGCGCGCGGCGGCAGAACTCCCACGAGTCCAGGCCGGTGCCGGTCACGTCGAAGTACACGTAGAACGCCCCGTCGGGCGGCACCGGCACCGGCAGCCCGATGCGCGTGAGTCCGTCGAGCACGATCTCGCGGCGGGCGAGGAGTTCGAGGCGGCGGTCGTCGCATTCAGCGATGACCTCGGGGGCGAAGCACGCGAGCGCGGCCTCCTGGGCGGGCGCCGACGCGCAGATGTAGTAGTTCATCTCCATGCGCTCCACGGCCTGCGCGAGCCCCGGGGGCAGCACGCACCAACCGAGCCGCCAGCCGGTCATACCGAAGTACTTCGAAAAGCTGTTGATGACGACCGCGTGCGGATCGGCGCCCAGGATCGTGCGGGCCGGGGTGCCGTCCGGAGCCGGGTCGGCGAGGTTGAGGTAGATCTCGTCGACGATGCGCCACGCCCCGCGGTCGCGGGCCAGTTCGCTGACGGCTACGAGCTCCGCGAACGGGATCGACGTGCCGGTCGGGTTCGACGGGGTCGC
Source organism: Piscicoccus intestinalis NBRC 104926 (assembly GCF_001515525.1). GTDB lineage: Bacteria > Actinomycetota > Actinomycetes > Actinomycetales > Dermatophilaceae > Kineosphaera > Kineosphaera intestinalis. The sequence continues at coordinate 14,847 of NZ_BCNQ01000056.1, read as the reverse complement.
GATCATGACCGCGGACGTGCGTGTGCTCCAAGCCTTTTCGACGCCGGCGACGTCGAGTTGGTAGCGGGTCTGCGCGGTCGTCGGCACGGCGGCGACGCGCCCGCCGAAGGCCGCGACCATCTGGCGGTTGCACGGGTAGGAGGGGTCGGCCATGACCACCTCGTCGCCGGGGTCGGTCGTCGCGGCGAGCACGAGCATGAGCGCCGCGGAGGCGCCCGCGGTGATCGCGATGCGCGCCGGGTCGAGCTGCACGCCGTGCCGGTCGGCGTAGAACCCGGCGATCGCCTCGCGCAGGTCGGGGCGGCCCATCGCCACCGTGTACGGGTGCGGCCGGCCGTCCATCGCCTCCCGCATCGCCGCCCGGACCGCCTCCGGGGCACCGAAACTCGGCTCCCCGATGCTCAGCTTGACGACGTCGTGGCCCTGCGCCTCCAGCGCCGCGGCCTGCGCCCCGAACGACATCGCGTAGAACGGCTCCACCGCTTTGGCGCGCTGGGAGAGCTTCACTCTGACTCCTGTCGGTCGGTCCTGCCTCGCCAGGCTAACCGGGGGCGCGGGGGCCCATTCGGGCGGTCACCAACTGTGAGTACATCCATCGCCACTGTCAACTACGAGTTGACAGTGGCGATGGATGCCATATATGGTCGTCAAGTGGACATACTGCCGTCGGCGCTGAAGCACGGCATTGATGAGCAGGACATCCAGCACGCGTGGAATAGTGCGATCCGTTACGTCGAGTATGAATACGACGGTGAAGACAGGCTCCTGGTTATCGGGCCAGATCGCCACGGCTTCATGCTTGAACTCGTACTGGTTCCGGTCGCATCTCCCAGCCGAGTCATTCACGCGGATCGGCTTCGGGCGAAGTTCTTCGACTATCTGAGGTGAGGTGATCGAGATGACAAAGACAAGAGCGGAAAGCGTCGTCACCGGGCTGGATCAACTCGACCCAGCGACCCACCCGGCACGTGATGCGGCATCACTGCGCAGGGTCATCGCCGCACGCGCTGGAGTTGAGGCCGCAGAGCGCGAACTGCGCGAGGCGGTTCGGGCGGCCCGCTCTGCCGGCGACTCTTGGACTGTCATCGGCGCCGCCCTCGATGTGACTCGCCAGGCGGCACAGAAGCGTTTCGGAGACTGATCCGTTCGCGCCCAGGCTGCGCGTTCGTTCGCAGTGGGCCCGAGATCGAGCGCGCTCCGACGACCGCGAAAACTGCGTGTCGTGGTGAGGACTGCGGCACGGATTGCAGTCCTGATCACGACACGCAGTTTCGAGGGACGTCAGGGGAGGAAGGCGGGGAAGACGAGGGTGGTGGTCAGGGCGCCGAGGGCGGCGCCGGCGAGGATCTGGGGGAGGCTGTGCCGGCCCGCCCGCACGCGGGCCCAGCCGACGGCGGCGACGACGGGCACGGTGCCGAGGAGGCTGACCGGTCCGAACACGAACGCCGTCACCGTCGCGCAGGTCGCGGCGACGGCGGCGTGCACGCTCGCCTTCCACCAGCGAGTGACCACCGCCATGACGCACAGCCCGACGAGGATCGTCACGACGAGCGCGACGAGGCGGTCCGGGGCGCCGAGCAGGATCAGCGCCGCGAGGGTCAGCACCACGCACACGGCGGCGACGAGCATTGGCGTGTGCCGCTGTTCGCGCATGACCAGCTGACGGTCGCGCACCCGGCCGGTGCGCACGAGCAGGCGCAGCACCGCCTCCGGGCCGAGGGCGCAGCCGGCGATCGCGGCCAGGGCCCAGGCGGCGCCGATCCAAGGCGTCGGGGGCGAGACCGCGCCGACCGCCAGCAGCAGCACGCCGACGAGCAGCAGCGGGTCGAAGACCGTGCTCACCGCATCGGCCAGCGCGTTGCGCGTGCGGGCCGCGAGGCGGATGAGATCGGGGTGCTCGGTCATCCGCGGCGATTCGAGTCGGTGCTTGGCGCGGTACCGGGGCCCTGCGGGGTGGTGGCCGCCCTGGAACCGGTGTTCGGCGCGGTCGCGGCGCCCGCCCGGATCTCGTGGCCCGTCGCGGCGCCGGGGTCGGGTGCACGAGCGTCGGTCGCGGATCCGGCCCCCACCGCGGGGGTGACGAGCGTGAGGTCGACGACCAGGGTCGTGCGCACCCGCGGCCGGGCGCCGAGCCGCTCGCGCTCGGAGGCGCGGTCGACGTGCCAGGCGGCGGGGCCCATGAGCAGCAGGTCCGCGGCGAGGGCGCCGTCGACGTCGAGCGGCGCTTCGACCGGCAGGCGAGACAGCGTGCGCCACCCCGTGAGCTGGGCGGCCAGGCGCGACTCCTTGTCCGGGTCGATGCGCACCGACGGGTCATCCGCTCCCAGCCCGGCCAGGTGCCCCGGCCGCGGCGTGACGATCGCGAGCACCCCGCCCGGCGCGAGCACGCGGGCCAGCTCGGCCGGGTTGCGCGGGGCGAACACGCACAGGGCCGCGCCGGCCACCCCGTCTCCCAGGGGGAGACGGGCCCACGCGTCGGCGACGACGCTCGCCAGCCGCGGGTGCGCCCGGGCGGCCCGGCGCGCCGCGTAGCGCGAAAGGTCGAGGCTCACGGCGACATCGAGCGCGAGGTCAGGAGCCTGCAGGCAGGCGGCCGCGTAGTGGCCGGTGCCGCCGCCGAGGTCGACGAGGGTGCGCGCAGCGCCGGGCAGCGCCCGGGCGAGCTCGCGGGTCAGCGCCTCGGTGACGGGGTCGAACAGCCCGGCCGACTGGACCCGTTCGCGGGAGGCGACCATGTCGGCGTCGTCCGCGTGCAGCCCCTTGGTGCCCTTGCCGGTCAGCAGGCTGAGGTACCCCTGCCGGGCGACGTCGAAGCTGTGCCCGCGCTCGCAGCGCACGGGCGCCTCGGGCTCCCGGCGCAGGGGCGCGGTGCACTGCGGGCAGGCCAGCAGGGGCAGCGCCGCATCGAGCGCGGTGGCCGGGCCGGCGGGCCCGCGGGTGGGCGGCACGTGCCCACTGTAGGCATCGCTGGCAGGCTGGTACCAGCCGCCGTCGCGCCCGACGGGGCCGGCGTGACGAAGGAGAGCGACCATGGCCGAACTGGGCCTGACCGTGCGGGAACTGGCGATCTATCCGGTCAAGGACGAGCCGGGCCGGCGGCTCGAGCGCACCGAGATCGAGGAGGCGGGCCTGGCGGGCGACCGGCGCAAGAAGCGCCCCGTGCACGTCGTCGCCGGCGACGAGACCCCCGAGACGACCCGCGCAAACATCTTCCTGGCCGCCGACCCGGAGGCGCTGACCGCGCTCGTCGGCAGCCGCGCGCGCGTCGGCTCCGCCGTGTTGTACATCAGCGAGAAGCCGACGAACTGCCCCGGCGTCTACGCCGTCGTCGCCAAGCCCGGCGCGGTGGCGGTCGGCGACCGCCTCCACCCGGCCCCGCCCGCAGACTGAACCCCCCCGTCACCACCCGGCCGAAGGCTGCCCTTTCGGTCGAGGGCTCGTGCTGTAACCCTGGCCCTCGACCGAAAGGGCAGCCTTCGGCCGAGTGTGGAAGCCGGCCTTCGGTCGGGGGGCTCGTACCTGAAGGCTCGTACCTGAACACGAGCCCTCGACCGAAAGGGCGGCCTTCGGCGATTTGGGGGGCGGCGGATACCATCGTCGGTGGGCCGAATGCACGGCCCCCATCTGTGTCGGGAGCCGGTTCGCCTGCGGTGGGACCACCCGAGGCCACCCAGGCCGTCCCCCGGGCATCCCGAGGCCACCCGGCACAGAGCACCCGACCGATTGGAGTTCACCGTGTCTGCCCAGATCACCGTCGCCGTCGCCGGAGAACAGCGATCGGTCGCGGCGGGCACGACGGCCGCCGACCTGTTCGCGGACGACAAGCGGGTCGTCGTGGCGCGGGTCGACGGCGAGCTCGTCGACCTGGCCCGCGAACTCGCCGACGGGCAGAGCGTCGAGGCCGTCGACATCGACTCCCCGGACGGCCTGGCGGTGCTGCGCCACTCCTGCGCCCACGTCGCGGCCCAGGCCGTGCAGCAGCTCAACCCCGACGCCAAGCTCGGTATCGGCCCGCCGATCACCGACGGTTGGTACTACGACTTCGAGCTCGCCGAGCCGTTCACGCCCGAGAGCTTCAAGGCCCTCGAGAAGGCCATGCTCAAGATCGTCAACGAGGGCCAGACCTTCCGCCGCCGCGTCGTCTCCGAGGGCGAGGCGCTCGAGGAGCTCGCCGGTGAGCCGTTCAAGTGCGAGCTCATCGGCCTCAAGGGCGGGCTCAGTCACGACGACAAGGAGGCCGGCGCGGGCGTCGAGGTCGGAGCCGGTGAGCTGACGATCTACGACAACGTGCGCCGAGACGGGTCGGTGGCGTGGGGCGACCTGTGCCGCGGCCCGCACATCCCGACCACGAAGCTGCTCGGCAACGCGTTCAAGCTCATGCGCAGCTCGGCGGCCTACTGGCGCGGCGACCAGAAGAACCCGCAGCTGCAGCGGCTGTACGGCACCGCGTGGCCGAGCAAGGACGAGCTGCGCGCCTACCTCGATCGGCTCGCCGAGGCCGAGAAGCGCGACCACCGCAAGCTCGGCACCGAACTCGACCTGTACTCCTTCCCCGACGAGCTCGGCTCCGGCCTGCCCGTCTTCCACCCCAAGGGCGGGGTCATCAAGCGGGAGATGGAGGACTACGTGCGGCGCCGGCACATCGAGGAGGGCTTCGACTACGTCGGCACCCCGCACATCTCCAAGGACGGGCTGTTCCACACCTCCGGGCACCTGCCGTACTACGCCGACACGATGTTCCCGCCGCTGCACGTCGACGAGGAACGCAACGCCGCCGGTGAGATCACCCGCGCCGGGCAGGAGTACCGCCTCAAGGCGATGAACTGCCCGATGCACAACCTCATCTACCGCAGCCGCGGCCGCTCCTACCGCGAGCTGCCGATGCGGCTGTTCGAGTTCGGCTCGGTGTACCGCTACGAGAAGTCCGGCGTCATCCACGGCCTGACCCGGCTGCGCGGGTTCACGCAGGACGACAGCCACTCCTACGTCATGCCCGAGCAGGCCGGCGACGAGATCAAGCACCTGCTGAACTTCGTGCTCAGCCTGCTGCGCGACTTCGGCCTCGACGACTTCTACCTCGAGCTGAGCACCCGCGACCCCGACTCCGACAAGTTCATCGGCTCGCAGGAGGACTGGGACGAGGCCACCCGCATCCTCGAAGAGGCGTGCACCTCGACCGGTCTGGAGCTCGTGCCCGACCCCGGCGGCGCGGCGTACTACGGCCCGAAGGTCAGCGTGCAGGCCCGCGACGCGATCGGCCGGTCCTGGCAGATGAGCACGATCCAGTACGACTTCAACCAGCCAGAGCGCTTCGAGCTGGAGTTCCAGGCTCCCGACGGTTCCCGGCAGCGTCCGGTGATGATCCACTCGGCGAAGTTCGGCTCGATCGAGCGGTTCATGGGCGTGCTCGTCGAGCACTACGCGGGCGCGTTCCCGGTGTGGCTGGCTCCGGTGCAGGTCACGTGCATCCCGGTGGCCGACGAGTACCGCGAGTACCTCGAGGACGTCGCCGCGAGCCTGCGGGCCGCAGGGGTGCGCGTCGAGGTCGACGGCTCCGACGACCGCTTCCCCAAGAAGATCCGCACGGCGAGCAAGTCGAAGGTGCCGTACGTGCTCATCGCGGGCGAGGACGACCGCTCCGCGGGCGCGGTGAGCTTCCGCTACCGCGACGGCAGCCAGCGCAACGGCGTGCCGATCGAGGAGGCGCTCGAGGAGATCACCGCGGCGATCCGCACCAAGGCGCAGGTGACCACCGCGCCCGGCGAGTGACGCACGTGGGCGCCGGGCGCGGGGGCGCGGCGTGATCCTCGTCGTCTGCCTCGCGCTCGCCTCGACGCTGTGCGCCGCCGGCTCGACGGTGCTCAAGCACGTCAGCGCCAACCGACCGGTGCACACGGTGTTCGGCGGCCGGCTGCCGCACGTGCTCGAGCAGATGCTCGGGCATCCGCTGTTCCTCCTGGCGATGGTCGTGGACGCCGGCGCGGTCGGCTTCCAGGTGCTCGCGCTGCGCTACGGCACCCTCTCGACCGTGCAGCCGATCCTCACCCTCGCGCTCGTCGTCAGCCTCGTGCTCAACCACGCGGTCGCCCGCACCCGCATGACGCGCGCCGAACTCGGCTGGGCCGCAACGCTCGTCGTCGGACTCGTGCTCTTTCTCGTCGCGTCCGGCGCGACCCACCCCGACGGCGGCCTGGAGGCGGGCCGGCGCGGTATCGGGATCGCGCTCGCCGGGGCCGCGCTCGCCGCGATGGTGGTGGGGGTCGTGGCCACCCGCCGCGCCCGGGTCACGGTGCGCGCCCGCACGCTGGCCGCCGGGGTCGCCGCGATCTACGCCTCGACCGCCGCGCTCATCACCTCGTGCACCCGCATCTACGGCCGCGAGGGCGTGGGCGAACTGTTCGTCTCGTGGCAGCTGTGGGTGCTGCTCGTCGTCGCCGCGGCGGGGCTAGTGCTCAACCAGCACGTGTTCGCGATGGCGCCGCTGCACGTCGTGCTGCCGGTCATCGCCTCCCTCGACCCGCTGTTCAGCATCGTCGTGGGCCGCACGGTCTTCGACGAGCGGCTGCACGCGACGCCCGCCGAGGTCGTGCTGGAGGTCGTGGGGCTGACGTTGCTGCTGCTCGGCGTGATCCGCCTGAGCCGCTCCAAACCGGTGCTGCCGGAGGCGGTCACCGGCCCGCGGACCCCCGCGTGAGCCGTCACGTCGTGACGAGCGGCTCCGCGAGCAGCACCGGGATCTCCCGGTCGGTCTTGGTCTGGTACTCGGCGTAGGGCGGGAAGGCGGCCACGCAGCGCTCCCACCACTGCGCCCGCTCCTGCCCCGAGAGCTCGCGCACGACATAGCCCTTCGTCGTCGTGCCGTCCTGCAGGTCGACCCGGGGGTTGGCGAGCATCGAGTGGTACCAGGCGGGGTGCTTGGGGTCGCCGCCCTTGGAGGCGACCGCGGCGTAGTTCGTGCCGTCGGTGACCCGCATGAGCGGCACCCGCCGCAGCAGCCCGGACCGCTTGCCCTGCACCGTGTAGACGACGACGCGCATGCCCTGCACGTCGGCGGCCTCCGTGGTGCCGGCGGCGTCGATGGCGGCGAGCTGGTCGGCCACCCAGCCGGTCACCGGCTCGGCGAATTCTCCCGTCAGCGGGGCGGTCTCTGGGTTCGTCACGTGCGTCAGCCAACACGTCGCGCGCCGCGCTGTCCAGTCGGCCCGCGCCCTCGTCCTAGGATCGGGTCATGACTGGGGAGCCCGGGGAGAACCCCGCACGGGCCGGCGGGCCGAGCCACAGCCGGGAGGGCGCTGACGGGCGAGACGGGGGTGACGGCCTCCGGCTCGAGAGCGTCGGCGACTTCGCCGGGGTCGACGACGGTTTCGAACGGCTGTGGACCCCGCACCGCATGGCGTACGTGCGCGGCGAGCGACCCGACCCGAACCCCGGAGGCGGCTGCCCGTTCTGCGCGGCGCCCGGCAAGCCCGACGCCGAGGGGCTCATCGTGCACCGCGGGCAGCTGTGCTTCGTCGTCATGAACCTCTTCCCGTACAACCCCGGGCACCTGCTCATCTGCCCGTACCGGCACGTGCCGCTCTACCTCGACCTCACCGACGCGGAGACGCAGGAGTTCACCGCGCTGACGAAGGCCGCGCTCATCGCGCTGCGGGAGGGCAGCAACCCGATGGGCTTCAACATCGGCATGAACCAGGGCGCCGTCGCCGGAGCCGGGGTGGCCGCCCACCTGCACCAGCACGTCGTGCCCCGCTGGGGCGGCGACGCGAACTTCCTGCCGATCATCGGGCAGACCAAGGCGCTGCCCGTGCTGCTGGAGGACGCCCGGCTCCAGCTCGTCGAGAACTGGCCGAGCTGAACCGAACCGGGCGCGCAGGAGGCCGGTCTCCGGCTCCGGTTCAGCCCCGGCTCCGGCGCGGGCCCGCGAACCGCCTCAGCCCGCGGGCCGGTTGATGGTCCAGATGGCGTTGGCGAACGCGGCGGGGATCTGGGCGGGGTCGGTGACGTAGTAGGCGCGTCCGCCGACCTGGCCGGTGACGCGGGTCATCACGGCCTGGTCCTCCTTCGTGCCCATGCCGACGACGATGACGCGCACGGGCCGCTGCGGGTCGGCGGCCGCCTTGAGGCGCGCGATGAGCTGGTCGGTGCTCAGGCCGCCGGTGGAGTCGTCGTTGCGCCCGTCGGTGAGCACGACGACGAGGTTGTCGCGGTCCGGCTCGTAGCTGCGCTGCATCGTCGAGAACGCCGCGAAGATCGTGTCGTTCAGGCCCGTGTCGCCGCTGATGAAGGTGGGCATCCGGGCGGCGTCGCGCACGAGGGTGGCCGCGTGCGACGACGAGGTGGCGACCTCGCCGATGGGCCGCACCGGGGTGACGAGCCGGTAGTCGAGCCGGCCCCGCTGCGCCGTGGAGAACACCCACAGGCCCGCGTCGGAGGTCGGCTGCATGAGCTTGACGGCCTCCTGCACCGCGGTGACCGCGAGGTCGATGCGGCGGGTCTCGCCGGCCTTGGCGAGCATCGAGCCGGAGACGTCGACGGCCATGAGCAGCCGCAGGTCGCGGTTGACGTAGGTCCAGTCGCGCACGATCTGGGTGAACTCCGAGGCGTCGACCTGCACCGACGTCGGTTCCGCCGGCACGTCGCCGACCTCCACGCCGCGCTGGCCGCCGACCCGGAAACCGGCCTCCTTCAACGCCGCCGCCCCGGCCTCGTCGCGCAGGGCGGCGTCGAGGCGGTCCAGCGCGCCGGCCGCGGGCTCGTCGAGCGTGCCGAACCGCGTCAGCGCGTACTCCAGCGAGGGGGTGCCCTCGGCGGGCACCATCGCCCGCATCGCGACGGCCTTGCCCTGCGCGGTCAGCGCCGCGAGCTGCTGCTCGGAGGCGGGAAACGCCTTGACCCGGGTGCCGTTCTGCGCGAGCAGCTCGTCCTGGGAAGGGGATTCGCGGATGATCCGGAAGAACGCATCCCCCATCGCGGCGCCGGCCACCGGGTTGTTGCGCAGCTGCTGCCAGACCGCCACGAATGCCAGCCCGGAGGCGGTGTTCGCCGACGGCGAGGCGCTGGCCAGCGGCATGACCGACAGGGCCGTCATCCACGGGCGCACCCCGGTGTTCATCGGCCCCGCGATCCCGGCCGGCACGGCGAGCACGACCGGGCTCGTCGCGAACACCTCGCCGGTGCTGGAGGCGACCTTCTTGGCCTTCAGCGCAGGGGCCATCTGCGCCAGCCACGCGGGGGAGTCCGACACCCACGCCTGCGCCGCGCCGTCGGAGCCGACGGTGTTGGCGACCGTCGTCGCGGTGCCCTCGGTGACGGCCAGCAGCCGGCAGCCGCCGTCTCCGGTCACCGTCGCGGCCCGCTCCTGCACGACCGGCAGGATGTCGCCCGGAGCCGCGACCGTCGCGGCGAGGCACTCCGGGGCCGCGGCGGGCGTGGTCGCCGAGGCGCTGCTCGGGCTCGCGTCGGTGGTGTTCTCCCCGTCTCCGAGAGCCCACACGGCGCCGTAACTGGCGACGGCGACGAGGAGGACGACGCCCGACGCGGCGGCGATGCGCCGCCGGCGGCGAACGATGTCCGGCGGAGCGGTGTGGCGTCCCATGCGCACAGAGTAGGTCGAGCGTCCAATGCGGGGAAGTTATGTGGTACGCCACGGGATTCCGGCGATTTCACAGGCCCCGCCGGTCCGCGACCACACGTGGGAACGCGCCCGCATCGGCGGGGTGCCGATGCGGGCGCGCTATGTGTCGACGGGCGCCGATCGACCCGGCACACGGCGGTCGGTTCAGGCCTTGACGAGGTGCTCCTCGGCGAGGCGGTGCGGCATCTGCTCGTAGCCGGCGAACGTGCGGGTGAACGAGCCGGAGCCGTGCGACAGCGAGCGCAGGTCGATGGCGTAGCGCGACAGCTCCAGCTGCGGCACCTCGCCGCGCACCACCGAGAAGCCCTCCTGGTCGGCGGGCTCGCTGCCCTGGATGCGGCCGCGGCGGCCCTGCATGTCGGTCATCACCGCGCCGACGTAGTCGTCGGAGACCCGCACCTCGAGCAGGTCGACCGGCTCCAGCAAGGTGACCCCACCGGCTCCGGCGGCCTCCTTGAGCGCGAGGGCGCCCGCGGTCTGGAAGGCCGCGTCGGAGGAGTCGACCGAGTGGGCCTTGCCGTCGAAGAGCGTGACGCGCACGTCGACCATCGGGTAGTCGGTCAGCGTGCCCTTGTCGAGCTGGGCGCGCACGCCCTTCTCGACGCTGGGGATGAACTGGCGCGGCACCGCGCCGCCCACGACCTTGTCGACGAACTCGAAGCCGGCGCCGCGCTCCAGCGGCTCCACGGTGATGTCGCACACGGCGTACTGCCCGTGCCCGCCGCTCTGCTTGACGTGCCGGCCCTTGCCGGTGCCGGAGCCGGTGAACGTCTCGCGCAACGGGATCCGCAGCTCCTGCTCCTCGACCGAGACGTTGAACGCGTCCTTGAGCCGGGTCATGACGAGTTCGAGGTGGGTCGGACCCATCGTCCACAGCACGACCTGGGAGGTCTCGGCGTTGTGCTCGACCCGCAGGCTCGGGTCGGCGCCCGCGAGCCGCTGCAGCGCGCCCGGCAGCTTGTCCTCGTCGGCCCGGGTCGCCGCCTTGATCGCCGCGGGCAGCAGCGCCTGCGGCATCGTCCACGGCTCGACGACCAGCGGGTTGTCCTTGTCGCTGATGGTGTCCGAGGTCTGCGCGGCCGGCAGCTTGGAGACGACGGCCAGGTCGCCGGCGATCGCCGACTCCTTCGGGCGCAGCTCGCTGCCCAGCGGGGACGACAGCGGCCCGACTCGCACGTCGTCGTCGTGGTCGTCGTGGCCCTCGACGGCGTGCCCGAGGAAGCTGCCCAGGTGCCCGGAGACGTGCACGGTGGTGTCGGCGGTCAGCGTGCCGGAGAACACCCGCACCAGCGCGACGTGCCCGACATAGGGGTCGTTCGTCGTGCGCACCACCTCGGCGACCAGCGGTCCCGCAGGATCGCTGCTCAGCTGCGGCCCCGCCGCACCGGAGACGGTGTAGGCGACCGGCATCGGGCGCATCCGCGGCGGCGGGAAGGCCGCCTCGATGAGGTGCAGCACGACGTCCATGCCGGCGCCGGTGTCGACGGAGGCGGGGATCACCGGGTGGAACGAGCCGCGCGCGACCGCCTCCAGCAGCGCCGCCTCGACGATCTCGAAACCGACCTCCTCACCGCCGAGGTAGCGATCGAGGAGGCTGTCGTCCTCGGCCTCCTGGATAATGCCCTCGAGCAGCGGGGCGTGGTAGGTGTCGAAGAACGCGATGTGCTCCTCGCCGGTGGGGCGCACGACGCGCTCGCCGCCGGTGTAGTCGTGCACCTCGCCGAGCACGAGGTCGACGATCTGCGCCAGGCGCCCGTCGGTGACGACCGGCACACCGAGCGGCATGACGCCCTCGCCGAAGACCTCCTGCGCCTGGGCGACGGTGGCGTCGTAGTCGGCCCGCGGGGTGTCGAGCTTGGTGACGACGACCGCGCGCGGCAGGTTGACGCCCGCGCACTCGTGCCACAACGACTGCGTCGCGGCGTCGATGCCGTCGGCGGCCGAGATGACGAACAGCGCGGCGTCGGCAGCTCGCAGACCCGCCCGCAGCTCACCGACGAAGTCGGGGTACCCCGGCGCGTCGATGAGGTTGACGACGACGTCGCCGGTGGCCACCGCCGCCATCTCGAGCTGCGTGGAGCGCTCGTCGGGGCGGTTCGGGGCCCGGTATCCGGGGCTGGTGATCGTCAGCAGGTGGTCGAACAGCCGGGTCTTCCCGGAGCCGCTCGGGCCGACGAGCACGACGTTCCGGATGGCGTCCGCGTCGTTGGGGACAGGGGTCTGCGAGGTCGATTGTCTGGCCATGCCTCACCCTGCCTCCCCGGCGGGCGCCCCGACAAGGAGTGCGGCCGAAAAACAGGCCGATGGTCCTTGCCCGCGGCACGCCGCTGGCGTGCGAATTCGTCGTGCGCACGGGCGTGCGCGCAGCGCCCGAGCCGACGTCGGGGCTCCGGGACGCGCCCGCGCGGGCCACGGTGAGCGATCGGTGTGCCCGCGGGTCAGTAGGCTGAGGCACACCATGCTGAACAAATTCGCCCGGGCGTTCGTCACCCGACTCATCACGCCGCTGGCCAAATTCCTCCTGCGGATCGGCCTGACCCCCGACACGGTGACGATCATCGGAACCGTCGGTGTCTGCTTCTGCGCCCTGTTCTTCTTCTCGCGCGGAGACTGGGTGACCGGGACGCTGTTCATCACCGTCTTCGTGTTCTCCGACCTGCTCGACGGCACGATGGCCCGGGTCTCGGGGCGCTCCAGCAACTGGGGCGCGTTCCTCGATTCCACCCTCGACCGCTTCGGCGACGCCAGCGTATTCGGCGGCCTCGTGCTCTACTTCACCCGCCAGCCCGACGGCGCGGCCACGGCCTGGGGCGCGCTCGCGTGCCTCGTGTTCGGCTTCGTCACCAGCTACGCGCGGGCCCGGGCCGAGGGGCTGGGCTTCGTCGGCGCCAACGTCGGCATCGCCGAGCGCGCCGACCGGCTCGTCGTCGTGCTGGTGACGACCTTCCTCGTCGGGCTGTTCGATCTGCCGCACGTCGTGTTCACCGTCGTGCTGTGGCTGCTCGCGGTCGCCAGCGCCGTGACCGTCGGGCAGCGCATGCTCGCCGTGCGCCGCGAGATGGCCGCCTGAGCTGGTGAGCCGCGTCGCCGTGGCCCCGACCCGGTGGGCCGCCCTGCGGCGCCGCGCCGCCGACCGGCTCACCGTCGCGGTCTTCCGCGCCGGCTGGCGGCTGCTGTGCCGGGTGCCCGAGCCGCTGGCCTACCGCGGCTTCGACCTCGTCGCCGACCTCACCGTGCGCCGCGGCGGGGCCGACGTGGCCCGGATGCGGGCCAACTACGCGCGGGTGCGCCCCGACGCCGACTCGGCCGCCCTCGACGCGCTCGTGCGGGCCGGCGTGCGCTCGTACATGCGGTACTGGTGCGAGGCGTTCCGGCTGCCCGCCCGCACCCCCGACCAGGTGGTCGCCGGGGTACGCGCCGTCGGGGCGGAGCCGGTGCGGGCCGTGCTCGACACCGGCCGGCCCGTCGTGTGCTTCCTCGGGCACATGGGCAACTGGGACAGCGCGGGCGCCTGGGCCTGCCGCGAGCTCGCGCCCGTGCTGACCGTCGCCGAACGCCTCGAACCCGAGGAGCTGTTCACCGAGTTCGTCGGTTTCCGCGAACGCCTCGGCATGACGATCCTGCCGCTGACCGGCGAGGGCGACGTCTTCGGCCGCCTCGTGCGCCGCACCGCCCGCGGCGGCTGCGTCGTGCCGCTGCTCGCCGACCGCGACCTCACCCAGCACGGCGTCGAGGTCGACTTCGCCGGCCGCCGCGCCCGGATGGCACCCGGGCCCGCCGCGCTCGCCCTCGCCGTCGGGGCCCCGCTCGTGCCCGTCTCCATGCACTACGAGCCGTGGCCGGGCGGGCCCGGCGGGCACCGGCTCGTCGTGACCTTTCACGAGGCGGTGCCGGTGCCGCCTCCCGGGCCGGCGATCCGCTCCCGGGAACGGATCGCCGCCATGACCCAGGCGTGCGCCGACACCCTCGGCGCCGCCATCGCCGAGCACACCGCCGACTGGCACATGATGCAGCGGGTCTTCGTCGAGGACCTGTCGCCGGTGCCGCCGGTGTCGCCGGCGCAGCCCGCGGGGGCGCCCGCGCGTTCCGGCTCGCGGGGGGCGTGAGCGGTGCGCGTCGGGATCGTCTGCCCGTACTCCTTCGACGTCGCCGGCGGCGTGCAATTCCACGTGCGTGACCTGGCCGAGAGCCTGCTGGAGCGCGGGCACTCGGTGAGCGTGCTGGCTCCGGCCGACGAGGACACGCCGCTGCCGGGGTACGTCGTCGGCTGCGGGCGGGCGCTGCCGATCCCGTACAACGGCTCGGTGGCGCGGCTGACGTTCGGGCCGCTCACCGCGAGCCGGGTCGGCCGCTGGGTCGAGGACGGCCGGTTCGACGTCGTGCACATCCACGAGCCGCTCGTGCCGAGCCTGTCGGTGCTGGCGCTGTGGGCGGCGACCGGGCCGATCGTCGCGACCTTCCACGCGAGCCTCGTGCGGTCGCGCGCGATGCAGGCCGCCTACCCGCTCGTGCGCTCGAGCCTGGAGAAGATCAACGCACGCATCGCCGTCTCGGAGGCGGCCCGGCAGACCCTGACGACGCATGTCGGCGGCGACGCGGTCGTCATCCCCAACGGGGTGTTCGTCGACCGGTTCGCCGCCGCGAGCCCGCGACCGGACTGGTCGGGGGCCCCGGGGCGGCCGACCCTGGCGTTCCTCGGGCGCATCGACGAGCCGCGCAAGGGCCTGCCGGTGCTGCTGGAGGCGATGCCTTCGGTGCTCGACGCGCACCCGGGTACGCGGCTGCTCGTCGCCGGACACGGTGACCTCGCCGCGGCCCGGGAGAGGATCGCCCGCCTCGACCCGCGGGTGGCCGACGCCTGCGAGCTGCTCGGGCCGATCGAGGAGGCCGACAAGCGGGCGCTGCTCGCGTCGGTCGACGCGTACGTCGCGCCGCACACCGGCGGCGAGAGTTTCGGGATCGTGCTCGTCGAGGCGATGGCCGCCGGCGCGCCGGTGGTCGCCTCCGATCTGGCTCCGTTCGCGCGGGTGCTCGCCGGCGGCGACGCGGGGGAGTTGTTCGCCACCGGTGACGCCGCGGCCCTCGCGGGGGCCGTGTCGCGGGTGCTCGACGACGACGCGCTGCGCACCCGGTTGCGCCGGATCGGCCGCTCGACCGCCGCCCGCTACGACTGGTCGGTCGTCACGCGCGACGTGCTCGCCGTCTACGAGACG
>NZ_BCNQ01000055.1 GCF_001515525.1 Piscicoccus intestinalis NBRC 104926 | reverse complement strand
CCGGCGGCGGCGCGCGCCGCGGCCGGCACGCCCTTGGGCAGCGTCGCGGGCTCCGCGACGTACATCTTGAACGCGGTGCCCGGGCGGAACTTGGGTACCGCGGTGGATTCGATGCGCACCGAGTCACCGGTGCGCGGGTTCCGTCCGGTGCGCGCGGCCCGGTCGACACGCTCGAACGTGCCGAAACCGGTGATCCCCACCTTGCCGCCGCGAGCGACCTCGCGAATGATGACGTCGAAGATCGCCTCCAGTGCGTCCGACGCGGCCTTCTTGCCGCCCAGGCGCTCCTCGAGTGCGTCGACCAGATCAGCCTTGTTCACTCTTCTCTCTCCCTCCAGAGCCGGATGGCCGGCCTGATGCGTTGGCAGACCGCGCCCCGCTACACGTCGGTCCGCCAGGGCGGGCCGACGAGCACCGGTGCCGGTGCGGTCCTCGACGACAGGTGCTCGACCCGCGGGCCGGAGGGGACCCGTTTCGACGGGAAACCCGCTGGTAGAGCGCCTACGTGAAGCCACGGCCCGGCCGGGCTTCGACCCCCCTATCGGCATGAACACCCATGACGCCCAGAGGAATACACAGGACCCCTGCGGTCACCCCCGGGTGCGGGCACCGCACGGAGACTACGAAATGCCTGGTCAGAGGCCGAAATTCGATGTCGACAAGGCTCGCGTCGAGGCGACGCCGAAGGGCCCGGAAGGGCCAATTTCACCGGTGCGCAGGGCTTCCCGAGGCAGCCCGAGGAGGCCGCCGAGGGCGGCAAAGGCGCAGGTGACGTCTCGGCCGGGGCCGCGAAAAAACGATCGAGTGCCCGCCCGCGGGTCGCGACCGGGTCAGGAGGCGGTGTCGACGACCGGCAGCAGCGGCGAGCGGCCTGCCTCGAAGACCGCGATGTCGGCCTCGTGACGCAGGGTCAGGGAGATGTCGTCGAGGCCTTCGAGCAGGCGCCAGCGGATGTAGTCGTCGACGTCGAAGGGCACGACGTGCTCACGGCACGCGATCGTGCGCTCCTGGAGGTCGACGGTGACCTGGGTGCCCGGCTCCTCCTCGAGCAGCTTCCACAGCAGCTCGACGTCCTCCTGGGCGACCTGGGCGGTGAGCAGCCCGGCCTTGCCGGAGTTGCCGCGGAAGATGTCGGCGAACCGGCTCGAGATGACGACCGTGAAGCCGTAGTTCTGCAGCGCCCAGACGGCGTGCTCGCGCGAGGAGCCGGTGCCGAAGTCCGGCCCGGCCACCAGCACAGAACCCTGTGCGTACGCGGGCTGGTTGAGCACGAAGCCCGGGTCGCCACGCCAGGCGGCGAAGAGCGCATCCTCGAAGCCGCTGCGGGTGACGCGCTTGAGGTAGACCGCCGGGATGATCTGGTCGGTGTCGACGTTGCTGCGGCGCAGCGGCACTCCGACGCCGGTGTGGGTGGTGAATCGCTCCATCGTGGCTACCTCACAGGTCGGCGGGGCTGGACAGGCGGCCGCGGATCGCCGTCGCGGCGGCGACCGGCGGGCTGACGAGGTGGGTGCGTCCCCCCTTGCCCTGCCGGCCCTCGAAGTTGCGGTTGCTCGTCGAGGCGCACCGCTCGCCGGGGGCGAGCTGGTCGGGGTTCATGCCCAGGCACATCGAGCAGCCGGCCAGGCGCCACTCGGCGCCGGCGGCGAGAAAGACCTGGTCGAGGCCCTCCCGCTCGGCCTGCTCGCGCACGGCCATGGAGCCGGGCACGACGAGCATGCGCACGCCGTCGGCGACGTGCTTGCCGCGGACGATCTCGGCGACCGTGCGCAGGTCCTCGATCCGGCCGTTCGTGCACGAGCCGACGAAGACGGCGTCGACGGCGATGTCGCGCAGGGGCGTGCCCGCGGTCAGCCCCATGTAGTCGAGCGCGCGCTGCGTGCTCTCGCGCTCGGAGTCGGGCAGCGCGGCCGGGTCGGGCACGGACTCGCCCAGCGGCAGGCCCTGCCCGGGGTTGGTACCCCACGTGACGAACGGGGTGAGGGTGTCGGCGTCGATGACGACCTCGGTGTCGAAGGTCGCGTCGTCGTCGGTGCGCAGCTCGCGCCAGGCGGCCACGGCGGCGTCCCAGTCGTCGCCGACGGGCGCGTACTCGCGGCCGCGCAGGTACTCGAACGTCGTGTCGTCGGGGGCGATCATTCCGGCGCGGGCGCCCGCCTCGATCGACATGTTGCAGATCGTCATGCGCGCCTCCATCGAGAGGGCCTCGATGGCGGGGCCGCGGTACTCGATGACGTGGCCCTGACCGCCTCCGGTGCCGATGGTGGCGATGACGGCGAGGATGATGTCCTTGCTGGTCACGCCCTCGGCGAGGGTGCCGTTGACGGTGACGGCCATGGTCTTGAACGGGCGCAGCGGCAGGGTCTGGGTGGCCATGACGTGCTCGACCTCGCTCGTGCCGATGCCGAAGGCCAGCGCCCCGAAGGCGCCGTGCGTGGAGGTGTGGCTGTCGCCACACACGATCGTCATGCCGGGCTGGGTGACGCCGAGCTGGGGGCCGATGATGTGCACGATGCCCTGGCGTTCGTCGCCCATCGAGTGCAGCTTGACGCCGAATTCGGCGCAGTTGGTGCGCAGCGTCTCGACCTGGGTGCGGCTCGTCGGGTCGGTGATCGGGCCGAGGGTCGTCGGCACGTTGTGGTCCTCGGTGGCGAGGGTGAGGTCGGGGCGGCGCAGCGGGCGCCCGGCCAGGCGCAGGCCGTCGAAGGCCTGCGGGCTCGTCACCTCGTGCACGAGGTGCAGGTCGATGTAGAGCAGGTCCGGCTCGCCCTCGGCGGAGCGCACCACGTGCGCGTCCCACACCTTCTCCGCCAGCGTGCGTCCCATGCCCTCGTCCCTCCTCCGCGCGATGCCGCGCACTCGCGAACGCCACCCGCGGGCCGGCGCGCGGCCGCGGAGCCCGATTCTTCGGGCCAGGTTCCTCCAGTTTCAGGATGTGGCGAGCTTGCGTCTCAGGCTATGAGACGACAGAATGCGCTCATGGAAAGCACCAGCGGAGTGGGGGTCTTGGACAAGGCCGCCACCGTGCTCAGCGCTCTAGAAGCAGGGCCGTCCACGCTCGCGCAGCTTGTTCAGAGCACCGGTTTGGCCCGTCCCACGGCGCATCGGCTCGCGGTGGCACTCGAGCATCACCGGCTCGTGTCGCGCGACATGCAGGGGCGCTTCATCCTCGGGCCGCGGTTGGCCGAGCTGGCGGCGGCCGCCGGCGAGGATCGCCTCCTGGCCGCTGCGGGGGCCGTGCTCGGGGCGCTGCGCGACCACACGAACGAGTCGGCCCAGCTGTTCCGCCGCCAGGGCGACATGCGCATCTGCGTCGCCTCGGCCGAGCGGCCGATGGGGCTGCGCGACTCGATCCCGGTGGGCGCGACGCTGTCGATGCTGGCCGGGTCGGCGGCGCAGGTGCTGCTGGCCTGGGAGGAGCCCGATCGGCTGCACCGCGGCCTGCAGGGCGCCGAGTTCACCGCGACGACGCTGTCGGCGGTGCGGCGACGCGGCTGGTCGCAAAGCGTCGGCGAGCGGGAGCCGGGCGTGGCCTCGGTCTCCGCGCCGGTGCGCAACCCGGCCGGGCGGGTCATCGCCGCCGTGTCGATCTCGGGACCGATCGAGCGCGTCTCGCGCCAGCCGGGTCGGCTGCACGCCGCGACGGTCGTCGCGGGCGCCAACAAACTCACCGAAGTGCTCGCCCGGGCGCACGCCCAGCAGCAGGCCCAGGCCGCCGCCGGCGCCGACTCCCGCTGACCCACTCCCCACCGCCTCACCACCACCGCCCCTCCCCACGACCCCCCTCACCACCACCCTGAGAACTGCGTGTCGTGGTGAGAACTGCTGTCCGTGCCGCAGTTCTCACCACGACTCGCAGTTCTCAGGGACGTTGTTCTCGGGGAGGTTGTGCTGAGGGACGTTGTGTTGGGGACGATGTTCCCGGGTGGTTGCAGCTCTCAGCGTCGTGGCGGGAGCGGTTCGAGTCGGCTCGGTGAGCACGACAAAGGCCCCCTGCTGAGCGCAGGGGGCCTTTCGATGTAGCCCCGACCGGATTCGAACCGGCGCTACCGCCTTGAGAGGGCGGCGTGCTAGGCCACTACACAACGGGGCCATGCGGTGCTCACTGTGGTGAGCGCCTGGAGAACACTACCTGGTGCGGTGATGTTCGCCTAATCGCTCACGCGGTACCGGGGCACCTGGGTGGGCGACGCTGGGGTACCAGGACTCGAACCTAGACTAACTGAACCAGAATCAGTCGTGCTGCCAATTACACCATACCCCATGGGGTATCACTGGCCTGTCGCGTGAGCCTCTCGGCGACGCGGCCGACGGCCGTGATCCGCGAGGAAAACCTTAGCCTGAGCGCCCGCAACTGCCCAAATCGGGGCCGTGGCCAGGGCGGTATGGTTTCGGCCATGACCGACCCCACCTCCGCCAGCTCGACCGGCCCCGCCGGCGACTTCATCCGTGACCTCATCCGGCGCGACAACGAGCAGGGCACGTTCGGCGGGCGCGTGCAGACCCGGTTCCCCCCGGAGCCCAACGGCTACCTGCACATCGGTCACGCGAAGGCGATCTGCGTCGACTTCGGCATCGCGGCGGACTTCGACGGGGTATGCAACCTGCGCCTCGACGACACGAACCCCGACACCGAGGAGTCCGAGTTCGGACAGGCCATCGCCGCCGACATCGAGTGGCTCGGCTACACGCCGCCGCAGCCGACGCGGCACGCTTCGGACTACTTCGAGCAGCTGTACGTCTGGGCCGAGCACCTCGTGCAGGAGGGGCTGGCGTACGTCGACGACCAGGACCCGGACGCGATCTCCGCCGGCCGCGGCGGCTACGGCCGCGAGGGCGTCGAGAGCCCGCACCGGAATCGGCCCATCGAGGAGAACCTCGACCTGCTGCGCCGCATGCGCGCAGGCGAATTCGCGGACGGCTCGATGGTGCTGCGCGCGAAGATCGACATGAACCACGAGAACATGCAGATGCGCGACCCGGTGATGTACCGGATCCGGCGCGGACACCATTTCCGCACCGGCGACGAGTGGGTCATCTACCCGACGTACGACTGGGCGCACGGGCAGTCCGACGCGATCGAGGGCGTGACGCACAGCCTGTGCACGCTGGAGTTCGACAGCCACCGGCCGCTGTACGACTGGTACCTGGACCACCTGCCGCTGCCCGGTGATCAGCCGCGTCAGACCGAGTTCGCGCGGCTGGAGCTGACGCACACCGTGACCTCCAAGCGGCGCCTGGCGCAGCTCGTCGCCGACGGCGTCGTCGACGGTTGGGACGATCCGCGCATGCCGACGCTGCGAGGTCTGCGGCGACGCGGCTACCCGCCCAAGGCGATTCGCGACTTCTGCAGCTACATCGGGCTGACCCGCACCAACTCCCGGCACAGCATCGAGCTGCTGGAGTCGTTCGTGCGACGCGAACTCAATGTGTCATCACAACGACGCATGGCGGTGCTGCGGCCGCTGAAACTTGTGCTGACCAATTGGCCCAAGGACGAGGCCGGGGAGCCGGTCGTGGAGTGGTTCGAGACGGTCAACAACCCGGAGAACCCCGACGACGGCACGCGTCTGGTGCCGTTCACCGGCGAACTGTGGATCGAGCGCGACGACTTCGCGCTCGACCCGCCGCCGAAGTTCTTCCGCCTCTCCCCCGGCAAGGAGGTGCGGCTGCGCTCGGCGTACTTCGTCACGGCGACCGATGTCGTCACCGACGATGCCGGGGAGGTCGTCGAGGTGCACGCGACGTACGACCCCGCCTCCAAGGGCGGCAACTCCCCCGACGGGCGCAAGGTGAAGTCGACGATGCACTGGGTGTCGGCGCGGCACGCGGTGCCGGCGCGGGTGGCGCTGTACGACCGGTTGTTCAGCGCGCAGGTGCCCGGCGAGCGCACCGGCGATGCGTTCGACGACCTCAACCCGAACAGCGTCGAGATACTCGAGGCGCAGGCCGAACCCGCCCTCGCGGAGACGGAGCCGGGCCAGGTCGTGCAGTTCGAGCGCCTCGGCTACTTCGCCCACGACCCGCGCGAGCCGATGCTCTTCCACCGCACCGTCGGCCTGCGCGACGAGTGGGCCAACATCCAGAAGCGCCAGGCCAAGGGCTGAGACGGGCCCTTCCCGATTCACGGTCTTCGCGTCGGTGCGGGCTCGTAGCACGGGGCAGCACACTGCTTCTATCGTGACGTCATGACCGCAGAGCGGTACATCAACGACCGCGATCTGCGGCTGCGATCGAGAGAGATCATGGACGCCGTCGAACGCGGCGAAGCGTTCACGGTGACGCGAGATGGGCAACCGATCGCGGAGTTGTTCCCGTTGCCTCGCGGGCCGCGGTTCGTCACTCGCGCAGCGTTCGCGGCCGCATCTCGCACCGTGCCGGACATAGACCTCGACCGGTTCGAACGCGACCAAGACTTCGCCGACGACGACCTCGATCCCTACGCCTGAGCCGACGAGGGGCTCCTCGACACCAACATCCCCGTGCCCCGCCGTGTGATCAATCCAGCGCCTTGCGGACCCAGCCGCGATCAGTGCCATCACCTTGGCCGAACTTTCCGCCATGACGCGTTGCGCGGGTTTACCGGATGCGCTTTTCGAAACGAACGAACTCAGAGCCCACCTCGCGGGACAAGCCGCCGACGCGTTCTGCGTCATGATGCGGATCCGGATGTGCCTGGTGGTAGAACTCGACGATGTGGAAGCCCAGAGTGTTCACGTAGAAGTGGATGTTGCGCTTCTCGAAGTAGGGAGTGTGAGTCTCCCAGACCGACACTTCCGGGTGCATCCGCTCCACGGCCTGCCAGATCGCTTGACCCGTGCCGCGTCCCTGCGAACCCACCCTGACGTACAGCAGATCCAGATGACCTCGAGCGTCCTCGCGCTGCACGACAATGATCGCTCCGCCCAGCACGGTCTCGCCCGACATCGCGAAATACGCCTCGGCGCCCGGGGCCGCGAAGGACTTCTCGACGTCCTCGGTCGGAAGAATCGTCTCCGGGCTCGGGCCGTAGAGATCCTCGAAGCCGACCTGAAAAGCCTCCTGGATCTGCTCGACGAACACGAGTCGGCTGCCAGGAGACACGGGCACGAGAGTCAGGTCGCTCATTCGTTGCACGCTACCTGGATCGACTGTCGGTTCGGATGGCGCCGCTTCGACCAGCGATTCCAAGTCGTATCCCTGGACCAGGTGCGCGGCGATGGCTGCATCCATGCCGTGACGCGAGGGCTGTGAGCGCACGCGAAGCCGAATGCCGCTGATCAGAGCCAGTCGGCGACCTGCGCCAAGCCTCCGACGATCCGCACGCCGGGGTCGTCGATCGGGGTACCCCAGCCGCTGTTGCGCGGGGCCGGGCGGTCGGCGCGCTGCAGCCAGGCGGCGCGCAGGCCGGCGGCTCGGGCGCCGATGACGTCGGTGTCGAGGGTGTCGCCGACGCACACTGTTGTGTGCGGCTCGGAGCCGGTGAGCTCGCAGGCCGCAGCGTACATCCGCGGGTCGGGCTTGCCAACGCCCAGGGTGTCGGTCGTGACGGCCGGGAATCGGCGCGTCCAGCCGACCGCTTCGAGCTTGAGGCGGGTCTGGTCGTCGCCGGAGTTCGTCAGCAGACACACCCCGACTCCGCGGTCGGCGGCCGCGCCGAGCAGCGCCTCGACGTCGTCGAAGAGCACCTGCACGCCGGCGAATTCCCTGCGATAGGCGGCCTCGTAGGTGTCGAACTCGTCGGCGGCGACGAGGCCGAGCGCGCCGATCGCCGCCTCGTAGCGGGCCCGGCGCTGCTGCTCGAAGGTCAGCTCCCCACGCGTGTAGGCGTCGAAGTGGCCACCCGGATCGTCGTAGAAGCCGCGCGACAGGTCCGCGTGCGTCTGCGGCGAATGCTGCGGCCAGGCTGCGGCGGCCGCGGCCAGACCCGCCGCCGACATCGCCGCGCGGGTGTCGAGCAGCGTGTCGTCGACGTCGAGCACGAGGCCGCGGATCGGCTCCGCCCAGGGATCGGTGCTCATCGGTCCGCCTCCTGCAACAGCACCACGGCCTCGGTGTCCAAGTCGGTGCCCGAGACGACCAGATCGGCTCGCTCCCAGGGGCGGTCGTCGGCGAGGAAGGCGAGTTCGGCGGTCATCCAGTCGTGCTGCAGCCCGGCGTCGACGTGCCCGGTGCGGATCCGCTCCGCCTCGCGCCGTTCGACCTCGGCCAGCGGCGTGTGCACCCAGACCGCGGCGTCGAGGTGGTCGGTCAGGCTCCGGCGCGACGAACCGACTCCTTCGACGAGCAGCACTCTGGTGCCCGCCGGCACCTCGATCGCGCCCTCGCGGCCGCGTTCCCGCCACGCCGGCGGGGTGAAGGAGACGGCTCGGCCGGCCCGGGCGGGCGCGAGCACCTCGTCGCGCAGCATCGCGTCCCAGTCGAAGAACGAGTGCCACCAGGCCGCGTCGTCGGTCGCGACGACGCACCAGCCGGGCGCCTGCGCGAGCCGCGCGGCCAGCGTCGTCTTGCCCGACGCACTGCGCCCGTCGACCGCGACCACGAGCGGCCGGTCGGGCACCGTGGGGCTCGCCGCGAGCAGCCGATCCCGCACCACCGGAACGGCGAGGCGAGCACCCTCGACGAAGACCGGCTCGTCGTCGCCGCCGAACCCGGCGAAGACCGGCAGCCGACCCTCGGGCTCCGGTGCGCTCACAGCGAGGCGCGCAGGGACTTCAGGCGGGTCAGCGTGCCGTGCCGGCCGATGACGTCCATGGACTCGAACAGCGGCGGCGACACCCGCTGCCCCGAGATCGCGGTACGCAGGGGCGCGAACGCCACCCGCGGCTTCAGACCCATCTCGTCGAGCAGCGCCGCGCGCAGCGCCGCCTCGATCGCCTCGTGGTTCCACGGCGTCGTCGAGGCCAGCAGGTCACCGTCGTCGAGCGGGATCGCCTCCAGGGCAGCCACCGCCGCGTCGAGGATGCCCGCGACGTCACCCTTGAGTCCGGCCCGCGCGTCGTCGGCGATCGGCACGGCGTCGTCGGGTGCGTAGAACGGCGCGACGAGCGGCGTCGCGTCGGCGAGCTTGACCAGGCGCGGCTGGATGAGCTCGGCGACCCGTGTGAGCCGGGCCAGCTCGCCCAGCGAGGGGTTGCCCGAGAGCACCCCGTCGCGCTCGAGGAACGGCAGCAGCCGGCTCGCCAGGTCGCGCACCTCCAGGGCGCGGATGTGCACGCCGTTGAGGTGGTCGAGCTTGGCGAGGTTGACGATCGGCCCGGCCGGGTTGACCTTGGCGAAGTCGAAGCCCTGCACGAACTCTTCGAACGAGAAGACCTCGCGCTCGGTGCCGTCGGGCTCGATGATCGGCGGATACCCCAGCAGGCACAGGAAGTTCACGAGCGCCTCGGGCAGGTAGCCCTCCTCGCGGAACCACGTCAGCCGCGCCGCCGGGTTCTTGCGCTTGCTGATCTTGGAGTGATCGGTGTTGCGCAGCAGCGGCATGTGCACCCACGCCGGCTCCGGCCAGCCGAGCAGCCGGTAGAGCAGCCGGTGCTTGGGGGTGGAGCTGATCCACTCCTCGCCGCGCACGACGTGGGTGATGCCCATCTCGTGGTCGTCGACGACGACCGCCAGGTGGTACGTGGGAAATCCGTCGGCCTTGAGGATCACCTGGTCGTCCGGCGGCGGCGCGGAGACGGGTCCGCGGATGAGGTCGGGGAAGGTCAACTCGACGTCGTCGGGCACCTTGAGGCGCACGACGGGCGTGCCGGAGAAGCCCGGCTCGGCCTCCCGCTCCTCGCGGGTCTTGCCGAGGCAGAAGCGGTCGTAGCCGACGACGCTGCTCTTGGCCTTGGCCTGCTCCTCACGCACCTGCGCGAGCCGCTCGGGCGTGCACCAGCAGTAGTAGGCGTCGCCCTGCTCCAGCAGGCGCTCCACGACCGGCCGGTAGGTGTCGAGTCGCTCGGACTGCCGGTACGGCGCGTACGGCCCGCCGACGTCGGGGCCCTCGTCCCACGTGATGCCGAGCCAGCGCAGGGTGTCGCCGAGCTGGGCCTCGGAATCGGCCCGGTAGCGGGCGCGGTCGGTGTCCTCGATGCGCAGCACGAACCGTCCGCCGGTGTGCCGGGCGAACCCGAGGTTGAACAGCGACATGTAGGCGGTGCCGACGTGCGGGTCGCCGGTCGGAGACGGGGCGACCCGCAGGCGCGGCGCCGCGTCGAGGTCGTAGGTCGCGTTCTTGCTGGTCTGGCTGGGCGTGCTCATGATGCGCCCAGCCTACGGCGTTCCGTGTGCCGCGCTCACCGATCGGCGCCCGGGCCCGCTCTGCCGAACGAGCGGTAGAGCGCCCGTTCGGCAGAGCGACGGGGGTCTCGTCGGCTGTTCCCTGCAGCGCCAGGGTCGGCGCCCGGCTCACGCCTCCCGGCGCAGGAAGGGGTTGGCGAGGGTGCCGATGCCCTCGATCTCCACCTCGACGCGCTGGCCGTGGTCGACCGGCCCGACTCCGGCGGGGGTGCCGGTGAGGATGACGTCGCCGGGCAGCAGCGTGAACGCCGCGGAGGCGTAGGCGATGAGCTCGGGGATCGGGTGGATCATGAGGTTCGTCGAACCGTCCTGCACGACCTGGCCGTCGAGGCGCGTGACGATCCGCGTGTCGGTGTAGTCGAGGTCGGTCTCGATCCACGGGCCGAGCGGGCAGAACGTGTCGAACCCCTTGGCGCGCGCCCACTGCTTGTCGGCCTTCTGCAGGTCACGGGCGGTGACGTCGTTGGCGCACGTGTAGCCGAAGATCACCTCGTCGACCTTGTCCTTCGGCACGTCCTTGCACATGCGACCGATGATGACGGCGAGTTCGCCCTCGTAGGAGACCTCCTGGGTCATCGGCGGGATGATCACCGGGTCGTCGGGCCCGACGACCGCCGTGTTCGGCACGAGGAACATCAGCGGCCGCTCGGGCACCTCGTTGCCGAGTTCGGCGGCGTGGGCGGCGTAGTTGCGGCCGATGCCGATGATCTTGCTGCGCGGGATGACCGGAGCCAGCAGGCGCACCTCGTCGAGTTCGACGCGCTTGCCGGTGCCGGCGACCGGCGTGTACAGCGGGTCGCCGGAGACCTGCGCGATCCACTCCGATCCGGGCTCCCCCTGGATCACCCCGTACGAGGGTTCGTCACCGGTCGTGAAGCGCACGATGCGCATGGCGTCACCTTCTCTTCGATCGGGCACGGTTCGACCCAATGATGACGCACCGAGGTGTTGGGTGGCGGAGGGCCCGCTCGAGGCGAACAGGCCCTCCGCACCGGATCCCCCCTGAGGACCCGGGAGCGCGGCACCGCGACGGCGCCGCCGCCGCACCGGCGGTGGCCAGGTCGAACCCCCTTGGCGGCCGAGCGGGCTGGAGGCCGGGACATCGCTCACAGACCGCCGCTCGACCAGCACCCGCGCGGGTGCGACCCTGCCAGCCTGACTCACGACCGGGCTCGCAGTCATCGTCCGAAAGGTGGATCTTCGCAGGTGGCGCGCCTCCAGAGGCCGGCCGACACTCGCGCGGAACGGCCTGAGCAACGCTGGCAACGGCCTGAGCAACGTCCGCAACGACCTGAGCAACGTCCGCAACGGCCTGAGCAACGTCCGCAACGACCGTGAAAACTGCGTGTCGCGGTCAGGACTGCGGCACGGACTGCAGTTCTCACCACGACACGCAGTTTTCAGGGACGTTGGGGGGACGGTCGGCAGGGCTCAGGAGGGCTCAGGAGGGCTCAGGAGGGCTCAGGAGGGCTCAGGAGGGCTCAGGAGGGCTCAGGAGGGCTCAGGAGAGTTCAGGGGAGGTCGGTGCTGCGGACGAGGTCGCCGTCGACCCAGACGGCGGCGATGTCGGCGGGGGTGCCGAGGGTGAAGACCTTCGCGAGGGCCTCGCCGGGGTCGGCGGCGTGGCTCAGGCCGACGGCAAGGGGGTCGCCGGGCAGGGGGCGCAGCCACACGGCGTCGAAGCGCTTGCCGACCGACAGGTCGCCGACCTGCGCCTGGAGCCCGAGGGCGTGCGCGCCGGCGGACGTCGCCAGGTACAGCAGGTGCGCCGGCGTCAACAGCAGCCCGTCCGGTTGCAGGCGCTGGCCGAAGTAGGCCTGCAGGCCCTCCTTGACGAGGCTGAAGCCGGTGCCGGCTCCGACGTCGCATCCCAGCGAGATCCGCACGTCCGCCTCGACGTGGCGGCGCATCGGGAACAGGCCGCTGCCCAGGGCCGCGTTGCTCGTCGGGCAGTGCGCGACGCAGGCGCCGCGGGCGGCGAGCACTGCCAGTTCGGCATCGGTGGGGTGCACGTTGTGCGCGAGCACGCTCGCCGGGCCGATCAGCCCGTGCCGGTCGTAGGCGTCGGTGTAGCTCGCGGCCCCGGTGAGCCGGGCGACCTGCTCGATCTCGGCGGGGTTCTCGTTGACGTGCGAGGTGAACAGCGCTCCCGGGACCTCCCGCAGCACCTGCGCGCAGGAGTCCATCAGCGCGCCCGTGGCCGAGAGCGCGAACCGCGGGGTCACCGCGTACCGAAGCCGGCCGACGCCGTGCCAGCGACCCGCCAGGGCCATCGACTCGGCGTACCCGCGCTCCGGTGTCGTCAGCAGCTCGGGCCGTAACCCGCGGTCGGAGACGACGAGGCCGGTGCTGATCCGCAGCCCGCTGTCGGCTGCCCGGCGACACAACACGTCGACCGCGTCGGCGAAGTGCGCACCGAACACCAGCGCGCTCGTCGTGCCGGATGCCACCAACCCCGTGAGGAATTCGCGGGCGACCTCATCGGCCTTGCCGGTGTCGGCCAGGCGCGCCTCCTCGGGCAGGGCGTAGCGGTCGAGCCAGTCCAGCAGCGGCAGTCCGAGCCCGCCGATGACCCGCACCTGGGGGAAGTGCACGTGGGTGTCGACGAAGCCGGGCAGCACCAGACCCTCGCGCAGGTCGACCACCGACTCCTCCGGATGCGCCGATCGCACGCTCTCCCACGGTCCCCGGGCGACGATCACGCCGTCGGTGACCACGACGGCACCGTCCGCCTCGCTGCGCAGTTCGCCACCGGCGAAGGGGTCGGCCGGAGTGTCGACGAACGTGCCGCGATAGATCGTCACGACCCTCGCCCGTCGTCGAAGGCGCCCCACGACCCGTGGGCCGAACTCGACACCGAACTCGGTGCCGAACTCGATGCCGGAGCCGGGCTCGCGCCGTCGAAGGCCGCGAGCAACTGCGCGGCCACGGCCACGGCGATCGCCGCGGGCTCCTTGCCCGGCACCTGCACCAGTCCGATCGGGCAGCGAATCGCCGAGATCGCCTCCGGGGCATGGCCTTCCGCGACGAGCGCGCGCCGGAACCGCGACCACTTGGCCGCCGACCCGATGAGCCCGACCGGGCCGAGGTGGGCGCTGCGCAGCGCGGTGTCGCACAGCGCGAGGTCCTCGGCGTGGTCGTGGGTCATGATCAGCACGTGCGTGCCGGTAGGCACCTGCCCGAGCGCCAGTTCCGGCACCGGCGCGTGGTGGCGGTGCACCCGGGCGACCGCGTCGTCGAGCACCGCGAGGCGGCCCGGCTCCAGCGCGGCGGCGCGCGAGTCGACGAGGTGCAGTTCGACGTCGTGGCGGGCCAGGATGCGCGCGAGTTCGAGCCCCACGTGACCGAGCCCGACGACGGCCACCGCAGGCACGACCGGAATCGGCTCCAACAGCACCTCGACGCGGCCGCCGCAGCACTGGCGTCCGTGCAGGTTGGTGCCGTGGTCGGTGAGGCCGAGCGTCAGGGCCTGCGGACCCGGGCGCGCCCCGGCGTCCAGCGCGGCGAGCACGTCCCGCGCCCGCCGCCGCGCGGTCTCCTCGAGGTTGCCCCCGCCGATGCTGCCCCAGGAGGCCGACCGGCCCACCACCATCTTGGCGCCCGCCTCGCGCGGGGCGTGCCCGGCGACGCTCGTCAGCGTGACGAGCACCCCGGGCTGCCGCTGCCCGCGAAGCCGCGTGACCGCCTCCAACCAGTGCATGGCAGCCCCTCTCACCGGGCGGCATCCGCGGCGGGCGGACTGGAAACAGCCTCGGCAGCAGCGCTGTTACCGACCGCGGCCTCGGACTCGGGGTGCGGCGCCGGCCCGTCGGGGCGGTCCGGCTCCGGCGGGTGCCCGACGGTCAGACCGGCCGCCGCCGCATCGCCGGGAACGGACTCGCGGGCCCGCGTCAGCGCCCAGTACACGGCCTCCGGGGTCGCCGGGGAGGCCAGGCCGACCGCGACGCCCGGCTCCCCGAAGGCCGCGGCCGCCTGCCGCAGCGCCTCGCGCACGGAAAACGCCAGCATGAGCGGTGGTTCGCCGACCGCCTTCGATCCGTAGATCGCGCCCTCTTCGTGGGCCCGCGGCAGCAGCTCGACGCGAAAATCCGTCGGCATCTCCGAAAAGCTCGGCAGTTTGTAGGTGCTCGCCGCCTGGGTGAGGAACCGCCCGCGGCCGGGGCCGTCGGAGGTGTCCCAGCGCGGGTCCTCGAGGGTGAGCCACCCGGCTCCCTGCACGTAGCCTCCCTCGACCTGGCCGAGGTCGACGAGCGGCGAGAGGCTGTCGCCGACGTCGTGCCAGATGTCGACCCGGCGGGTGCGGTACGCGCCGGTGAATCCGTCGACCTCGACCTCGGTGGCCGCGGCCCCGTACGCGAAGTACTTTGAACGGGTTGCCCTGCATGAGCGCGGAATCCCAGTGCAGCCCCTCGGTGCGGTAGAAGCCCGCCGCCCACAGCTGCACCCGCCGGAAGTAGGCCAACCGCACGAGCTCGGCCCACGGCAGGGTCGCGTCCGCGCCGAGCCCGGAGACGACGCCGTCGCGGAAGACGACGTCGTGCGGGTGCACCCCGAGTTCACCGGCGGCGATCTGCGCGAGCCGCCCGGTGATCTGCTCGCACGCGTCGCGCACCGCCCCGCCGTTCAGGTCGGAGCCCGAACTGGCCGCCGTCGCAGACGTGTTCGGCACCTTGTCGGTGCGGGTGGGAGCCAGTCGCACGCGGTCGACCGGCACCCCGAGAGCGGTGGCGGCGACCTGCAGCATTTTCGTGTGCAGCCCCTGCCCCATCTCGGTGCCGCCGTGGTTGATGAGCACCGAGCCGTCCTTGTAGACGTGCACGAGGGCGCCGGCCTGGTTGAACGCGGTGAGGTTGAACGAGATGCCGAATTTCACCGCGGTCATCGCGAGCGCCCGCTTGCGGTGCGGGTGTTCGGCGTTGAAGGCCTCGATCTCGGCGCGGCGGGCGACCACGTCGCCCGAGGCGAGCACGCCCGACCAGCACCGGTCGAGCCGGTCGGCCTGCGTCACGGGCTGGCCGTAGGGGGTCGGCTGCCCCTCGGTGTAGAAGTTGCGCCGGCGCAACTCGTCGGCGTCGATGCCCAGCAGCGGGGCGCAGCGGCCGAGGATGTCCTCGGTGACGAGCATGCCCTGCGGCCCGCCGAAGCCGCGGAACGCGGTGTTGGAGACGGTGTGGGTGCGGGCGATGCGCCCCGCGACCCGGATGTTCGGGATCCAGTATGTGTTGTCGACATGACACAACGCGCGGGCGAGCACGGGTTCGGACAGGTCCAGGCTCCAGCCGCCGTCGGCGGTGAGCGTGGCGTCGAGCGCCTGCAGCCGGCCGTGCTCGTCGAAGGCCACCCGCCACGCCGCGTGGAAGCCGTGCCGTTTGCCGGTCATCGTCATGTCCTGAGCGCGGCTGAGCCGCAGCCGCACCGGGCGGCCGGTGAGCACCGCGCCGAGGGCGGCGATCGCCGCGAACCCGTGCGGCTGCATCTCCTTGCCGCCGAATCCGCCACCCATCCGCAGGCACTGCACGGTGACCTCGTGACTGGGGAGGCCGAGCACGTGCGCGACGATCTCCTGCGTCTCGCTCGGGTGCTGGGTCGAGGACTGCACGAACACCTGATCGGCCTCGTCGACGTGCGCCAGCGCCGCGTGCGTCTCGAGGTAGAAGTGCTCCTGACCCGCGAACGTGAACTCGCCGCCGAAGACGTGCGCGCCGGCGGCGAGCGCGGCGTCGAGGGCGCCGTCGACGTCGCCGCGGCACACGGTCGGCTGCCCACCCTGGAAGGAGTCGGCGGCGATCGCCTCGGCGACGGTGACGATCGAGGGCAGCGTCTCGACGTCGACGACGACGGCGGCCGCCCCGAGCCGGGCCGCCTCGAGCGACTCGGCGAGCACCCACGCCACCGGGTGCCCGACGTACATCACCTCGTCGGGGAACAGCGGTTCGTCGCCCTTGACCCCGGCGTCGTTGACGCCCGGCACGTCGGCCGCCGTGAGCACGCGCACGACACCGGGCACCGCGAGGGCGGGCGCGACGTCGAGTCCGGTGACGAGGCCGTGGGCGACGGCGGTCTGCACGGGGTGGGCGTGCAGCGCACCCGCGACGCGGGGCCACAGGTCGTCGGTGTAGAGCGCCTCCCCCGTGACGTGCAGGGCCGCGGACTCGTGCGGCACGCGGAGCCCGACGACCGCGCCCTGCGGACGCCGCGACAGGGCGCTCATGACGCCCCCTTCGTCACACTGTTGTGTGCAGACAGCGCGCGCAAGGCCTCGCGGAGCATCGCCCGCCGGTACGCGGCCGAGGAGCGGTGATCGTCGATCGGGCTGCCCTCCGTGGCGAGCACCCGCGCGGCGGCGGCCACCGTCTCCTCGCTCCACGGCCGCCCGACGAGCAGCGCCTCGGTGGCGCGGGCACGCAGCGGGGTGGCGGCGACGCCGCCGAGTCCGATCCGGGCAGCGGTGACGACCCGGTCACCGTCGACCTCGTCGACGTCGAGACCGAAGCCGAGCGCCACCGAGGAGATGTCGTCGAAGCGGCGCTTGGCGATCTTGTGGAAGGCGGTCAGCCGCGGTAGCGGCAGCGGGATCCGCACGCTGCGGATGAGCTCGCCAGGGCGACGCAGCGTCTGCCGGTACCCGGTGAAGTAGTCCTCGACGGGCACCTCGCGGTCGCCGTCCGGTCCGGTGAGCACGAGGCTCGCCCCGAGCGCCAGCAGCACCGGCGGGCTGTCCCCGATCGGGGAGGCGGTGCCGAGGTTGCCGCCGAACGTCGCGCTGTTGCGGATGAGCCGCGAGGCGAACTGCGCGAACAGCTCGTCGAGCACGGGCACGGCCCCGGCGAGGCCGCGTTCGGTCTCCGAGAGGGTGAGGGCGGCGCCGATCGTGATCGCGTCGGGTCGCACGGTCAGTTCGCGCAGCTGCGGCACCCGGTCGATGCCCAGCACGAGCGGTGAGCGCAGCCCGCGCAGGGTCACCTCGACGCCGCGGTCCGTGGAGCCGGCGACGACGGCGGCGTCGGGATGCTCGGCGAGCACTGCGAGGGCCTCGTCGAGGTCGGTGGCGCGCACGAAGTCGCCGCGCGGGCCGGTGATCCGGCGGGAGTGCACCGGCGCGGCGGGGCGGGTGCAGCGGCGGGCGAGGGCGTCGTCGGCCGGGGCGGGACCGAGCGCGTAGGCGGCGTCGCGGATCGGCCGGTACCCCGTGCACCGGCACAGGTTGCCCGAGAGTGCGTGCTGGTCGAAGCCGTTCGGCCCGATCTCGTGATCGGTGGCCGCGGTCTCGACGCGGGCGGGCGCCGAGTCCGGCTCGGGCCGGGCGGGCCCGTCGGGCCGAGCCGCGACCCGCCCGGGCCGGTAGTACTCCGCGGCCATGGCGCACACGAAGCCGGGCGTGCAGTAACCGCACTGGGATCCGCCGCGGGTGGCCAGCTCGCGTTGCACGGGGTGCAGGGCGTCGGGCGCGCCGAGCCCCTCGGCGGTGACGACCTGCGTGTCGGCCAGGGCGGCCGCGGGCAGTAGGCAGGAGTTCACGGCGGTCCAGCGGCTGCGCGCCGAGTCGGTCGGGGCGTCGGGGCGCAGCACGAGCACGGCGCACGCCCCGCATTCGCCCTCGGCGCAGCCCTCCTTCGCGCCGGTCAGGCCCTGGCCGCGGATCCAGTCGAGGGCGGTCACCTCCGGGTCGACGCCGCCGAGCTCGTGCGTCCGCCCGTTGAGGGTGACCGCCGGCGCGGACGGCGGCGGCCACGGGCGGCCGCCGGTCGGTGTCTGGGTGACGGACATCTACGGCCTCCTCATCGGTATGCGCCTGCGGGATCTCGTCGCGTCCGGCGCGGGCGGCTCGGGCGGCCCGGGCGGCGCAGGCGGCCCGGGCGTCGCGGGCCGCGCGTCGGTCGCCCGTCCCATTCCCCGATGGTCGCCAACACCGAGCCGTCCCGCACGGCGGGACACGCCCTGCGTCGCCTCGCCAGGGTCGGGCAGCGCCGGGTCGACGGGCGGGCGGGCGTGGCGGTGGGACTCAAGCGCTTCCCTTTCGGGCCGGGCCCCGGGATCGGGGCGCGTGGCGATGCCGGCGCAAGGTCCGCATCGACCGGGCATGCGTCGACCGCGGTTGCTGGGGAGGCTAGGACCGTCGGCCCCGGCCGGTCAATCCCCCGAGCACTACCCTGGCCTGGTGGACGCACAGGTCAGGTGGCTGGAGCCGGCGCGGTGGCGGGCCGCGCAGGCCGCCCACGAGGCGCGGGTCGACGCGGCGACCGCCGGCCACCGGGACCGCCGCGCCCGCGGGCGACCGCACCCCGTGGAGGACTTCCTGTGGGTGTACTACCGGCTCCGACCGGCGTTGCTGCGCCGCTGGCACCCCGGGCCGGGCGTCGTCCTGGGCGGCGGCGCGCGGGCCCGGCAGGCGACGTGGAAGCACTACCTCATCGACGGCGACGACGTGCGGCTCGACACCGCGGGGTTTCTCGCGCACCGGGGTCGCGCGGTGCGCGAGGTCGCGACGCTGCTGCGGGCGACCGCCTCCCGGACCGCCCGGTTCGGGTGCTTCGGCCTGCACGAATGGGCCATGGTGTATCAGGCGGATGACACACGGCATCCGTGGCCGCTGCGGCTCGGGGCCGCGGGCACCGACGAGGTCGTGCGTTCCCGCCCGCTGCGCTGCACGCACTACGACGCGTTCCGCTTCTTCACCCCGGAGGCGGTGCCGCGCAACGAGTCCGCCCTCGCCGCCGACACCCGGGTGCGGCATGAACAGCCCGGCTGCCTGCACGCCGGGATGGACCTGTACCGGTTCGCCTACTCGCTGACCCCGGGGGTGCCCTCCGAGCTCGTCATGGACTGCTTCGAGCACGCCCGCCGCGCCCGCGAGATCGACATGCGCGCCTCCCCCTACGACCTGAGCGACCTGGGGTACGAGGCGATTCCGATCGAGACCGCCTCCGGGCGGGCGGAGTACGTGGCGCAGCAGCAAGCGCTCGCCGAGGCGGCGAGCGTGCTGCGGAACCGGCTCCTCGACGCCTGCGGGCAGGTGAGCGAGGTGCCGCTCAGCGATCCCCGTCCGCGCCGTACACCAGCACGCCGACGACCGGAACCAGCAGGAACCACATCCAGCTGCGGGTGAGGAAGAACAGCACGAGGGCCACCAGCGGCGCCAGCCCCATGATCGTGTTGCGGGCGCGCCTCGAGAGCCGCGGCATTCTCATCGCTGCGTGCGCCGGTGCTTCTCGGCGATCGCGCGGTGGCGACGGGCCTTGCGCTCGTGGCGCAGCGCGCGCCGCTCGGCCTGCGCCTCGTTCTTGCCGTCCTGGCCGTAGACGAGGATCGGGACGATCGGGATCGCGAGGAAGATCCACCACGGCACGTTCAGCGCGAAGAACAGGATCAGGCACACGAACGGGGTCAGCGAGACGATCGTGTACGCGGTCGTGCGGTTGAGCTTGATGAGCCCGTCGGTCCGGTCCGACCGCTCCGACCGCTCCAGGGCGGCGTGGGCGCCCGTAGCTTCGGTCGCGCGCGCAGGCGGCTCATACGACGCCAGGACCGGTCCGGTGGCCCCGTGCGTCGGCAGCCCCTCCATGGCCGCGTCGAGTTCGGCGCGGGTGTGGGCGTGGCGCACCTGCGTGACGCGCCGTTCGTGCTCGCTCGGGCCGATCGCCCCGGCCCGCCACTGCTCGTCGAGACGGTCTCGCGCGTGGGCGCGTTCGGCCTCCCCGATGTCCCCCTGCGGTTGGTTCATGGGGCCATCCTCGCGCGTGCGGACCCGGGGCGGAAGTGGACGCCCCGGGTCGCCGCGACCGGCCAGCCGAGAGTCAGGCCAGCCGGGTCATCCAGCCGTTGGTGTCCTGCGCGCGGCCGTACTGCACGTCGAGGAGGCTGCGGCGGATGCTCGAGGTGACCTCGCCGATGCCGCCGCCGATGCTCGGGTCGCCGACGGTGACCTCGCCGCCGTCCCACTTCAGCGTGCCGACGGCGGTGACGACCGCGGCGGTGCCGCAGGCGAACACCTCGGCCAGCTCGCCGGATTCGGCGCCGTCCTTCCACTCCTGGATCGGGACGCGGCGCTCCTCCGGCTGCAGCCCCAGGTCCTTGGCCAGCGCCAGGATCGAGGAGCGCGTGACGCCCTCGAGGATCGTGCCGGTCAGCTCGGGGGTGACGAGGCGCCCGTCCTTGTAGACGAGGAACAGGTTCATGCCGCCGAGCTCCTCGATGTACGTGTGCGTCGAGGAGTCGAGGAAGACCGCCTGGTCACAGCCGTGCGAGATGCCCTCCAGCTGCCCGGCGAGGCTGGATGCGTAGTTGCCGCCGCACTTGGCGGCGCCCGTACCGCCCTCGCCGGCGCGGGCGAAGTCGGTGGACACCCACAGCGACACCGGCTTCATCCCGCCGGCGAAGTACGCGCCGGCCGGGGAGGCGATGACGCTGTAGTACACCTCGTTGGCCGGACGCACGCCGAGGAACGCCTCGGAGGCGAACATGAACGGGCGCAGGTACAGCGACGTCTCGCCGGTGCCGAAGGCGGGCACCCACGCCTCATCGGCCTGCACGAGGGCCTTGATGGAGGCGATGAAGTCGGCCTCCGGCAGCTCGGGCAGCGCGAGGCGCGCGCAGCTGCGGGCCATGCGGGCCGCGTTGGCCTCGGGGCGGAAGGCCCAGATCGAGCCGTCCTCGTGCCGGTAGGCCTTCAGGCCCTCGAAGACCTCCTGGGCGTAATGCAGCACGGCCGCCGCCGGAGACAGCTGGATCGGCCCGAAGGGGACGACCTCCCCGCCGTGCCAGCCGTCTCCGACGGTCCACAGCGCGCGCACCATGTGGTCGCTGAACTGCTTGCCGAAGCCGGGGTTGGCCAGGATCGCCTCACGTTCGGCGGTGCCGGTGGGGCTGGGGTGATCGGCCACGGGGAAGGACAGCGTCGCCATGCGTAAAGCTCCTCATCGTTTCCGGGCGTGTCCTGGCAGCGTACCGGCGCATCGCGCCGGCGCTCTGGGGGTCGTGCCCACGCCGTGGCCGCCCTCGACGGTCTCGACTCCCCCAGAGGTTGGCAAAGCAACAGTTTTCTCCCCGGCCGCGTCACTTCTTCACGCGGGCCCGGCGGCTCACCCTGGGACGTGCCCACGTCACCGGTGAATCGGGCACATTTCTCGAGCCGGGCTCCGCGTGACCACGACGATCGAGGGGATCACCAAATGAGTACACGGCAGCGGAAGGGCTCCGCGGCCAGTCGGTGGCACCACCCGCGGGTGCGACACCGCCGCGACGGATGGGTCTGGAACTGCCGTTGCGGCGCCTTCGGACACGGGGGTGACTCCACCAGCGCGTGGCGGCTCGTATGCATCGCGGCCCTGTCGCACGCCGACCAGGCGACGCGCTGACCCGACGGTGTCCGCGCTGACCCGACGGCGTCCGCGCTGACCCGACGGTGTCCGGGCTGACCGGGGCGTCGACGCGCTGACCGGGGCGGCCGCACGGCCCCGGAAACGTTTTCCACAGGCCTGTGGACACCGCTCGGACTATCACCGCGCGGCCCCGATCCCGGCCTGCGGCGCATATCCGCTGGTCAGAGGGGTGACCGTTGGCCATCCTCGAGCGCGGTGATAGTCCGAACGGTGGCTGGCGAGGCTGCTGTCGGCGGGTCGGCCGCTCAGGCCAGCCGAGCGGCGATGTCGTCGCCGATCCGGGTCGTGCTGCGCGGCTCGTGCTCGGCCCGCTCGCTGAGGTCGGCGGCGACCGCTTCCTCGACGCGGGCGGCGAGGTCGGGCCGGCCGAGGTGGTCGAGCATGAGGGCGACCGACAGGATCGTCGCGGTCGGGTCGGCCTTGCCCTGGCCGGCGATGTCGGGCGCGGAACCGTGCACCGGCTCGAACATGCTCGGGAAGGTGCGGTCGGGGTTGATGTTGCCGCTGGCCGCCAGGCCGATGCCGCCGACGACCGCGCCGGCGAGGTCGGTGATGATGTCGCCGAAGAGGTTGTCGGTGACGATGACGTCGAACCGGCCGGGGTCGGTGGTCATGAAGATCGTCGCGGCGTCGATGTGCTGGTAGGCGGTGGTGACCTCGGGGAACTCGGCGCCGACCTCCTCGACCGTGCGCCGCCACAGGTGCCCGGCGTAGGAGAGCACGTTGTGCTTGTGCACGAGCGTGAGGTGCTTGCGCGGGCGGGCCTGCGCGCGCGCGAAGGCGTCGCGCACGACGCGCTCGACGCCGAAGCGGGTGTTCACGCTGACCTCGGTGGCGAGTTCGGCGGGGGTGCCGACGCGCAGCGCTCCCCCGTTGCCGGTGTACGGGCCCTCGGTGCCCTCGCGAACGACGACGAAGTCGATGCCGTCGGGGGCGACGCGCGCGACGTCGAGCGGGCTCGTGACGCCGGGGAAGAGCCGGGCAGGGCGCAGATTGACGTAGTGGTCGAAGCTGAACCGCAGCGTGAGCAGCAGCTGCCGCTCGAGCACGCCGCTGGGCACGCTCGGGTCGCCGACGGCACCGAGCAGGATCGCGTCGTGCCGGCGCAGCTCCTCCAGGGCGCCCTCGGGCAGCGCCTCGCCGGTGCGATGCCAGCGCTTGGCGCCGAGGTCGTAGTCGGTGGTCTCGACGGTGATCCCCGCGGAGCCGGTGACCGCCCGCAGCGCCTTGAGGCCCTCCGCCACGACCTCCGGGCCGATCCCGTCTCCGCCGATCACGGCGAGGTCGAAACGGGTGGTGGACTGGCCCGGCTCCGTCTGCGTCATGGGCGTCACGCTACCGCCGCGTCTTGCGGGTTGAAACGCCGATCCCACATACCGGCCCCACCCCGGCCCCTCGGCGTCGCCGCACGACGCTGAGAACTGCGTGTCGTGGTGAGAACTGCTGTCCGTGCCGCAGTCCTCACCACGACACGCAGTTTCGAGGGAGGTTGGGGTCGGGCGGAGGGCCTTGGGTCGTTCGGGCGGAGGGCGTCGGGCGGAGGGCCTTGGGCCGTTCGGGCGGAGGGCCCTTGGACCGTTCGGGCGGAGGGCCCTTGGACCGTTCGGGCGGAGGGCCCTTGGGCCGTTCGGACGACGGAGCCGGTGCGGCGTCACCCGTTGACGGCGACCTCGCCGCGCATGAGGATGCGGGCGCTGCGCAGCAGCGACGCGCTCTCGGCCTCCCACCTGCCGTCGAGGAGACGCGTCGTGGCGCCGACCGTGACGACTCCCGACGGCTGGCCGATGCGTAGGGCTCCGTAGGCGACGGGCCCGGCACGCAGTCGGGCCGGCAGCGTGCCGTCGATGGCGGCGGCGGTCGCGAGGCACAGCGCCCCGGTGCTCGTCACGGCCCGGTGCCACCGGCCCATCGAGATCATCCGCACGCACAGGTCGTGGTCGGCGGCCTCGACGACCGTTCCGTCGAGCGTGGTGAACCGCTGCGGCGCGGCGACGACGGCGATCTTGGGGTTGGCCAGGCCGACCTCGTCGGCACGAGCGGCCAGACCCATAGCGATGCCTCCGGCTCGGCGGATGCGGTCGAGGCTCTGCATGAGCCGGTGGTCGGCGTCGAGCTCGTCGAGCGACTCCGCGCCGGTCATGCCGACGGCGCTCGCGGCGACGAAGACCAGCGGGTTGGTCGCGTCCACCAGCGACGCGTCGACGTCGCCCACGCCCTCGACGGACAACCGGTCGGCCACGCGCCCGGTGGGCAACAGGCTCCCGGTGAGCGACCCGGCGGGCTCGTGGAACTCCAGCAACACCGGCGCGCCTGCGCCGCTGACTCCCGGCAGCGTGAAGTCGCCGACGGAGACGGGCTGGCCGCCCTCGACCTCGAACGCCGCGGTGATGAGTTGGCCCGTGTTGGTGGCGTGGATGCGCACCGAGACCGGCCCGTCGGCGGCCGTGACAAGTCCGGTGGCCACCGCGATCGGGCCGACGGCGGAGGCGAGATTGCCGCAGTTGGCGCGGTAGTCGACGACCGATTGGTCGACGGCGACCTGACCGAACGTGTAGTCGACGTCGGCGCGAGTGTGTTCGCTGCGGGCCAGGATCGCCACTTTCGACAGCGACGACAGGCCGCCACCCATCCCGTCGAGCTGCCGGCCGTAGGGGTCGGGGCTGCCCATGACCGCGAGGAAGATCGCGTCACGCTCGGCGGACTCCGGCGGCAGGTCACCGGCGAGGAAGAAGACGCCCTTGCTCGTGCCGCCGCGCGCGAAGACTGCCGGAACGAACCGTTGAACCATGCTCGGCTCCTCCCGCGCCGCTCCCGAAAACTGCGTATCGCGGTGAGGACTGCGACATGAACAGCAGTTCCGACCACGACACGCAGTTTTCAGGGAAGGAGGGTGGGGTCAGCGCTCCTCGCGCGGCTTCCACTCGGTCTGGGGGTTGCCGACGTACACCTGGCGCGGACGGTAGATCCGCCCCTTGGGGTCGTCGTGGACTTCCTTCCAGTTGGCGATCCAGCCGGGCATGCGGCCGATGGCGAACATGACGGTGAACATGTTCAGCGGCAGGCCCATGGCACGCAGGATGACGCCGCTGTAGAAGTCGACGTTGGGGTAGAGCTTGCGCTCGATGAAGTAGTCGTCCGACAGCGCCGCCTCTTCGAGCTCGCGCGCGATGTCCAGGAGCGGGTCGTCGATGTGCATCGCCTCGAGCATGTCGTCGGCGGCCTTCTTGAGGATCTTGGAGCGCGGGTCGAAGTTGCGGTAGACCCGGTGGCCGAAGCCCATGAGCTTCTGCTTGGCCTCCTTGTCCTTGACCTTGGCGACGTACTCCGACACGTTCATGCCGGATTCCTTGATCTCCTGCAGCATCTCGACGACCGCGACGTTCGCGCCGCCGTGCAGCGGACCCCACAGCGCGCAGACCCCGGCGGCGCAGCTGGCGTACATGTTCGCCTTGCTCGAGGCGACCATGCGCACCGTGCTCGTCGAGCAGTTCTGCTCGTGGTCGGCGTGCAGCACGAGGAACAGGTTGAGCGCCTTGACGACCTCGGCCTTCGGCTCGTACTCGCGGTAGGGCACCGAGAACATCATGTGCAGGAAGTTCTGCGCGTACTTGTAGTCGTAGCGCGGGTAGACCATCGGCTCACCGACCGACGACTTGTAGGCCGCTGCGGCGATCGTGCGCACCTTCGACAGGAGCCGGGCCGCGGCCTCCTCGAGCTGGGACTCGTCTTCCATGTCGAGCGGCGGCTCGTGCATCGACAGCGTGTTGATCATCGCGGAGAGGATCGCCATCGGCGGGGCGTTGGGCGGGAAGCCGTCGAAGTGCTTGCGCATGCTCTGGTGCATCATCGAGTTGTCGGTGAGCAGCTGGCGGAACCGCTCCCGGTCCTCGACCGTGGGCAGCTTGCCGAAGATGATGAGCCAGGCCGTCTCCATGAACGAGCTGCGGCCGGCGATCTCCTCGATGGGGATGCCCCGGTAGCGCAGGATGCCCTTGTCGCCGTCGATGAACGTGATCGCCGACTTGCAGGAGCCGGTGTTGCCGTAGCCGTCGTCGAGGGTGATGTATCCGGTCTCCGAGCGCAGCTTGCTGATGTCGATCGCGAGTTCGTGCTCGGTGCCCTCGACCACCGGCAGGTCGTGGGACTGGCCATCCAATTCGAGTCGGGCGGTGTGCTCCATGAGTCGTCTCCGATCGCCGTCGCTGTCTGTGAGTCGGCCCTGTCGACCGGTCACGACGGGGGCGCCGGTCGACGCCCCACACTCGTCGGCAGCCTACCCACTCGCCCCTGTTCGAACAGCGGGAAGGGGACCAAGCACCTCGAGCCGGGCTGCGGCCGGGGAAGCACACAGAACCCGCCCGTAGGAGCAAGCCGGCTGCGGGCCGTCGCACGTCACCGCAGGTCGCCAGGGGGCTTTGCCGTCGCGTCCCCGCTCCACCCCGGCGATAGCGTGGGAAATCTGCCGCGTCTGCGCGGGTGTTCTTCCCACGATCTTCCAAGGGATACCGGCGAACCGGGACGCCGGGCACCGTCGTGCCGTGGGTGGGCAGGGTCGGTGCCGTCGAGACGTCGCCACGCCCGGCACGCCCAGCACGCCCAGCACGCCCAGCACGGACGAGGCCGGGTGCGCGAGAGTTTCGCGCACCCGGCCCCACCGTGATGCCTCAGCCGCGGGGGTCGCTCAGCCGCGGGCGGCGGAACCCTCGACGTAGTCGGAGTCGGCTCCGGTGTTGATCCAGGCCATGAGCTTGCGCAGCTCCTTGCCGGTGGCCTCGATGGGGTGCGTGGCGCCCTTCTCGCGCAGCTCCTTGAACTCCTTGGCCCCGTTGTCCTGGTCGTCGATGAACCGCTGGGCGAACGAGCCGTCCTGGATCTCGGACAGGACCTGCTGCATGTTCTCCTTGACCTGCGGGGAGATCACGCGGGGGCCGGAGACGTAGTCGCCGTACTCGGCGGTGTCGGAGATCGACCAGCGCTGCTTGGCGATGCCGCCCTCGATCATGAGGTCGACGATGAGCTTGAGCTCGTGCAGGCACTCGAAGTAGGCGACCTCGGGCTGGTAGCCGGCCTCGGTGAGGGTCTCGAAGCCGTACATGACGAGCTGGCTCATGCCGCCGCACAGCACCGACTGCTCACCGAACAGGTCGGTCTCGGTCTCCTCGGGGAAGGTCGTCTTGATGCCGCCGGCGCGCAGGCCGCCGAGCGCCTTGCCGTAGCTCTTGACGAGGTCCCAGGCGTGGCCGGAGGCGTCCTGCTCGACGGCGAGCAGCACCGGCACGCCGCGGCCGTCGACGAACTCGCGGCGCACGATGTGTCCCGGGCCCTTCGGGGCGACCATGATGACGTCGCTGCCCGGCTCCGGCTTGATGTAGCCGAACCGGATGTTGAAGCCGTGCCCGAAGACCAGTGCCGTGCCCTCGTTGAGGTTCGGCTTGATCTGCTCGGCGTAGACCGTGCGCTGCACCTGGTCGGGCGTGAGGATGACGACGACGTCGGCCTCCCTGACCGCCTCGGCGACGGTCGTCACGCGCAGGCCCTCGGCCTCCGCCTTGGCCCGGCTCTTGCTGCCCTCGGCGAGGCCGACGCGCACGTCGACGCCCGAGTCGCGCAGGTTGAGGGCGTGGGCGTGCCCCTGGCTGCCGTACCCGATCACCGCGACCTTGCGGCCCTGGATCACCGAGAGGTCGGCGTCGTCGTCATAGAACATCTCAGCCACGAGTGGCTCCTTCTCTTTTCGTTGTCGACGGGAGGATGGTTGGCGCCGGCGCGCGCTCGTCGATCGCGCGCCGGAGGGCTAGTGACGCAGGGCGCGATCGGTGATCGAACGCGGGCCGCGACCGATGGCGACGAGGCCGGACTGCACGATCTCCTTGACGCCGTAGGGCTCCAGGAGCCCGAGCAGCGCCTCGAGCTTCTCGACCCGGCCGGTCGCCTCGATCGTCACCGAGTCGGCCGAGACGTCGACGACCCGGGCCCGGAACAGGTCGACCGTCTCCAGCACGTGCGAGCGGGTGGCCGCCTCGGTCTTGACCTTGACGAGGATGATGCGCCGCGCGACCGTGCTGTCCGGGTCGAGCTCGACGACCTTGAGCACCTCGACGAGCTTGTTGAGCTGCTTGGTCACCTGCTCCAGCGGCATGACGTCGGCGTCGACGAGCACCGTCATGCGGGAGATCTCCTCGTGCTCGGTCGGGCCGACCGCGAGGGAGTGGATGTTGAAGCCCCGCCGCGAGAACAGGGCCGCGACGCGGGCGAGCACGCCGGGCTTGTTCTCCACCAGCACCGACAGGACGTGCATGCTGTTCACAGATCTCACTCCTCGCGATCCCAGACCGGCGACACGCCGCGGGCGTACATGATCTCGTCGTTGCTGACCCCGGCGGGCACCATCGGCCACACCATCGCGTCGCGGCAGACGACGAAGTCGACGACGACCGGGCGGTCGTTGATCGCCAGCGCCTGGCGGATGGTGTCGTCGACGTCCTCGGCCCGCTCGCAGCGCAGGCCCGCGCAGCCGTAGGCCTCGGCGAGCTTGACGAAGTCGGGAATCCGGGAGCCGCCGAAGGCGGTGTGCAGGTCGGTGTTGGAGTAGCGCTCGTTGTAGAACAGCGTCTG
This sequence comes from Piscicoccus intestinalis NBRC 104926, assembly GCF_001515525.1. Lineage (GTDB taxonomy): Bacteria > Actinomycetota > Actinomycetes > Actinomycetales > Dermatophilaceae > Kineosphaera > Kineosphaera intestinalis. The sequence continues at coordinate 2,094 of NZ_BCNQ01000055.1, read as the reverse complement.
CCACTGGCGCACCATGCCGAGGCTGGAGTTGTTGATGATCGCGACCTTGATCGGGATGTTGTTGATGACGCACGTCGCCAGCTCCTGGTTGGTCATCTGGAAGCAGCCGTCGCCGTCGATCGCCCACACGACGCGGTCGGGCTCCGCGGCCTGCGCGCCCATCGCAGCCGGCACGGCGTAGCCCATCGTGCCGAGGCCACCGGAGTTCAGCCAGCTGTTCGGCCGGGAGTACTTGACGAACTGCGCGGCCCACATCTGGTGCTGGCCGACGCCCGCGACGTAGGTGGCCTCCGGCCCGGTGATCTCGCCGATGCGCTCGATGACGTACTGCGGGGCCATGTCGCCGCTCTCCGGCGGGGTGTAGCCGACCGGGTAGGTCTCCTGCCAGCCCTTGACCTCGCGGCGCCACGCCTCGTAGTCGCCGAGCGCGTCGGGCGCGGACATCACGCGCTGCAGCTCGGCGATGACCTCGCCGCAGTCGCCGACCATCGGCACGTCGGCCGTGCGGTTCTTGCTGATCTCCGCGGGGTCGATGTCGGCGTGGATGACCTTGGCCAGCGGCGCGAACGTCGCGAGCTTGCCGGTGACGCGGTCGTCGAAGCGGGTGCCGAGCGCGATGAGCAGGTCGGCCTTCTGCAGGCCCGTGACCGCCGCGACCGACCCGTGCATGCCGGGCATGCCCAGGTGCAGCGGGTGGTCGTCGGGCACCGCGCCGCGGGCCATGAGCGTGGTGACCAGCGGGATCTGGGTGAGCTCGACGAACTCGCGCAGCGCGTCGGTGGCCTTGGCGCGGATGACGCCGCCGCCGATGTACAGCACCGGCCGGCGGGCCTCCTTGATGAGCCGGGCCGCCTCCCGGATCTGCTTGTTGTGCGGCTTGGTCACCGGCCGGTAGCCGGGCAGCTCGAACTTCGGCGGCCACGTGAACGTCGTCTGTCCCTGCAGCGCGTCCTTCGTGATGTCGACGAGCACCGGGCCCGGGCGGCCCGTGCTCGCGATGTGGAACGCCTCGGCGACCGCGCGCGGGATGTCGGCCGGGTCGGTGACGAGGTAGTTGTGCTTGGTGATCGGCATCGTGATGCCGCGGATGTCTGCCTCCTGGAAGGCATCGGTGCCGATCGCGGTGCTGCCGACCTGGCCGGTGATGGCGACGATCGGCACGGAGTCCATCGCGGCGTCGGCCAGCGGGGTCACCAGGTTCGTCGCGCCCGGGCCTGAGGTGGCCATGCAGACGCCGACCTTGCCGGTGGCGGCGGCGTAGCCCTCGGCGGCGTGACCGGCTCCCTGCTCGTGACGGACGAGGACGTGCCGGACCTTGGTCGAGTCCATCAGCGGGTCGTACGCGGGCAGGATCGCCCCGCCCGGCATACCGAAGACGACCTCGGCGCCGACCTCCTCGAGGGCGCGCACGAGACTCTCGGCGCCCGTGAGGTTCTCGACGATCGCGCTCTGGCGCGCCGGCGACGTCGGGGGCGGGGTCGGCCGCGGGATCGGGCTCGACTCGGAGCCGGTTCCCGGGCGGACAAGGTGACCGCCCTGGGGCTGCGCCGGAGCCGGAGCCGCAGCGCCGGGTCGGGACGCCGGCGGCGCCTCCGACCGAGGGGGTCGTGGGTTGCTCGACACGATGACTTCACCGCTTCCTTGAGGCTCGCCCGGAGGCGCAACACCTCGTTGTCTGGTCCTGCCGCATGGTGTCCGAGGTGGTCGGACCTACCTGTCGCGGTCCGAGCCGAAGCTGGTGAAAAGCGGCCCGTCCCACAAAAAAGCCCCTCTACCCGTGGCGGGTGAAGGGGACAGCGCGTCGAGCGACGAAACGGTCGACACGCTCAGGGAAGTACGAGAATTCGGGCCATGAGGCAACCTTCACGCATGCCGTGGGTGAAGTCAAAGGCGTGAGACGGCGGTCTTGCGATCCGGGACGGGACCTGCCGGCTCGGGCGGGACCAGCTCCGCGGAGGCGGTTCCGTTCGGGCCGGGCGGTCCCGTTCGATGGCACAGGTTTTCGTGCGTTTGGTGGGGGTTTTGCGCTGGGGCGCGGCTGGGCTGAGGCGCGGCCGGGCTGGGGCGCGGCCGGCGCTGAGGCGCGGCCACGCC
>NZ_BCNQ01000054.1 GCF_001515525.1 Piscicoccus intestinalis NBRC 104926 | reverse complement strand
TCAGAGGCGCGGCGCAACCGAGCCGACGAACCCGATCGCGTCGGCCTACCCCGAGCCGTCGCACTCGGCGATCGAGACGTCGACGGGTCAGAACCGGCTGTCCGGGTGCGCGGCCAGCGTGCCGCGCCTGATGACCGACTTCATGACCGAGCACCTGGCCTAACCGGGCCGGCCCTGGTCAGCCCTGGTCAGCCCCCGTCAGCCCGGAGCCGGTCCGCCCCCGTCGCGTGGGTCGCCGCCCGGTCGCTGCTCGCCGCACGCCAGACTGGGGTGCGTGAGTCTGACGTGCATCCGACACATCCGTGTGTGGCGCGACGGGGAGCCCGTGTCGCGGGAGATTCCGCACGACGGCCTCATCGAGGAGATCAAGGACCCGGCGACGCTCGTCTGGGTCGACCTCGTCGACCCGACTCCGGCCGACCTGCGCCGTCTCGGCAGCGAGCTCGGCCTGTCGCACGGGGCGATCGAAGACGCGACGGCGCCGCTGGAGCGGCCGAAGGTCGTGCGGCACGCGCAGCACCTGTTCTTCCAGACGTACGCGACGACGCTCGATCTGCCGACCGCCGACAGCCCCGACGGCATGGTGGAGGCCGACAAGGTCGTCGCGCGCGAGGGACATGACGGCCGGTTGCGCACCAGCCGCATCTCCGGGTTCGTGCTGCCGCAGGCCGTCGTCACCGTGCGCCTCGGTGAGGACTTCGACATCGACGAGGTGATGCGCCGCTGGTCGGAGGACTACGACCTCGTCACCCACGGCGCGGGCGCGTTGATGCACGGCCTGCTCGACACGATCGTCGACGGCCACTTCGACACGATCCAGCGGCTCGACGACGCGATCGAGGCGCTCGAGGACGTGCTGTTCGACGAGGTCTCGACGGGGCGCGAGTTCGCCCAGGCGGTGTACGGGCTGCGCAAGGACCTCGTGCAGCTGCGCCGGGTCGTGCTGCCGATGCGGGAGGTCGTCAACGGGCTGCTGCGGCACCGGCCCACCGGGGTCGCCGAGCTCGACCTGGCCTACGAGGACCTTTACGACCACGTGCTGCGGGCCGCGGAGTGGACCGAGTCGCTGCGCGACATGGTGACCAGCGTCTTCGAGACCAACCTGTCGCTGCAGGACGCGAGGCTCAACGTCGTCATGAAGAAGCTCGCCGGTTGGGCCGCGATCATCGCGGTGCCGACGGCGATCACCGGCTGGTTCGGGCAGAACGTGCCGTACCCCGGGTTCAGCGAGGTCTCCGGGTACTGGCTGAGCGTCGTGCTCATCGTCGTGCTGTCGGTGGGTCTGTACGCCGTGTTCAAGCGACGAGACTGGCTGTGATCGGGCCCGATACCGACGACCTCACCGCCCGCCCGTGGGAGTACCCCGGCCGGGCGCCGGCGACCAGCGGCCTGCTGCTCGGCGGGTCGTTCCTGCCGCTGACGCCGCCGCCCGACGGTGACTGGGGCGCCGCGAGGGTGCCGGGAGTCGGCACGCTCGACCAGGCGTTTCTGCTGGCCGGGGGCCCGCCGATCGCGCAGCGCACGCTGGTGCTCGCCGTCGGCTCGAACGCCTCCCCCGCGGTGATGCGCCGCAAGTTCGCGGTGCTCGGCGTCGACGCGGTCGTGCCGTTCGTGTCGGCCCGGGTCGAGGGGCTGACGATCGGGCACAGCGCGCACGTCAGCCGCACCGGGTTCGTCGCCGCCACCGGTTTTCGGGAGCCGGGCGCGGTCACCGACACCTTCGCCTCCTGGCTCGACGCCGAGCAGCTCGCGTGCCTCGACGCCACCGAGCCGAACTACACCCCGCTCGACCTGCCCGCCGCCGAGCTGCCGGTGCACCTGCACGGAGGCCGGGTCGCCGGCTCCGTGCGGGTGTACGACTCGCACTGGGGCGCCCTCGGGCCGCCGGGGTTCGGCGCGCGCCTGCTGGCCGCGCAGGACGTGCTGTACGCCTGGCTGGCGAGCGAGTGCGAGCCGTGGCGGGCGCTCGTCGCCCCGGAGCCCGACGTGCGCGCGACGATGCGCCGCCTCGCCGGCGACACCGCCCTGCTGGCGGCGGTGCGCGACGCCTGGGCCGAGCAGGGCTGGGCGCACGCGACCGGGCTGGCTCCCCGCTGAGCCACGCGACCGGGCTGGCTCCGCGCTGAAGCCGCTGAGGCGCGTGACCGGGTTGGCTCCCCGCTGAGGCGCGCGACCGGGCTGGCTCCCCGCTGAAGCCGAGGCGCGCGACCGGGCTGGCTCCCCGCTGAAGCCGCTGAGGCGCTCGACCGCCTCAGCCCTTGACTGCGCCGGCCGTCATGCCGGCGACGAAGTAGCGCTGCAGGAAGACGTAGGCGAGCACGATCGGGGCGGAGGCGACGACGACGCCGGCGAAGAGCAGCGGGTAGTCGATGAGGAACTCGCCCTGGAACGACAGCAGCGCGACGGGGATCGTGCGCTTGGCCGGGTCGTGGATGAACAGCAGCGGGTACAGCAGGTCGTTCCAGTGGATGACGAACAGGAAGATCGCCGTCGCCGACAACGAGGGGGCCGCGACCGGCAGGGCGATCGAGCGGTACGTGCGCCACGGACCGGCTCCGTCGATCGCGGCGGCCTCGAACAGCTCGGCGGGCAGGGTGCGCAGAAAGCCGGTCATGATGAACACCGCGATCGGCAGCGTGACGACGATGTTGATGAGCACGAGCCCGACGAGGGAGTCGGTCAGCCCGAACGTCTCGAACTGCACGTACTGCGGGATCATGTTCGCCTGCGCCGGCACCGCCATGCCGAGCACGAACAGGGCGAACAGCCACGCGCTGCGCCGCCCCGGCAGCCGGGCGATGCCGAAGGCGGCCAGGCTCGCGAGGAACAGCGTCAGCGGCACCGAGATGCCGGTGACGACGACGCTGTTGCGGAACGCGACGCCCAGCCCCGACTCCCCGAGGATCGTCGAGTAGTTGCCGAGCTGCGGGTCGGTCGGCGGCGCGAACGGGGCACCGAACAGCTCCTGGTTGGTCTTCAGGCTCCCGAAGACGACGACGAGCAGCGGCACGAGGATGATCACGGTGTAGACCGCGAGCACCGCGCGGCGGGTCAGGTTGTACGCCATCTCACGCCTCCGGGTTCGTCGCCGCGATCGCCCGGCGCTGCAGCCACGTGATGAGGGCGATGAGCGCCATGAAGATCAGCGACTGCGCCGCCGCGTACCCGAACCGGAAGTTCGCGAACTCGGCGTAGATGCGGGTGGACAGGATGTCGAGCGAGGCCCGGGGCGGGTTGCCGCCGAGGCCGAGGATGAGGTCGAATGCCTTGAACGACTGGATCGTCGTGTACGCCATGACCATCGCCGTCGCCGGCGCCACGAGCGGCACCGTGATGTAGCGGAACTGCTGCCAGCGCCCGGCCCCGTCGATGTCGGCGGCCTCGTACAGCTCGGTGGGGATCTGCTGCAGGCCCGCGATGTAGATGATCATCATCTGCCCGGCGTGAAACCACACCTGGGTCAGCGCGACCCAGTAGATCGCCTGCTGGTCGTTGCCGAGGTAGGAGCCCCGCCAGGCGTCCAACCCGATGGCCCCGAGCGCGGTGTTGAGGATGCCGAAGTTCGGGTCGTAGACGAACCGCCAGATGAAGGCGACCGACACGCTCGACAGGATCGTCGGGAAGAAGAACAGCGAGCGCAGCGCGACGCTGCCGCGGGTGTTGACCACGAGATAGACGGCGAGGGCCAGCGAGAGGATCGTCTGCGCCACGACGACGACGAGCATGAACGTCACGTTGTTGACCAGGGCGTTGCGAAACAGCGTGTCGGCGGTCGTGATCGTCACGAAGTTCTCCAGGCCCACGAAGTACGCCACGGGGCTGAAACCGTCCCAGTCGGTGACCGAGTAGACAACGCCCTGCACGGTCGGGATGACGAAGAACGCGATGTACAACGCGAGCGCCGGCACCGGGAACAGCCACAGGGCCGGGTGCGGCGCCATCGGGTTGCGCCGCTTGGTCGGGGAGCCGGTGTCGCGGCTCGTGCGGGTGGGCTTGGTGAGCGTCGTGGGCGTCGTGGCCATCGTCAGCCTCCCCGCTTCTGGTCGACGACGGTCTGCGCCTGCTGGGCGGCCTGCTCCACCGGGGTGCCCCCGACGACCGCGACGCACGCGCCCTCGACGGCGTTGCGCACGTCGAGGTTGTCGAACTGGAAACGCGGAGCCAGCAGCGTGCGCTTCTCGATCCACGGCGCCGTGTGCGCGAGGTCGCGGTCGGTGTACTGCACGTCCTTGACCGTCACGTGCTGCGCGGTGCCGTTGGCGTAGACCGCGGCGTGCTGCGGCTGGGAGAGGAACTGGATCCACTTCAGCGAGGCGTCCTGGGCGGAGCCGGCGGTGTTGACGCCGAGGATGAACGTCGCGTTGTGGATGCCCACGTAGCGGGCCTGATCGGCGGGCACGGTGATCGGCGCGATGAGGTCGATGGGGAACCGGGCCCCGAGCTTGCGCACCGCGCCGATGTGGAAGGAGCCGGTGGCGAGCATTCCGGCCTGGCCGGAGGCGAACATCTGCTGCAGCGGCTCCGAGGAGGTGCCGGTGGAGTTGGGCTGGAAGAACGGTGTCAGCTGCTGGTATTGGCGCAGGATGCCGAGAAACCAGTCGTCGGTGACCTTGAGCCGGCCCGCCTCGATGCCCGCGAACGCGGTGTCGTCGGGCATCGCGTTCATCGCCATCGAGTTCAGCAGCTGGCCCGCGTTGCCGGCCTCGCCGCCGGGCCAGGCGATGGGGGTCAGCCCGGCGCCGCGCAGCGCCTCGCACGCGGCGAGGAACCCGTTCCAATCGGTGGGCGCCTGCGAGATGCCGGCGCGTTCGAAGGCGTCCTCGTTGTAGATCGGCATGTTGAAGACGAGCTGGTAAGGCAGGCCGAGCTGGGCCCGCGTGTCGTCCTGGCCGGGCTTGAGCATCTCGGCGACGTAGTCGTCGACGAACGGCTGCGCGCCGAGGCCGGCGAAGATGCCGGCCTGGCTCATCGTCGTGAACTGGGCACCGCGGAAGGCGGTGAACGCGGTGCCGATCGTGCCGCCGCGGATGCGTTGCAGCGCGGTGCTCTGGTAGTCGTTCGACGGCGAGATGTCTTGGGTGACGGTGGCGTTCGGGTTCTCTTTGACGAAGGCGGCGATGAGTTGGTCGAAGACGCCGCTGTCTTCGGCGCGCCAGTGCGCGAAGCTGACCGCCCCGGCCGCGGGGGCGCCGTCGGCGGCGGGCAGCAGGCTGACGCCCCCGACTTCTTCGCCGGATCCGGATCCGCGGGTCCTGTTCTGGGGGCCGACGCACCCGCTGAGGGCGGCGCCGACGCCGAGCGCGCCCGCCCCGGCCAGAAACCGACGGCGGTCGATCGGGTGGGGCGTGGACATCGAGGCCTCCTCGCGAGTGGTCGGCACCGTTGCCGAGAAACGGACCGGTGGCCGCTCGGCGTGCGCCGGGTCACCGGTCCGGTCGTGCGGATGAGAGTAGGCCGTGTGCCGCTATCCCGCGAGCCGGCGTAGCCGCTGCAGTGGACGCCGAGTCAGCGGTTCTCCCACGCGTCGTCCTGGTTGGCGAGCTCGACGACGTGGGCGGGCAGCTCCCCGGACAGCACGTCGGCGATCGTCGTGCGGTCGAGCACCTGGCGCAGGCTGGCGCGCACGGCCACCCACACCGTCGACAGGTGGGTGGCCGACGCGGAGTAGGAGGTGTGTTGCGGGCGGCGACCCCGCACCTGGGCGAGTGGTCCGTCGACCGCTCGCACGATCGAGCCGAGGTGGATCTCCTCGGGCGGCAGGGCCAGGACGTACCCGCCGCGGGAGCCGCGGGTGCTCGACACGATCCCGGCCCGGCGCAGGTCGCGCAGGATCGATTCGAGGAACTTGCGCGGGATGTCGGCCCGCTCGGCGATCGCGTCGGCGGGCACGGTGCGGTCGGGTTCCTCCGCCGTGGCGTGCGCCAGTGTCAGCACCGCCTCGATCGCGTAGTCCGCGCGCGCCGTGATGTTCACGCCGCCATTGTCACCCGCGACGAGGCCGTCGGCCCGGCGCGTCGCCGCGAACGAAGAACCACAACTGCATCCGCAAGCTCCCCGCGGTCACCCGTGACCTGGTGTTTCGTGGCCGGCGGCCCGATCGGGATCGTCGAAACGGTTGTTTCCTCGGGCGCACCCCGCCCGTTACCCCGCCAGATGCGACGCCGGCCCGGCCGCGCGGGGCGGCCGGGCCGGGCGAGGAAGCAGGTCAGGCCTGCGAGGCCGCCTCCTCCAGCGGGGCGATGTCGAGCTTGGTCATCGTGAGCATTTTTGCGACGACGCGCTCGCGAACACCCTCGTCGGCCGAGGTCATGAGGTCGATGAACTGGCGCGGGATGATCTGCCACGACAGACCGAACCTGTCGGTGAGCCAGCCGCACTGCACCTCCGAGCCGCCGTCGGCCAGGAGCGCCGACCAGATGCGGTCGAGCTCGTCCTGGCCGTCGACGTAGAGCTGGATCGACGCGGCGCTGGTGTGCGGAAACTGCGGGCCGCCGTTGAGGGCGACGAAGTGCTGCGTGCCGAGGCGGAAGTACACCTCCAGCGGCACGCCGTCGGCCCGCCCCGGCGTGTTCGAGGTCGGCTCGGTGACGTGGGTGATCTGCGAGTCGGGCACGACGCTGGTGTACAGCTGCGCCGCCTCAAGGCCGTTCATGTCGAACCAGAAGCACGTGCTGATCTGCGGGTGGTCCATGGGGCTCTCCTGTCAGGCTTGTATTACCGGAATGTGACAACTCGGGCTACTCGACGACCGTGTCCTTGCCGTCGACGACCTCGTGGGTGGCGCTGCGGAAGGGGATGGGGCGCAGGCTCATCGCGATGGCGCCGAGCGTCGTTGTGCGCACGTCGCAGACCTCGAACGACGACGCCGGTGTCGTGTCGCCGAAGAGCCGCTTGCCGGGGCCGACGACCGTGGGGAACTGGATGATGCGGTACTCGTCGACAAGGCCCGCCTGGGTGAGTGTCTGGATGAGTTGCCAGGAGCCGTGCACCTGCAGCTCACCGTCTCCGGAGGACTTCAATGCCCGCACGCGGTCGACGACGTCGTCACCGAACACGGAGACGGTGTTCTGCCACGGCGCACCCTGCCGCGTCATCGTGCGGGAGACGACGTGCTTGGGGGCGTTGTTCAGCACGGTCGCGACGGCGTTGTCGGCGTCGGTGACCAGCGGCCAGTAGCTCGCCATGACGTCGTAGGTCGTGCGCCCGTAGAGCAGCTGCGTGGTCTTGGCGAACCAGCCGTCGACGACCTCGCCGAAGACCTCGTCGGCCCAGGGCGCCATCCAGCCGCCGTAGCCGAAGTCGCCGTCGCGGTCCTCGTCCGGACCGCCGGGGGCCTGCATGACGCCGTCGGCGGTGATGAAGGTGTGGGTGGTGAGCAGCATCGTCATCCTTTCGCAGCCGCGCGCCGCGGCAAGGTCGGTCAGGTCGTGTGTCGATACTGACCTACCCGCGCCCCCGGACTCATCGCTCGCCCCGCCACGCGCCCTCCCGACGACCGTGAAAGCTACGTGCGCTCGACGAGCGTGGGCCGATGCGACCTACAGTCGTGACGCAATCACACGCACGTATTCGCCGAAACCATCTACGGCCATGGGCACGGCGGAGGCGACGATCGTGAGATCGATTCGGACGTACTCGTGCACCAGGACGTTCCGTAACCCCGGGGAGTCCTTCAGGCGTCCGGCGAGTTCCTCGCTCAACCACCCCGCCTCGACCATCTCCTCGAAGCTCTCTCGCAGGTCCGCCGGAGGACGCGTGAGTTCCCGGGAGACCACATGCAGGTTGATTTCCGTCGCAAGAGTCACCACCTGCGACAGCGCCCGCTCCACCTGGAGCCGGAGACCGAAATCGTCGGAGAGCCTTTCGGCGGTCACCGGCCCAATCCCCTCGAGGTGGCCGATGAGCTGCCGCATCGATAACAGCCTGGCGTGCAGACGATCCGTGTCGACGGTCATCGGCGAAGCATCTCCAACTGCAGTTCGCGCAGTCGCCGAGTGTCCTCATACGCCATGAACGCGCGAATCTGGCGTTCGGTCGTCACCGACTGGGCGGCCTCGAACAAGATGTCGGAGTCGAACAGCGCGGCCTTCGCGGCCACGGGCCCGGCACGGTCGAGGTCCATGACATCGAGGTGATCGCCAGGAACAACGTCCATCAGGGCGTTCACGGCAGCCAGGAAATCGCGTGCGGCGCCGTGCTCGAATCCGATCGCCACGTCGACGTCCCGGGCGGTGAGCCCCCCGGTCGGGCGCGCGGAGCTGCCGAAGTGCGTCACGATCTCGATCCGGAGTCGATGGCAGACGTCGGCCAACTGCCCCGAACCTGTCACCTCTCGAAGTCGTTTCACCTGTTCATCGACCGTGATGGGCACGTCCACCTCCCTGTTTGCTGTCCCATTGTGCACGGACGTGCGGCGGCGACCTGCCTGCCGAGCACGAGACGTGGAGATTCCGGGAGAACACATCTCTGCTCGATCGGGTTGCGCGTGACGTCGTGGTGGCAACGCGACGCCGCTCCGCCCGGGCCGAACCGGGCGAGGCGGCGTTGCACCCTCGGACCCGGAGGAGGCCGGGCCGAGCGTGGGTGAGGAGGTCAGCGGAAGTTGCCCGCCATGAACGACTCCTCGAGTTCCTCCAGCGAGCGGTCGCTGGTGTTGGGCAGCATCTTCCACAGGAACAGGACTGCGAGCGCTCCGACCAGGAAGAACAGTCCGAAGATCCCCTGCAGGCCGAAGAACTCCACGATGATCGGGAACGAGAACGTCAGGACCGCGTTCATGAGCCACATGCACAGCACTGAGATGCCCATGCCGAAGCCGCGCAGCCGCAGCGGGAACAGCTCGCTCAAGCACACCCAGACCGGCGCGTTGAGGCAGCACTGCATGAAGAACACGAAGGTCACCGACAGTCCGAGGATGACGTAGGCCCGGGCCAGGCCCTCCGGCATGACCAGCGCCGCGATCGTGATGAGCCCGTGGATCGTGGTCGTGGCGCAGAACCCGAAGATCAGCAGGCCCCGGCGCGAGACCCGGTCGATGACCCAGAACAGGCACACGACGGTTCCGGCCACCGCCAGCACGCCGTTGGCGATGTTCGCGACGATCGCGGCGTCGGCGGAGAATCCCGCCTCCCGCAGCAGCTGCGTGCCGTGGTACATGATCGAGTTGATGCCGGTGAGCTGCTGAGCCACCGCCAGGCCGATGCCGATGATGATGACCCGCCGGATCCACGGCACCGCCAGGTCGGCCCAGCCGCCGGACTGCGCTTCGGCCTCCTCGGCGGCCAGCTGCTCGACCTCCGCCATCTCGGCCTCGGCTCGGTCCTCGTTGCGCACCTGCTTGAGCACGGCGAGCGCCTCTTCGCGACGCCCGTAGGAGAGCAGCCACCGCGGCGACTCCGGCATGCGCAGCATGCCGAAGAACAGCACGATCGTCGGGATCGCACAGACCGCGAGCATGTAGCGCCACACGCCCTCGTGGTGGCCGAACAGACCGGCGATGATCGCGTTGATCGTGAACGCCAGCAGCACGCCGACCACGATCGCGAGTTCGTTGCGGCCCGCGAGCGTACCCCTCTTCTCGGTTGGAGCCAGCTCCGCCAGGTAGACCGGCACCGTCACCGAAGCGGCTCCGACCGCGAAGCCGAGGATGAACCGCGACGGCAGCATGACCGCCAGGTTGGGCGCGATGACGTTGCCGACGGTGCCGACGAAGAAGACGAGAGCCACGATGATGAGGGCCTTCTTGCGGCCCATCGCGTCGTTGAGCCGGCCGCCGATCAGGGCCCCGACTGCCGCGCCGACGAGCAGCGTGGCGGTGACCAGGCCCTCGGTGAAGACGGTCAGGCCCAGGTCCTCGCGCATCGGGTCGAGGGCGCCGTTGATAACCCCCGTGTCGTAGCCGAACAGCAGACCGCCGAACGTGGCGACGAACGCGATCGTCGCGAGCCGGCTCTGGTGCGGCCCCGGCCGCAGCGGGGGCAGCGTGATGCTCGAAGGGGATCCGTGGCTCATGAGGTCACCCCTTCGCCGGGCGTAGACCGCGCACTGCGGCCACGCCGCAGGAGCCCAGGTAGGCGCTCGTGCGCTTGGCGATCGGCAGCGGGGCATCGGGAGCGCACGGGTACAGGTCCTGCTCGACGATCGCGAAGACGTCGTTGCCGAGCTTCTCGACGGCCTCCAGCACCGAGGGCATGTCCGGGATGCCGCGCGGCGGCTCGACCATCGCGCCGGCGGTGACGGCGTCGGCGAAGCTCATGTCCTGTGCGCGCACGCGCGTCATGACGTCCGGGTCGACCTGCTTGAGGTGCAGGTAGCCGATCCGCTCCGGGTGGGCCTGGATGATCTCCAGGTTGTCGCTGCCAACGTAGGCGATGTGGCCGGTGTCCAGGCACAGGCTGACGAACCGCGGGTCGGTGGCCTCGAGCAGCCGGGTGGTGTGCTCGGCGGTGGCGACGTGCGCGTCGGCGTGTGGGTGGAACTGCAGCGCCAGGTCGTACTCCTCGCGCAGCGCCCGGCCGAGCCGGTCGATCCCGGACGTCAGGCTGTCCCACTGCTCGGTGGTGAGGGTGTCGGGCTCGAGGGCGGCGCCGGTCTGCAGGTCGCGGTACATCGCGGGCAGGGCGACGATGTGCCTTCTCGCGTCGTTGCGGGGAGGCCGGGCAGGGGCAGCCGGCTTTCCGTGTGCTGGGGGGTCGAGGTCAGGAGCCGGAGGCCGCGATGGCGGCGCCGACGATGCGCATCATCGATTCGGCGGTGGCGAAGACTGTGTCCATCGGCTTGTCGTCCCGCACGCAGCGGACGAACTCCTGCACCTCGGCGACGAAGGCCTCGCCGTAACCGGTGCCGACACCGCCTCCGGGCATAGGGGCGACGTCGACGAAGTAGGGGTGGGCGGGGCTGGTGAACACGCGGCGCGGACCGTTGGTCGCCCGGTCAGCGGCGTCGGCGGTGAAGACGTGGAACTGGCCGCCGGCGATCGAGTCGAACAGCGCGTGGCCGTTCGTGCCGTATACCTCAACGCCCAGCGAGTTCGGCATGCCGTAGGCGATCCGGTTGAGCGTCACCGTGCCGACGGCGCCGTTCTCGAACTGGGCGGTGATCACCGCGACGTCGTCGTTGGTCACCGGGCCGGTCTCGTCGGTGACGGCGGCGTGGTGACCGATGCCGCCGGCGGCCGGCTTGGGGCGCTGCGCGATGACGGTGCGCAGCTGGGCGTCGAGCACCGTCTCGATTGGGCCGGCCACGAACTGGGCGGCGTCGATCGCGTGTGCGCCGATGTCGAGCACGGCGCCACCGCCGGACAGTTCCTGGTCGTAGCGCCATGACAGGGCGCTCTGCGGGTCGGCCGCGTAGTCGGCGTAGTACCACGCACGCACGGAGTAGACCTCGCCGATCTGTCCCTCCGCGACGGCCTGGGCGATCGCCGCCAGGCCCGGCAGGCGGCGGAAGGAGAACCCGACGCCGGTCACCGCATCGCTGCCCGCGGCGAGGCGAGCCAGCTCGGCGGCCTCGGCCGGAGTCCGCCCGTGCCGGGCTTCGACTCGGTGAGCTCGGATAATGCACGAGGCGCGCGGTTGGCGACCGAGCACCTGCTCGGCCTTGGGCATCGTCGGATTGTGCACCTGGCGAACCGGCCGTCGGACGGGTACCTGGAGCGGCGCGAGGGCTTCTCGCGTACCGTCCGTGACCACGGAGTGGAGCCGTGGATCGTCGAGGTCGACTACTCGCGGGAGGCGGCGACGCGCGCGGCGAGCGAGTTGTTCGACCTCGCCGCACCGCCGACCGCGGTCCTTGCACACAACGACCAGATGGCCCTGGGGGTGCTCGATGCTCTGCATCTGCGAGGCCTGTCGGCTCCGCAGGACGTCTCCGTCGTGGGCTACGACAACACGACGCCGAGCCGAGGTCCGCGAGTGCTGCTGACCACCGTCGATCTGCATGCGCTGGACCTCGGGAGGCGGGCCGCCGAGGTGGCATTGTGGCGGTCCACGCATCCGGATGACGAGCCAGTCGTGGAGGTGTCGATCCCCTCCCTTGTCGTTCGCGCGTCGACGGGTCCCCCGCCGCGCCATTGACGACCCCGCCAACGACCCTGAGAACTGCGTGTCGTGGTGAGGACTGCGGCACGGACTGCAGTTGCGACCGTGACACGCAGTTCTCAGGGTCGTGGGGGTCAGGGACGTGGGGGACGGGTGAGGGTGAGGAGGAGGTCGGTGATGGCGACGAGGTACTGCGGGGCCCAGTGCTCGAAGTCGGGCTCGGGCACGGACAGCTGGTAGATGAGCAGGCCCTCGGTGGCGCTGAGGAGGCGATGCGCGGCGAACTCGGGGTCGGCGGCGCCGACGGCGCGGAACATCTGCGCCTGCACCTGCACGTGCCGCTCCCGCAGCGTCGCGGTGAGCCGCGACAGCTCGGGGTCGCGTGCCGAATTCAGGTACAGCTCATAGCGGGCCAGCGTCAGGGTGCGCTCGGCGACGAGCATCTGCACGGCCCGGCGCGTGAACGCCTCCCGATCGATGGAGCCGGGGTCGTCGCCGGCGAGGTCGGCCCAGAGCGAGGAGTACATCCGGGTGATCCACGCGATCTGCCGCTCGCAGACGTGCTCGAACAGCGCCCGGATCATCGCCTCGCGGGTCGAGAAGTGGTACGTCGTCACGCCGTGCGACACCCCCGCCCGCGCCTCGACGGCCCGGTGCGTCAACGCCTGGAGCCCGTGCTCGGCGACGATCTCCAACCCCGCGTCGAGCAGGGCGACCCGTCGGTCCGTGGAGGCCTTGGTCACGCGGGGCATGCCCCCATCATGCGGGTCGCGACACCACCGGGACGCTGCGGTACCCGCGCAGGATGAACGTGCGCCGCCGCCGACGCGGCCCGGCCGCCTCCAGCCGGGGCAGTCGCTCGACCAGGCGGGCGAACGCGATCTGCGCCTCCAGCCGCGCGAGCGAGGCCCCGAGGCAGTGGTGCGGCCCGAGCGCGAACGACAGGTGCGCCCGGGCGTTCGGCCGCACCACGTCGAAGCGCTCGGGGTGCTCGAACACCCGCGGGTCCCGGTTGGCGCCGCCGATCATCGTCGAGACCATGACCCCGGCCGGCAGCCGCTCACCGCAGATCTCCACATCCCGGGTCGTCACCCGGGCCACCGTCTGCACCGGCGCGTCGAAACGCAGCATCTCCTCGACCGCCCCCGGGATCAGGCCCGGATCCTCGCGCAGCAGCGCGTACTGCTCCGGGTGGTCCAGCAGCGCGGCGGTGCCGTTGCCGATGAGGTTGACCGTGGTCTCGAACCCGGCGAACAGCAGCAGCGTCGCCATCGTCACCAGCTCCCGGCGGCTCAGCCGGCTCCCGTCGGCCTCCGCCGCGACCAGGCGCGACAGGATGTCGTCGCCCGGCTCGCCGCGGCGCCGCTCGACGAGGTCGTCGAAGTACCGCTCGAGCTCGCGCAGGGCGTTCGTCGCCTGCCGTTGCCGATGGGCCGGAGACAGCGAGTCCAGGTCGGCGGCGATCGCCCCGCCCCACGACCGGAACCGCGGGATGTCGCGCTCCGGCACGCCGAGCACCGCGCAGATCGCGCGCACCGGCAGCGGCCCCGCCAGCGCGGACATGACGTCGAACTCGCGCCGGGCCATCGCCTCGTCGAGGAGTTCGTCGGTGATCGCCTCGAGCCGGCCCCGCAGGCGCTCCACCGCGGCCGGCGTGAACACCGAGCTGACGAGGCGGCGCAGCCGGGTGTGGTCGGGCCCGTCCATGCCGATCATCGAATCGGCCCCGATGGGATCGATGAGGCCGGTGCGGTCGGGCGAGCTGAACAGCCATCGGATGAACGCCGGGGTGCCCGCCGTGAACGAGTCGCGGGTCGCGTTGGCCGACACCACGCTCGGGTGCCGTAGCACCGCCGAGCACATCTCGTGGGAGGTCGTGATGACGCCGAGGTCGGCGCCACCACCCGACCCTGCTCCCGCAGCCAGTCGTATGTCGGGTACGGATCCGTGAACATCGCCGGGTCCAGCAGCCGGCCCGTGAGGTCGCCGCGCCGGCGCATGCCGGCGAGGACGCCACTGCGCACGCTGTCGCGGACGACTCCGGTGACCGCCTGGCGCACTGTGCTCACCGTCTCCATCGTGCTCATCGAGTTTCACCTCTCGGCTCGGCGGTTGGGTTCACCGCGCACTCTACAGATGTAGAAATTCGCACTTCAAGAGTTCCGACCCAGCGAGAACGGTTCCCGAGAAGCACGCGGCCGCGCGGGGCCGGAGACTGTGAGGGCGCGCCTCGCGCAGTGAGTACCCGAACGCGGCCCCGCGACGCGGCGGCCGCCGGCAACGAAGGAGTTCGCCATGGCCGATCCCGTGCCCACCCCCACCCAGCAGTGCGACTGCGAGAAGTGCGGCCCCAGCTGCGACTGCAGCACCTGCGCGTGCTCGGACTGCACCTGTCACCGCTGCCAGCACTGATCGATCCGGGACCGACGATGCCGAACGGCGCGGCTCCTGCCGATGGGTAGCTGCGGGCTACTCGCCGTGACGGCGTCGACGCTCCTGCGCGAACGCGCGTGAGGCCGGCCCGCGTGGTCGGCCTCACGCGCGCCCGACGGTCGACGGCGTGAGCGCTCGGGAAGGGAGGTGTGCACGATGGTCGGGTTTCCGGCGCGGCCGCGGCTGCTCGTCGTCACGGTGGTCTGCGCGGCTCTGATGGCGCTGACGGCCGCCTGCTCGACCGCCGTGGACGACGCCGCGCCGCCGCCGCCCCCGGACACGCAGGCGACGGACCGGGCGGACGCGCTGCCTCCCACGCAGGTGTCCACCGATCGGCGGGCGCTGGCGGACGAGAACGGAACCCGCTTCGTCTGGGTCGCCGACACCGCCTGGCTGCTCACCCAGAAGCTGACCCGCGAGGAGATCGACGAGTACCTCGAACGCCGCGCGGCCCAAGGTTTCACGGTCGTCTTGATGGTCGCGGTCGCGGGCCGCGACGGCACCTTCGCGCGGACCGCCAACGCCGCGGGCGACCTGCCGTTCGACGGCGACTTCGGCTCGCTCCCCGCCTCCGCGGGCGACTCCAGGGGCTACTGGGCGCACGTCGACTACGCGGTGCGCGCGGCGCAGCAGCGCGGGCTGACGGTGGCGCTGCTGCCGGCGTGGTCGCAGGCGCACGCCGGGGTCACGCTGCGGGCCGAACACGGCCGGGCCTACGGGCGGTTCCTCGCCCAGCGGCTGCGCGACAAGCAGGCGAAGCCGGTCGTCTGGGTCATGGGCGGGGACGACACCGAACCGCACACTGATGTGTGGCGTGAGGTGCTCGCCGGCATCCGCGAGACCGGCGACCGCGGCCTGGTCAGCTATCACCCGGCCGGGTGGTCCAGCTCGCTCGGGCGCCTCGAGGGCGCCGACTTCGTCATGACCCAGAGTTCGCACTGCACCGGGGTGCAGGACGGGTATCCGACCCTGGTGGAGTCGACGATCGCGCAGGCCGGGCAGCTGCCGGTCATCGACGCCGAGCCGCTGTACGAGGAGCACCCGTGGTGCTGGGAGCCCTCCCGCGGCTACTCCACGACCGCGCAGGTGCGCGCCCAGCTGTGGTGGTCGGTGTTCGCCGGCGGCTTCGGCGCGACCTACGGCCACCACTCGGTGTGGCAGTTCTACGACGGCCACGACGGCATCAACGCGCCGCGGCCGACGTGGCGCGAGGCGCTCGACGCGCCGGTCGCCCAGCAGGTGCGGCACCTGCGCACGTTCCTGGCCGGGCAGTCCGACGACCCGCTGCGCCCAGACGCGGCCCTCGTGCGCGGTCAGGGCGACGGGTGGTCGCGGGCCCTGGCGATGCGCTCGGAGTCGGGTCGGCGGGTGGTCGTGTACGTGCCCCGCCCCACGAGTGTCGGCGTCGACCCGGCGCGGCTGGCCGGCGACCGGTTCGCGGTGTCGTGGTTCAGCCCGCGCACGGGCGAGACCGTCTCGGGGGACCAGGTGGGCCCGGACGGGCTCGCCGGGCTGGCGCCGCCGACGTCCGGTGCCGAGGACGACTGGGTGCTCGACGTGCGCTCGGCCGACTGACGGTTGCGCCGAGCGCTCGCGGTCGCGGCTGCAACCGCCAGCCCCGGCGCCGAGCGCGACGCCGAGGCGAAGCGAGTCGGCGTCAGCCCCGCTCGTCGAGGAGCCGGTCCACGGCGCCGGCGGTGAACCGGCTCACCCGCTCGAGGGGTTCGCCCGCGTCGAGGGCGCCCAGCCCGGCGGTCAGCAGCCCCTGGATCGCGCCGTACAGCAGATCGGCGTCGGCGACGCCGAGGTCGGCGAGGGCCTGCCGCAGGAGGTCGCCGACCTGCGCGTGCTGCGCCCCGATGCGGGCGCGCGCCGCGTCGGACAGGGAGGCGCTGGAGAGCGCGACCCGCCACGAGTGCCGCTCGCCGACGGCCTCGGCGAGGTTGGCGCGCACGTACGCCAGCACCCGTTCGCGAGGGCCGGTGGCCGCGGCCACGGCCTGCGACACCGTCTCCGACCAGCGGGGCAGGTGTCGGGCGGCGACGCCCTCGATGAGCTCGTCGCCGGAGTGCACGTACTTGTAGACGCCGTTGCGCGACAGGCCGACCCGGTCGGCGACCTGCGCGATCGTCAGGGAGCCCGTCTCCAGGAGGAGGTCTTCGGCGGCGTCGAGCAGGGCGGCCTCCATCGCCGCACGGTGTTCCCGCACGGTCTGGGCGCTGATGCGCGGCATGCGACCTCCTGGCTCGGGGTTCGTCGTCGATTCTGCGCGCTGCCGCGGGCCTGGCGGGGTTCCGGGGCCGGACGGGCGTGCCGACCACCTTGGGGACACCGTGTCGCCAAGTGAGGTAGAGTGCCGGTTAGGGACACATTGTCCCCAACGAACTCGATCCGAGGAGGACCCATGCTCAACCCGCTGTTCCGCTCCGCCGTCGCCTGGACCGCCGTCGGCCTCGTCGGCGGCCTGGCCTACCGCGAGATCACCAAGCTCGCTGGTTTCACCGGCTTCACCCAACTGGGGCTGGTGCACACGCACTCCCTGGCCCTCGGGACTACGGTGTTCCTCGTGGTGCTTGCCCTGGGGGCCGCGCTCCGGCTCCAGAAACGCCGGCTCCTGCGCTGGTTTCTCATCGTCTGGAACGCCGGTCTCGCCCTCACCGTCGCGATGCTCGCCGTCAAGGGCACGCTGCAGGTGCGCGGCGACGCCCTCGCCGACTCGGCCGCGATCGCCGGGGTGTCCGGGTTGGGGCACATGACGCTGGCCGCCGGTTTCGTGCTCCTGCTGCTGCTCGTGCGCGCCGGTCTGCGTGACCGCGAGGCCCTCGAACCGGCTCTGCCCCAAGGCAGCCCCCGATGACCGAGCGCGGTTCCGTCGCCACCGCCGCGCCGGAGGCCCCCACCGACCGCCGCCGCTGGATCGGGCTGGGCTTCCTCGCGGCCGGGCTGTCGATGATCGTGCTCGACGGCACGATCGTCGGGGTCGCGCTGCCGGCGATCATCACCGACCTCGGGCTCGACCTCACCGACGCGCAGTGGGTCAACGCCATCTACGCGGTCGTGTTCGCCGCCCTGCTGCTCTCGTTCGGCCGGCTCGGCGACCGCCGCGGCCGCCGCACCGTGTTCATCGGCGGCGTCGTCATCTTCGTGCTCGCCAGCGTCACCGCCGCCACGGCCCACAGTGCCGGCGCCCTCATCGCCTCCCGCGCGCTGCAGGGCATCGGCGGTGCGATGGTGCTGCCGGCCAGCCTGTCCACCGTCAACGCCACGTTCCGCGGGCGTGACCGGGCCGCCGCGTTCGGGGTGTGGGGTGTGGTCATGGCCGGCATGGCCGCGATCGGCCCGCTGCTCGGCGGCTGGCTGACGACGAGCTTCGACTGGCGCTGGATCTTCCTCGTCGACGTGCCGATCGGCCTCGTCGTCGGGCTCGGCGCATTGCGCTATGTCGATGACACAAGCTCCGACGAGCCCGCCGGTCCCGGCGTCGACGTCGACGGGCTGCTCACGTCCGCACTGGGTTTCGGCCTGCTCGTGTTCGGCCTCATCGAGGGCAGCAGCATCGGCTGGGGGCGCCCGATCGCGGCGCTCGAGATCGGGCCGTGGACGTGGTCGGCCCAGGCCCCCGTCTCCGCGGCGCCGGTGGCGATCGCGCTCGGGGTCGTCTTCCTCGCGCTGTTCGTGCTCGGGGAACGCCGCCGCGGCAACACCGGTCGCTCGGCCATCTTCGACCTGAAACTCTTTGCGATCCCGACGTTCTCGTGGGGCAACCTGACCGCGATGACCGTGGCCGTCGGCGAGTTCGCGCTGCTGTTCGTGCTGCCGCTCTACCTCGTCAACGTGCTCGGTCTGAGCATCCTGGGAGCCGGTGTCGTGCTCGCCGTCATGGCCGCCGGGGCGTTCTTCTCCGGGGCGATGGCCCGCCACCTCGCGGTGCGGCTGCGCCCGCAGGGCGTCGTCGTGCTCGGCCTGTCGCTGGAGTTCGCGGGCGTCGCGGCGCTCGCGCTGGTCATCGGCCCGGCGACGAGCCCGGTGCTCATCGCCGCCTGCCTCGGCGTGTACGGGCTCGGGCTGGGGTTGGCCTCCGCGCAGCTCACCTCGCTCGTGCTCGCCGACGTGCCGACCCGCCGCTCCGGCACCGGCTCGGCGACCCAGAGCACCGTGCGCCAGGTCGGCAGCGCCCTGGGCAGCGCGATCGGAGGCAGCGTGCTCGCCGTGCGCCTCGGCACCGACCTCGTGGCCCGGCTCGACGAGGTCGGCCTGCCCGCTCAATTGGCGCACCAGCTCGTGCGGGCCACCGCCGACTCCGCCGGCGGCGCCCTGTCCGGCCTGCGCGAACAGGGCGTGCACGGCCCGCTCGGGGCGCTGACTCCGCAGGTCGTCGACGCCCTGGCGGCCGGCTTCGCCGACGCCGCCGGCGGGGCGGTCGCCGCCGCGGGAGCGTTCCTGCTGCTCGGGCTCGTGGGTGCGTTGCAGGTCAGCCGCACCCTGCGCCACCACCCCCGCCACGAGGCCCCGCGCCCCGCGTGACGCCGGGCGACAGCTTCCCCGTCGACCGTAAAGCTGGGGAATATGGGCACATGAAGACGACCCTGGAACTACCCGACGACGTGATGCGCGCGATTCGACTCCGCGCGGCTCGGGAGGACCGGACGCTGAAAGACGTGATCGCGGAACTCCTGCGCGTCGGTCTCGCGACATCGACGCAACCGGCTCGCCGCAGCCGTTCGGAGTTTCCCGTCATCGAGGGCCGTCGACCGGAGGGATTGCCTGATGACGTGCTGGGTCCGGAGGCGGTCGCTCGTTTGCTGGCTGA
Source organism: Piscicoccus intestinalis NBRC 104926 (assembly GCF_001515525.1). Classification (GTDB taxonomy): domain Bacteria; phylum Actinomycetota; class Actinomycetes; order Actinomycetales; family Dermatophilaceae; genus Kineosphaera; species Kineosphaera intestinalis. The sequence goes on along the minus strand of NZ_BCNQ01000054.1, from coordinate 12,095 downwards.
TGCAGATGTTGCTGCGTTGGCGCCGGTGACCTCAGCGGACGAATGATGTTCCTGTGTGACACGAACGTATGGCTGGCGCTGCTCTTGCAGGGTCATGACCACCATCGGGCGAGTAGGGCCTGGTTCGACTCGACGCCTCAGCCCGCGGAGGCCGTGCTGTGTCGGCCAGTGCTGATCTCCCTGGCGCGGCTTCTCACGACGGCTGCCGTCATGAGTGCCGTGAGTCGAGAGGCGCTGACGAATCGCGAGGCCTGGGACATCCTCGACGATGTGATCGCCGATGAGCGCGTCCGAGTCGATGCCGACGAGCCCCCGGGGATCGAGCGGGCCTGGCGCCGCGGTTCTGCCAGAGGCACCGCATCCCCGAAGCTGTGGAGGGACAGCTACTTGGCGGCGTGGGCGTCCTGTGCCGGATGGACGCTGGTCAGCACCGACCATGCCTTCACCCAATTCCCGGACGTCTCCGTCGTCGTGATCGCGCGGTAGGCTGGCACCGGCCGTAGCCCGCGTCATCGGAGGCGGGCGCGCGCGCCCGTTGCAGTGCGCGCGCCCGCGGCGTGTAGGTTGCGGAGGAGTCCCAGCTGATCGATCACCAGCCCGCCGGAGGTTGACCCATGGCCCCCAAGCCCACGACGCCCGCGCACTTCATCGACGGCGAATGGGTGGCGCCGCTCGAGGGCGGCACCCGCGAGATCCGCTGCCCCGCCGACGGATCGCTCGTCGCGACGGTCGCCGAGGGCAGCGCCGCCGACTCCGAGGCGGCGATCGCGGCCGCGCGCCGGGCCTTCGACTCCGGCGTGTGGAGTTCCACCCCGGCCGTCGAGCGCGGCGCCCTGCTGCTCGCGCTGGCCGACCGGCTGGAGGCCGAGAAGGAGGAGGTCGCTCGGCTCGAGGCCCTCGACACCGGCAAGCGCATGGTCGAGGCCCGCATCGACATGGACGACATCATCGGCGTCTTCCGGCACTTCGGAAAGCTCGCCGACGCCGACGCCGGGCGTGTGGTCGACGCCGGCATGCCCAGCGTCGCCAGCCGCGTCGTGTACGAGCCGGTCGGGGTGTGCTCGCTCATCTCGCCGTGGAACTACCCGCTGCTGCAGACGAGTTGGAAGGTGGCTCCGGCGATCGCGGCGGGGTGCGCGTTCATCGTCAAGCCGAGCGAGCTGACTCCGTCGACGTCGATGTGGCTCGTCGCGACCCTCGACGACCTCGGCCTGCCCAAGGGCGTCGGCAACCTCATCCTCGGCGCGGGCGCCGCGGTCGGCGACCCGCTGACCAGCGACCCGCGCGTCGACATGGTCTCGTTCACCGGCGGGCTCGTCACCGGCAAGCGGATCATGGCCTCGGCGGCCGAGACCGTGAAGAAGATCGCCCTCGAGCTCGGCGGTAAGAACCCCAACGTCGTGTTCGCCGACGCCGACCTGCCCGCGGCGATCGACAACGCGCTGACCGCAATCTTCCTCGACTCCGGCCAGGTGTGCTCCGCGGGCTCGCGGCTCATCGTCGAGGCCTCGATTCACGACGAGGTCGTCGACGAGCTCGTGCGCCGCGCCGAGAAGATCCGCCTCGGCGGCCCGTTCGACGAGCGCGCGGAGACCGGCCCGCTCATCAGCGCCGCGCACCGCGAGAAGGTCGAGGCGTACGTCGCCGCCGGGATCGCCGAGGGGGCCGTGCTGCGCACCGGCGGCACGCGCCCGGAGGCCGAGCAGTACCAGGCCGGCTTCTACTACCTGCCGACGATCCTCGACGAATGCCGCTCGGGCATGAGCTGCGTGCGCGACGAGTCGTTCGGCCCCGTGCTCACCGTCGAGACCTTCGAGGGCGACGACCCCGACTCCGTCGAGGACGCTGCGGTCGCGATCGCGAATGACACCCACTACGGGCTGGCCGGCGCTGTCTGGAGCCAGAACGCCGGCCGCGCCGAGCGCGTCGCCCGCCGCCTGCGGCACGGCACGATCTGGATCAACGACTACCACCCGTACGTGCCGCAGGCCGAGTGGGGCGGCTTCGGCCAGTCCGGCATCGGCCGCGAACTCGGCGTCGCCGGCCTTGAGGAGTACCGCGAGGCCAAGCACATCTGGCACAACACCCGGTCCGCCCCGGCCGGGTGGTTCGACGCCGACTGACGACGCCGTCATCGGCGGGGCCGGCTCGGATGCGGCCCGGGGCCACCGAGGCGCCCCCGGAATTCACTCGCTGGTGAGGTTTCTCGCGTGCGTGCCTGGGCATCATCCCGGCATGACGCGATTCGGCTTCACGCTCATGACCGAGCAGTCCGGCCCGAAGGAGCTCGTGCGCTACGCCGTCGCCGCCGAGGAGGCGGGCTTCGACCTCGAGGTGATGAGCGACCACTATTTCCCGTGGCTGTCGTCGATGGGCCACGCCCCGTACGCGTGGTCGGTGCTCGGCGCCGTCGCGCACGCCACCTCGCGCGTCGACCTCATGACCTACGTGACGTGCCCGATCATCCGCTACCACCCCGCGGTCGTGGCGCAGAAGGCCGCGACCGTGCAGCTGCTCGCCGACGGCCGGTTCACTCTCGGGCTGGGCTCCGGGGAGAACCTCAACGAGCACGTCGTCGGGGCCGGCTGGCCGCCCATCGATCAGCGCATGGACATGCTCACCGAGGCCATCGAGATCATCCGGGCCCTGCACACCGGCTCCCTGGTGACCTTCGACGGCGACCACTACCGCGTCGACTCGGCCCGCATCTGGGACTGCCCGGAGCAGGGCGTGCCGATCGGCGTCGCCGTCAGTGGCGACAAGTCGATCGAGCGGTACGCGCCGCTGGCCGACCACCTCATCGCCACCGAGCCGTCGGCCGACTTCATCCCCGGCTGGAACGCGGTCGAGGGCGCCCCGCGCGTCGGCGCCGGAGGCTCCGCGCGGGCGATCGGACAGATCCCGATCAGCTGGGACCCGGTCAGCGAGGACGCGGCCCGCGACCGTGCCCACGAGCAGTTCCGCTGGTTCGCCGGCGGCTGGAGCGTCAACGCCGACCTGCCGACGACCGCGGGCTTCGCAGGCGCCACCCAGTTCGTGCGGCCCGAGGACGTCGCCGCCGCCATCCCGTGCGGACCCGATCTCGACGTGATCGTCGAGGCGATGAGCGCGTATTGGCAGGCCGGGTTCACCGACGTCGCGCTCGTGCAGATCGGCGACGACACGATGGACGCGTTCCTGGACCAGGCGGCGCGGCCGCTGCTGGAGAAACTGCGCGCCGCCGCCCCGGATGCGTGAGCACGACACCGTCCGCCCACCCGTTCGAGGAGAAGACATGGCAGCCAAGGAGCAACCGCGCGAAGACCCGGGCCCGTCGGTCAAGGACGACGAGCTGTACGAGGCCCTGCGCCGGGAGGGCAACAGCAAGGAGAAGTCGGCGCGGATCGCCAACGCCGCCGCCAACTCCTCGCGTTTCGCGGTCGGCCGCAAAGGCGGCGACGCGCAGGACTACGCCGAGCGCACGAAAGACGAACTGCTGCAACGCGCCCGCGAGGTCGGCATCGAGGGCCGCTCGACGATGACCAAGGACGAACTCATCGAGGCCCTGCGCGACCACTGAGCCCGGCCGTCGGGCGGTCCTACCGGGCGCGAACGCGGCTCGGCGTCGCTGCGGCGGGGCCGAGACGAAGTTGACTTACATACTCGAGACACGCCCGCGGCCGCGACCCGCTGACCCGCGGCGACGCGGCGGCCGACCCGGCTGGGAGCCGAGTATGTATGCCAACTTCGTCTCTGCGTCGACCTAGGCCGTTCCGGCGGGGGTGTCGCGGCCCTCGTGGGCGGCGAACGCCGGGTCCTGCACCGAGCGCAGGCTGGCGACGGAGGCGTCGAAGCGCTGCTGCTCGGTCTCGTCGAGGTCCAGTTCGATGACCTCGCGGATCCCGCGGCGGCCGAGGGAGGCGGGCACGCCGATGTGAATGTCGTCGTGGCCGTACTGCCCGGTGAGCAGGGCCGAGACCGGCAGCGTGATCTTCTGGTTCGACAGCACGGCCCGCGTGATGCGCGCCAGCGTCAGTCCCACGCCGTAGCTCGTCGAGCCCTTGGCGTCGATGATCTCGTAGGCCGCGTCGCGGCAGCGCTCGAAGATCACCTCGAGGTCCTCGCGCATCTCCGGGTGGTCGTTGACGCGCCGGTTCAGCGAGCGCCCGGCGATCGACGCCGAACTCCACACGGGCAGTTCGGAATCGCCGTGCTCGCCGATGATCATGGCATGCACGTTGGTGGTCGCGACCTCGAAGTACTGCCCGAGGTGGAAGCGGAGTCGGGCCGTGTCGAGCGCGGTGCCGGACCCGATGATCTGCTCAGCAGGCAGCCCGGAGAAGCGATACGTGGCGTGCGTGAGGATGTCCACCGGGTTGGTGGCGACGAGGAAGATGCCGTCGAATTCGGCCTCCATGCAGCGGCCGACGATGTCGGCGAAGATCTTCAGGTTCGTCGACAGCAGCTGCAGTCGGGTCTGCCCGGGCTTCTGCGCGACGCCGGCGCAGATGACGACCATCGCTGCGTCACGGCACTCGTCGTAGTCGCCGAAGCGCACCGTCACCGGGTTGGGCGCCCACGCCTCGCCGTGGTTGATGTCGAGCACGTCGGCGCGGGACTTGATCTCGTCGAGGTCGATGAGCACGAGTTCGTCGCAGATACCCTGGTTGACGACCGCGTAGGCGTAGGCCATGCCGACCGCCCCGGTGCCGATGAGCACGACTTTGTTCTCGACGTACCGCATGTGCTGCCCCTTCGTGTCTTTGACGACCGGTGTGTGGCTTCGCACCGGTGTCTGCGAAAATGCCCGCCCGGTAACCCTTGTCCGGTCCGTGTTCCGGTCGCTACGTTCGCTCGCACGCGTTCCCGATTCAACGTCGAGTCGGGCGTTCGCGAATCCGGGCGCTGGGCGGCCGGTCGACCGGTTCGAGGGATTCCGATGGGTGTGGACGTGGAAGCTACGTTAGTCAAGCTCGCCGACTGGGCGTGGCAGCCGGTCATCTGGGTTGCCCTGCCGCTGGGACTGTATCTGTCGATCCGCACCCGCTTCGTGCAGTTGCGGCGGTTTCGCGACATGCTGCGCCAGCTCGTGCGCGCCGAGCAGTCCGACGAAGGGCTGACGCCGTTCCAGGCCCTGGCCCTGACGGTCGGCAACCGCGTCGGTGTCGGCAACGTCGCCGGCGTGGCGACCGCGATCTTCGCCGGCGGCCCCGGCGCGCTCTTCTGGATGGGCCTCATGGCGTTCCTCGGCGCCGCGACCGCCTTCACGGAGTCGGTGCTCGCGCAGATCTACAAGTCCGACACCGGAGGCGAGCTGCGCGGCGGCGTGCCGTACTACCTGGAGAAGGCCTTCCAGAAGCGCTGGCTCGGCGTGCTCGCCGCCACGGTCGCGCTCGTGCTCTACACCCTGCTGGCCCCCGGCATCCAGGCCAACAGCATCGCGGTGAGCGTCGAGTACGCCTTCGGCGTCGACACGTGGATCACCGGGGTCGTGGTCACCGCGCTGCTCGGCTACATCATCTGGGGCGGGCGCAAGCGGATCATCCAGTTCGTCAACATCGCCGTGCCGATCATGGCCGTCGGCTACCTGCTCGGCACGATCGCCGTGCTGGTCGTCAACTACCAGCACATTCCTGGGGCGATCGTCGTCATCTTCGCCAGCGCGTTCGGCGCCGACTCGATGTTCGGCGGCATCATCGGCGCGGCCGTCGCGTGGGGCGTGCGGCGGGCCCTGTTCTCCAACGTCGCCGGAGTCGGTGAGGGCACCTACGCCGCCGGCGCCGCCGAGGTCTCGCACCCTGCCAAACAGGGACTCGTGCAGGCGTTTACTTCCTCGCGCTCGTCATCCTGTCGCCGATCGCCCTGCGCACCCTCAGGGACTACGACGAGCAGGACAAGGCCGGCCTCGACCCGCAGTTCGACCCCGCCAAGCTCGGCATCAAGCACGCCGACTACTGGGAGACGTACGTCGAGCAGCGGCGCTCGGGACCGGTGCGTGAGCGCTGAGGCGGGCGGCCGCGCGGGTAGTGGCTGGTGGGACAGGTCGCAGCCGGCGTCGACCGCACCGAGCCCCCCTTCGCACGGGAGCCTGTGTCGTCGGGCCGGACCACCCGGCTCCGGCTGAACCAACTCCGCGGAGCCGGTTCGGCGGCAGCCGGGTGGTCTCGTCCCGGCCGGGTCAGGCGCCGAGCTTCGCGTCGGCCTCCAGGAGGACCTTGGCGGCGGCCTCGAGACCCTCGATGCGCCCGAGTTCGGTGTCTTCGTGCTCGATGTTGACGAGCATGTCGGGGTCGACGTCGTGCAGGGCGCGTAGCCACTGCGCCCAGTAGTCGGCGTCGTGGCCCTTGCCGAGGGCGACGAAGTCCCAGGCGGCGGGCTTGGGCCACTCGTTGGCCCATTCGTCGCCGCCGAGGTTGGTGCGGTTCTCGCTGGGGTCGAGGCGGCGGAATCGGTTGTCGAGCACGCCGTACAGCTGTGCCGTCTCCGGGTTGACGCGCACGTCCTTGGCGGCGGCGTGGAAGATCAGTTCGCCGAGTTCGCGCACGACGGCGATCGGGTCCATCTGCTGCCAGAACAGGTGCGAGGCGTCCATCTCGACGCCGATGTGCGTCGCGCCGGTGAGCTCGACGAGCTTGCGGATGTCGAAGGTGTTGAAGATGAGGTTCTGCGGGTGCAGCTCCAGGGCGACCTTGACGTCGTTCTCCTTGGCCAGCGCGTCGATCTCCCGCCAGAACGGCACCGCGACGTCGTACTGGTAGTCGAGCACGTCGAGGGCGCCGGAGTTCCAGGCGTTGACGATCCAGTTCGGGTGGCGGGTGCCGGGTTCGCCGCCGGGCAGGCCGGACATCGTGACGACCCGGTGCTGGCCGAGGCGCTGCGCGAGCTTGATGGAGCGGCGGATGTCGTCGGCGTGCTTGTCGCCGATCTCGCGGTTGGGGTGCAGCGGGTTGCCGTTGCAGTTCAGTCCGGCGATCTGCACGCCGGTGCCCTCGAACTGGCCGAGGAAGTCGTCACGCGCGGTGTCGGAGGTGAGGATCTCGTCGATGTTCGGCACGTGCACCGGAGGCAGGAACCCGCCGGTGTTGATCTCGATGCCGGTCAGGCCGAGGCCGGCGATGACCGTCAGCGCATCGGGCAGGGGGCGGTCGTGCAGGATCGCGTTGTAGACGCCGAGCTTCATTGCTGTTCCTTCGTGTTCGCGGGTGGTCAGACGGTGACGCGGGCGCCGTTGTTCTGGGCGCTTGACACAACGGCGGCGAGAGTGGCCATGTTGTGCACGCCCTCGTCGAGGGAGGCGCACACCGGCAGCGGATCGCTCACGCCGGCCACCTCGTCGAGAAACGCGCGGCACTGGTACTCGAAGAGGTTGTTCTGCCCGAAGCCGACGCCGGAGACGTCCATCGGCATGCCGCCGGGCACGTACGGGTGGTCGCCGCCGAGCAGCACGCGCCGGAATCCGTTGGTGCCGGGACGGTCGTCGTGCAGCATGAGCCGCATCTCGCTGGGGGTGCGCTGGTCCCAGATCGCGGCGCCGTTCTCGGCGTACACCTCGACGATGAGGGTGTTCGGGTGGCCGGCGGCGACCCGGCTCACCTCGAGGGCGCCGGCGGTGCCGGGGGCAAATTCGACGGTGAAGCCTGCGTAGTCGTCGTTCTCCACCGGCGCCGTCTCGTCGCTGAGGGCGGCGAGCCCGTGGCCGACGACCGCGCCCGCGGGCAGGTAGCGCTCGCCGATGACGGTGCGCAGCACACCACCGGAGACGGCGGTGATGTCGCCGCCGAGGAACTCGGCGACGTACGCGAGGTGGCTGCCGACGTCGGCGAGGGCGCCGGACCCCTCGGGGCCCTGGTAGCGCCAGCTCATCGGCGACTTGGGGTTGCAGCCGTAGTCGGTCCAGTAGCGGCCGGAGACGTGCAGCGGGGTGCCGAGCGTGCCGTCGGCGATGAGGTCGCGGATCGCGGCCACGCCGGGGGCGCGGCGGTAGACGAAGCCGAGGCGGGCGATGCTGTCTGCGTCGTTCGCGGCCTGCGCCATGGCCCGGGCGTTGTCGAGGGTGTCGCTCAGCGGCTTCTCGCACAGCACGTGCTTGCCGGCGGCCAGGGCGGCCTCGAGGATCGGACGGTGCAGGCTGTTGGCGACGACGATGCTGATGACGTCGACGTCGTCGGCCTGCACGACCGCCTCCCAGTTCGTGTCGTGGCGCTCGTAGCCGTAGCGCGCGGCGGTCGCCTGCGCGAGCGGCTCGTTGAGGTCGGCGATGCTCACATACCTCAGCGGCGGGAGCTTGGTGTCGTAGAGCGTGGGGGCCACCCGGTACCCGGCGGCGTGGGACTTGCCGGCCATGCCGGCTCCGATGACGGCGATGCCGAGGGCGTCTGACATGTCGTGCTTCCTGTCGGCGTTGACTGTTGGAGCGCTCCAAATTGGAACGCTCCAAACTCTACGGCTAGCCTGGTGGCGCGTCAACCGGCCGTCCGTTGGCGCCACGTCGTTGCGAGAAGGAGGCATCGCCATGGCCACGACCGCGTCGGCGGAGCGCGTGACGATCTACGACGTCGCGCGCCGCGCGGGGGTCTCCAAGTCGCTGGTCTCCCTCGTGTTGCGCGGATCACCGCAGGTCAGCCCGGCTCGACGGGAGGCGGTGCAGCGGGCGATCGACGAGCTCGGCTACCGGCCGAGCCGGGCCGCGGCGGCGCTGGCGGGGCAGCGCACGAACACGATCGGGGTGGTCATCGACGACTTCGCGAACCTGTGGTTCGTCGAGCTGCTCGCGGGGCTGCGCGAGGGGCTCGCCGGCACGCCGTTCCACGTCGGCGTCGCCGACGCGGCGTTGAACGCGCACCTGAGCGAGAGCCCGGTGCACGGCTACCTCGCCGCGCGGGTCGACGGGCTCGTCATCGCGGCCGAGCCGCAGGAGACCGATGCCGCCGGAGTCGGGGTGCCGACCGTGCTCGTCGGCAACCGTCGCCGCGGGGTGGCCGGCGCCGACCGGGTGGCGGCCGACGAGGCGGCCGGGGCGCGGATCGCGGTCGAGCATCTCGTGGGTCTGGGGCACCGGCGCATCGCGTTTCTCACCGGGGCGTCCGGGCCCGCGGTGGAGCGGGCGCAGGGCTACGCGGCGGCGATGAGCGCGGCGGGGCTGGCGCCGCTGCAGACCGCCCCGACGCAGACCGACGAGAGCGGTGGCCATGCCGCGATGCGTGGACTACTCGCCGAACACCCCGACGTGACAGCGGTGTTCGCGGCCAACGACCTCATGGCCCTGGGCGCCTGGCAGGTGCTGCGCTCGACCGGCCGCGCGGTGCCGGGTGACGTCTCGCTCGTCGGCTTCGACGACATCCCGACCGCGCGGACCGGGCTCATCAGCCTGACGACCGTCGACCCGCGCAGCGCCGACCTCGGCCGCGCCGCCGCGACAGCGCTGTTGGCCCGCATCGACGCCCCCGGCGCCGACCCGATCGAGGTGCGCGTAGAGCCGCGCCTGATCCTCCGCTCCACGACCGCCTCCCCCCACTGACCGCCCCCCACACCCGGCCGAAGGCTGCCCTTTCAGCCGAGGGCTCCGGCTACAGACCTAGCCCTCGACCGAAAGGGCAGCCTTCGGCCGAGTGGGAGGGGCTACGAGGTGGTGAGGGCGGCGACGGCGGAGCGTAGGCCGGAGGGGTCGCCGGGGCGCGTGGGGTCGGGTGGGTAGGCGCGCAAAGCCCGGCGGACCGGCTCCGAACCCGCCGACTCTGCGGGGAGCCCGGCCAGCAGGGCGACCAACGCGGTGCGCACGTCACCCGCGGCGCTGAGGGCGGTCTCGCACTCGGGCGCGGGGCGGCCGCTGGCCTGTCGCAGCATGCGCACCGAGCGGCGACGCAGCTTGGCGTTCGTCGGCACCATGTCGACCATGAGGTTTCCGTAGGTGTGCCCGAGCCGCACCATCGCCGCGGTCGAGATCGCGTTGAGCACCATCTTCTGCGCGGTCGCGGCCTTCATGCGGGTGGAGCCGGTGACGACCTCGGGCCCGGTGTCCGGCAACACCGCGACATCGGCGAGCGTCGCGAGCGGAGCGACCGGATTGGCCGAGACCAGCACCGCCCGCAGCCCCCGCTCGCGGGCCGCCGTCAGCGCGCCGCGCACGTAGGGGGTGCGACCGCTGGCGGCGATGCCGATGACGACGTCGTGCTCGCCCGCGTCGTCGAGGAGCCGGGCACCCGCCTCCGCGTCGTCCTCGGCCCCCTCGACCGCCCGCAACATGGCCGGCGGTCCGCCCGCCAGGTGCGCCTGCACCGCCTCGTCACCGACTCCGTAGGTCGGCAGCAGTTCGACCGCATCGAGCACGCCCATCCGGCCCGAGGTGCCGGAGCCGACGTAGTGCACGACGCCGCCGGCGGCGATCGCCTCGATGACCAGGTCGGCCGCGGCCGCCACGTCGTCGGCGACCGCACGCACGGCCGCAGCCACCGCGGCGTCGGCGTCGAGGATGATCTCGACGACCCCGGTGGTGCCCAGGGCGTCGAGGTCGTCGGAGTGGCCGAGGGTGCGCTCCGTCGTCCAGTCGTCCTCGCAGTGCCCGCCCGCCGGCGAGTCCCGCGGCGAGTCCCGCGGCGAGTCCGGCGCCGAGGACCGCGGCGAGTGCGGTGCCCGTGGGGCCGGGGTCACAAGCGCCCCCCGCCGGTTTCGGATCGGGCGCCGGCGCCGGCTCCCGCCGCCTCGACGACGAGCCGGGTCGGCGCGGGAGCGAGGTCGGCCACGGCGCGCGGTGGGGTGAGTGAGCCCAGCACCGCGGCGCGGGCGGCTCCGGTGACCGGACCCGCCGGCCCGCGTGCGACTCCGGGTAGCCCGTGCCACGACAGCCAGCCGATCAACGCCATGAGATACGCCTCCTTCGCCGCGGCCGGTAGGCCGAGACAGTCGCTCGGTTGCAGTCCGGTCAGACGTGACAACCGTTGAATAAGTAGTGGATTCGCAACACCACCGCCAGAGACGACGAGCCTACGGGGGCGATGTCTGCGCACGACGTCCGCGATCGTTCGGGCGCTGAGCTCCACCAGGGTGGTGAACAGATCGGGACCCGTCGGGGTGGCGGCACCGAGCATCTGACGCACGTAACCGGCGTGGAAATGCTCTCGTCCCGTGCTCTTCGGAAGCGGCCGGGCGAAGTACGGATCGGCGAGCAGGGCGCCCAGCGCGGCCTCGTCGACGCGCCCCGCGGCGGCCAGCGCGCCGTCCACGTCGCAGCGCAGGCCGAGGTCGGCCGCCGCCGCGTCGAGGAGGCAGTTCGCCGGCCCGGTGTCACCGGTCACCGGTCCGTCGTCGGTGCCCACGATCGTCACGTTCGCGATCCCGCCGAGATTGACCGCGGCGGTGGGCACGTCGCCCAGCCACAGCGCATCCAGGGTGCTTGCGAGCGGCGCACCCTGCCCGCCGGCCGCGATATCGGCCGCGCGCAGATCGGCGAGCACCGGCAGGCCGGTGTGCGCGTGCACTCGCGCCGGGTCGCCGAGTTGCAGCGTGCCGACGACCCGGCCGCGCTCGACGAGATGATGCAGCGTCTGGCCGTGGCTGACGACGAGGTCCGCCGGCCCGAGTTCCGTCAGCGCGCGGGCCGCCGCCGCACCGAACGCCTCCCCGGTCTCGGCGTGCAGCCGGACCCACTCCGCGGGTCCGGGACTCGCGGGAGGCAGCGCGGCGAGCAGTCGCTCGCGCACGGCCGCCGGCCACGGCAGCTCGAGGTACCCGAGGGTGGTCAGCGTCAATGTGTCATCGACCTGATACATATCGGCGAGGGCGACGTCGATCGCGTCCACCGACGTGCCCGAGATCATCCCGAGGATCCTCATCCGGGCTCACCCGCCGGAGCCGGAGGTGCCGGAAGATCCGGCGCTAGCGTCGGCGAGACGACCGGTTCGGCGCTCGCCGGTGCGACGCCGAGCCCCGAGGCCGACGCGGACTCCGACGCCGAAGACGCCGAGGCCGACGCCGATGGCGGGGCCGCCGCGGACGCCGACGCCGAGTGCGAGGCCGCCGCCGACGAGGCCGACTCCGACGCCGACACCGCCGACGCAGCTGACGTCGACGGGATGGTGGGCGCCGTGGCGCCGGGCGCGTGGCCCGCCTCCCGCTGCCCC
>NZ_BCNQ01000053.1 GCF_001515525.1 Piscicoccus intestinalis NBRC 104926 | reverse complement strand
GCGGGTGCGTGTGGGTCGGCGTCGAGCCGGCAGGCGGCGCGGCGGGCCCGCAGACAGCGCCGGTCCCGAACGGCGCGGCAGGCCCGGACGCTGCGGAGGGGTTGGCGCGGCTGGCCGGCGGTGTGCGGTCGGCTGCGGGCCGCGCAGGTGTGGTCGTCGAGGGCGGCCCGTTCCGCCCGCACGTCACCGTCGCGCGGATGGGCCGAGCACAGGAGGCGACGCGCTGGCTGCGGGTGCTGCGGACGTACCGCGGTCCGCAATGGCAACCCGACGAGGTCGCGCTCATCGCGTCGCACCTGGGCCAGGGCCCGCGGCGCACGCCGCGGTACGAGGTGCTGGAGACGTTCGCCCTGGCCCGCGGCTGAGGCGGCGCGTGGGTGGAGCGGTTTGAGTCGGCGCGTCGGTCAGAACGGTGGCTCATCGGCCCACTGGGCCGGAGGGGGTGCGGCGGCGTCGCGGGTCGCCGCGTGGGCTGCTCGCTCGGCGGTGAGTTCATCACGCAGGCGCGTGATTTCGTCGTGGAGGCGGTTGAGTTCGCGGGGGTGGTTGATGGAGTCGTAGTCGATGGCTTGGAGGTCTTCGGCGTCGATGAGCACCCGCCGCGGTGGCCTGTCGCCAGGGTGCTCCCTGGGGCATTCGGCCGGGTCATCGCCGGAGCCTTGGGCGCAAGGACCGCCGGAGCGCTCAGCCGCCTCGTCGCCGAGTTCGGCCTCAGCCGGGGCCGATTCGTCGCCGTGGTCGTCCACGTGGAGCCCGAATTCGCGGTAGTCCATCGGGAACGTCGGGTAGACCCGGCCGTCGGGTAGCCGCCACTCCACGACACCGTCCGGGGTGATCCGGGCGGCCCAGTGTCGGCGGGTCTTCTTGGCGTGATGGCCTTCGCATTCGTCGGCGAGGGTGTCCCCGCGGGTGGTGCCGCCGTCACGCACTTCGATGACGTGGTCGATTTGGCAGCGCGCGGCCGGTATGGCGCATCCGGGCGCCCGGCACGTCCCGTCTCGGTCGCGGACGGCGCGGGCCATCCGCGGCGGCGGCGCATACGACTTGGAGACCTGGGCCATCGCGTACCCGGTCATCGGGTCGGCGACCAGCCGCTGCCACGTCGACCCGGCCGCGAGCGCCACCTCGCGAACGGTGTCGGCGTCGACAGCGACGCCCTCGACCGTCCCGGGTTCCTCGTTGAGCCCCGCCAGGGAAGCTAGGGACACGACAACCGACACCTTGGCGGCCGGCCACCCGCCGTCGCCGGGGTGGTCCACGGCCGTGGGGGCGTCGGCGTGTGGCTGGCCGAACAGCAGCAGGTCGAGGGCGACGTCGGAGCGCAGCTGCGCCAGGGTGCGCGGGTCACCGCCAGCGCGGGCCGCCCGCGCGATCGCGTCGACCCTCCGGAACACCCCCAGGCAGCGGGCGTCAGCGCCGCTGACCCCGAAGCTGCCGGCGCCGTCGTCACCGATCGCGACCCAGGCGTCCCGCTGACGGTCGGCACGGGCCCGCCGGGCGCGGGTGTTGACGTGCTTGAGCATCTCCCGGCGCTTCTTGCGACAGAACGGCCCCTGCCCCAACGGAGCCCCAGTCGCCGCGGCCTTCTCGGTCGCATACGCCAGCACCGCGTCACACACCTTCTGGCCCGCCTCCGGCGTGACCTCGGGCGCGTCGGGTTCCTGCACCAGCGCGCACCCTTGGGTGAAGGTGATCGCCCCCGCCGCCATCGCCGCCCGGACCGGTGCGGCGACCGACTCCGGCGCCACCCCGAGTGCCACGCGTCCGCGCCACAGTCCGGCCGGTCCGCCGAGGGTGGCGACCGCGGTGTCCACCACACTGGCTTGGGCCTCGTCCAACAACTGCGCCTGCGACTTGCGATACCGCGGCGCCAATCGATCCTGCTCGATCAGCTCGTTCTGCACCGCCGCGTCATGCGCCGCCCGGGCCCGCGCCAGTTCACCGGAGATCTCCGAGGCCAACGCATCCAGCGCCCGGTACGCCTCGGAAATCTCCCGCAACTGCTCCCAGCCGTTCGCCTCGGGAATCCTGCGGAGCCGTATCCATGTCAGCCCCGCGGGGCCGGGTTCGAGCCCGACCATCGACAGCCGTGCGCTCTCGAGAAGGCTCGCGCCGTCGCCTCCGGAGACGGGAGAAGTCAGCGAATTCATCACTCGCTCCACGAGCGTCTCGCCCGATTCTCCGTTGACTCGGTGCTCGCTCGACGGATCGATTGTGTCGCTCACGTGAGACACCTCCTCTCGACGCTTGATGTGGGGGAATGAATCGACCTCCTGTCTATCTCGATAGCCATTTCAGGGATAGAGGTTCGCGCAATTACGCTCGCGGCGAAACCGCGGCTGACCAGGCAGCCTGGGCTCCTCATGCGCTAAAGGCGGCATGTCTCGAATACCGAGAGGCATGGCGCAAAAGCGATGGTGACTCGCAGCACAGCGGGCAGGAAAAGGGATAATTCAGGACCGTGTGGGAATGCCAGATGAGCCAGCCTTCAGGGCACGAGAAGAAATTTCTCGCAGGGCGAACAAGAATGAGGCAACCTAAGGGCTGCGAGCCCCCCTGCACCCGTTGTCGACAACGCCCCACACCCTCCCGGGCCCGTTGTCGACAACGGCAGGGTTGGTGAGTTGAACCGGGGCTACTCTGAAATCGCTGCTTGGGGAAGCAGGCCTCTTGGGGGATACGACAATTCGTTCGAGCAAGGGGACTCCTCATGTCTGCTGCCCGTCGCGCCATCGATCCAGTCGATGCCGACCGCCCCGACGACCGGCTCGCCAGTCGACAAGCCGACCGACCCGCCGACCGGAACGCCGACCGACCCGATGTCCGGCCCGGCCGGCGGCAACTGCTCCTCGCCGGAGTCGCCGGGCTGGGCGGGCTCGCGCTGGCAGGGTGCACGGCCAACGGCAACACCGGCTCCGCACAAAGCAACCCGAGTTCGACGGGCGGCGTCGGTGCGACGACGACCCCGGGCACCGGCTCCCCGACGAGGGGCGGCACGCCGACGGCGGGGGGCCAGGCGGCGGCGCGACCCTCGGCGGTCGTCATGCACGGCCGCGCGAGCGTGCCGGTGCTGTGTTACCACCAGGTGCGGCCGTACGCCGGCGACGACACCGCGTACGTGCGCTCGATGCTGGTCATCCCGCCGGAGAAGTTCGCGGCGCAACTCGCCGGCATCAAGGCCGCGGGTTACACGGCGATCTCGCCGCAGCAGTACCGCGACCACCTGTTCGCCGGGGCGGCGCTGCCGGCCAAGCCCGTCGTGCTCAGCTTTGACGACGGCAAGGACAACCAGTTCCAGCAGGCGATGCCGGCGCTGCGCAAGCACGGGATGACCGGGGTGTTCTTCATCATGACCGTCGTTCTGGGGCAACGCGGCTGGATGACCAAGGACGACGTGAAGAAGCTCGTCGACGCGGGCATGAGCGTGGGATCGCACACCTGGGACCACCACATGGTGACGAAGTACTCGGGCACCGACTACACAACTCAGCTCGTCGCCTCCCGCGAACTGCTCAGCGGGCTCTCCGGGCAGGACGTCGTCGACTTCGCCTATCCGTACGGCGCGTGGAACACCGCGATCCTGCCGCACCTGACCGCGGCCGGTTACCGCACCGCCTACCAGCTCATGGACAAGCCGCTCGACGTCAAGCGCCCCGAGCTGTCGCTGCGTCGGATCCTCGCGGTCTCCACGTGGACGGGCCCCGAGGTCGTCGCCAAGCTCGACGCGTTCGCGCGCGACGCACCGAGCCGCTCGTAGCGCTCAGCCGAGGCGCACGAGACCGTACACCTCGGTGGCGACGACCCACGTCGCCCCGAGGCACACCAGCGCGAAACTCAGCAGCCACAACACCGCCGGCACCCCCGTGAGCTGGGCGAGCACCCCCGGGTCGGACTGCGGGCGGATGCCGTGGCGCATCGTGGCCAGGTGCCGCCAGGCCCCGATGACGAGCACGACGCCGAGCCCGAGCAGCGCGCAGGCCTGCACGACCGGGTTGGCCGCCCACCACAGCCAGCCCGTGGCGGCCAGCGCCGTGAGGGTGACCGCGATCGTGCGCACGGACCGGGCGAAGAACAACGCGAGCAACAGCCCGAGGCCGAGCGCGGTGAGCGTCGGCGCCGCCCAGCCGGCGACGGCCAGCCACGACACGAGGGCGCCGAGCAGCGCCGGAGCCGGATAGCCCGCCCACGTGGAGACGACCCGGCCCGCGCCGGTCGGGGCGCCCCAGGTCACCGCGTGCCCGGACATGTCGCCGCGCAGCACGAACCCCGTGAACCGGCGCCCGACCGCGACACCGACGGCGGCGTGCCCCAGTTCGTGTACGAGCGTGATGCCGACCCGGAGGCGGTACCAGGCCTGCGGCCACAGGGCCGCGACGAGGGCGGCGGCGATCGCGAGCAGCACCCAGGAGGCGGGCAGCTCGAGCAGCGTGTCGGGGCGCATCCGGTGCGCGATCTCGGTCGGCCAGTCCACGGCCCGCACGCTAGCCGCCGAGTCTGTCAGCGCCCTGTCAGCGCGCGGACCGCCCGTGCTTGTCGGTGCCTGGTCCTAGGGTGAGCGCATGCCGTTCTACGCCGTTCATTACAGCTATTCCTCCGACTCGGCCGCGCTCGACGAGGCGCGTCCGCAGCACCGCCGGTTCCTGTCCGGCCTGGCCGACGCGGGCACGGTGCGGGCCTCGGGGCCGTACGTCGGCACCGAGCCGTCGGCCCTGCTCATCTTCGTCGCCGAGGGCGAACAGGAGGTGCGCGCGCTGCTCGACCAGGATCCCTTCCACGAGGCCGGGCTCATCGAGAAGGCCACGATCACCGAGTGGAACCCGATCATCGGGGTGTTCGCCGGCGAGGTCTGACCGAAGGCGAGTGATCGGTTGCGGAGCAGCTCTCCCTGCTGTGCCCCCCCGCAGGGTCGTGGGCTACTTCCCGAGTTGCTTGGCGTGTTCGTCCCACTCGGCCCAGGTCTCGTCGCGGGTCGCCTCCATCTCGCGCATCGCGCGGCGACGCTCCTTGGTCGAGAGGTGGTCGAGGTAGAGGTGGCCGTCGAGGTGGTCGGTCTCGTGCAGGAGGCAGCGCGCGAACAGGCCGACGCCCTCGAGGCGCAGCGGGTTGCCGCGCTGGTCGACGCCCTCGACGACCGCGCGGCGCGCGCGGGTGACCGGCGCGGAGGCACCGGGCACCGAGAGGCAGCCCTCGTGGTCCTCCACCTCGTCCTCCCCGGAGGTCTCCACGACCCGCGGGTTGATGATGTGCCCGACGTTGCGGATGCCGAACGCGTCCGGGCAGTCGTACACGAAGATCCGCAGACCGACGCCGATCTGGTTGGCGGCCAACCCGACTCCGTTGGCGACCTCGGTGGTGGCGTGCATGTCGTCGATGAGCGCCTTGAGCTCGGGAGTGCCCAGCTCGGTCACCTCGCGGCACGGGGTGGCGAGCACGTCCTCGCCGACGACCGTGATGCGGCGGCGGTGCCCGCGGCGCGCCTCGGGCAGCCGCTCGGGGATGCGCGGCACCGGCTTGCCGAGCAGGCGCGGGCGACGGTCGGGCGTGGAGGCGGATGGCGCAGGGGCCTCGTCGGCGGCGCGGCGACCGAACGAGCCGAAGATCGAGGACATCTGCCCATCATCGCCGATCCCGGCCCGCGGCACGGACGGTGGTCTGGTCGGCGACCCGGCGTGCGGACCCCTGCGGCGAGCGAGCTCAGGACCGGTGCGCGTACAGGTCACGCAGCAGCGCGATCTCGGCGCCGTGGTGGATGACCTCGCGGTGGATGTGCAGTACGAGGGTGATCATCGGCTTCTCGTGCCACGGCCCCTCGGCGGGGCCGCACGGCTGCGCGAGAGCGTCCGCGTCGAGGCCGCGCACCCCGGCGGTCCACGCCTCGTACGCCTCGTCGAGCTGGGCGAGCGCGCCGGCGGCGGTGGGGGAGTAGTCGAACGACATGTAGTCGTAGGCCGGTCCGCCGAAGTGGCCGTGCACGCGGGCGCCGAGCACGCCGACGATGACGTGCCCCAGCCGCCAGGCGATCGTCGTGACCGGGGCGGGCACCGGCTCCGGGAAGGCGAATTCGATGACGGTCTCGCCGCTGCCGCCCTGGATCGGGGCCGAGCTGGCGCCGCGCGGGCGCACGCTCCAGCAGTCGGGCACCGGCTCCCAGAGGTATTCGGCGTCGGTGAGGCCGTCGAGCCGCGGCCGCAGCTGGCTGGTCCAGTGCCACTCGAGCTGATCGAGGAGTTCGGTGGTGAGGTCGAAGGTCATCGGCTCGTCCTTTCGCGTCGGTGGTCGTGGGCCCACCGTGACGGCGACAGCGGACACATCCTGACCGCTGTCGGTGTCAGGCTAGGCGCATGAGCGACACGACCGACTCCACCGTGCGGCTGCTGCGGCTGCTGACCCTGCTGCAGGAGCACGCGGTGTGGACCGGTCCGGAGCTCTCGGAGAGGCTCGGGGTCAGCGTGCGCGGCGTGCGGCGCGACATCACGCGGTTGCGCGAACTCGGTTACCCGGTGAACTCCGAACGCGGCCTCGGGGGCGGCTACCGGTTGGCGGCGGGTAAGGCGATGCCGCCGCTCGTGCTCGACGACGGGGAGGCGGTGGCGGTCGCCGTGAGCCTGAGCCTGGCCGCGGGCGGCACGGTCAGCGGAGTGGAGGAGGACGCGACCCGCGCGCTGGCCAAGCTCGACCAGGTGGTGCCGGCCCGGCTCCGGGAGCGCATCGACGCGTTCCGCGCCGCGACCGTGCGCATCTCGGCCGGCAGTACGCCGGTCGACGCGGCGGCCCTGACGGCCTTGGCGAGGGCGTGCCGGGATCACGTGCAGGCCCGGTTCGGCTACCGCAGGGCCTCCCAAGAGCGCGAGGCCGAACCGACCTCGGTCGAGCAACCGCCGCGTCGGGTCGAGCCCTACCGTCTCGTCGCGACCGGGCGCCGCTGGTACCTGCTGGCGTTCGACCTGGACCGGGACGACTGGCGGGTGTTCCGGCTCGACCGAATGAGTCAGGTGCATGCCACAACATGGCGGTTCTCGCCGCGGGAGGCGCCGGACGCGGCGGAGCGGGTGCGGGCGGGCACGAGCCTGCTGGCGTACCCGGTGCAGGCGACGATCCGCGTGCACGCGCAGGCACAAGACGTGCTCGACCGGGTGGGGCCGATGAACGCGCAGGTCGAGCCGGAGGAGCCGGGGTGCTGCGTGATGCGCACGGGCGGTCAGAGCGTGGAGGTGCTCGCCGGCTTCCTCGCGTTCCTGCCGTGGGAGGTGCGCGTGCTCGACCCGCCGGAACTGCAGGAGGCGGTCACGCAGCTGGGCGAGCGGCTGCGGCGGGCCGGCTCAGGCTGAGAGAACGTCGTCGAGAGCCGATCGCAGGAGGTCGTCGTCGGCGCCGAGCAGCCGCGCCGACTCCACGTACTGACGCGCGAGTTCCTTACTGCGGGAACGCCGCTGGGCGGCGGTCAGGGATTTCTTGGGGGCCGCCACCCGGGTGCCGGCGCCGCGCGCCGTCGTCACCAGTCCCTCGGACTCCAGCTCCCGGTAGGCCCGCGCCACGGTGCCGGTCGCGAGCGCGAGATCGGCGGCGAGGCTGCGCACCGGCGCGAGACGGATGCCCTCGGCCAGCGCCCCCGCCACGATGAGCGTCGAGAGCTGGCGGCGCAGCTGCTCGTACGGCGGGGTGGGGTCGGCCGGGTCGATGCGGACGGACGTGTTCACGTGACTCCTTCGGACGCCGGACGAACGGCGCGGTGAGGCTGCGCGGGGACTGAAACTCAGGGGTCAGCGGCGGCGCCGCGACCGCAGCCGGCGCGCGACCTCGTCGCCGGCGGCGCCGGCGGGGGACTGCCACTTTCGGGTGCGGGCTGTGCCGGGAGAACCGGGCGCACGATCGGGCGCGTCGGGATCGGCTCCGCGGGTGGGCGCGGCGCGTCCGCGCAGCCATTGCATGAGACGGCCGACCATGGGACCTCCGTTGTCGCGACCGGGCCGGGGCTTCGATTCTTGCGCGCCCCCCGCAATGTGGCAATGGGATACAACAATCGGCGCGCGTCGAGGCGGTGCTGCCGGCGGCGTCCGGACCACGTCGGGGCTCGTCGGGGCCACGTCGACGCCTGCTCGGCGTCTTCTCGGTGCGCACGGCGGCGAGCGCGCGCCGGGGGTGTCGTGAGTTCGCCCGACGGTCTCCGGGAGCGGGTCGGGCGGGCGCCCTAAGGTGGGCTCATGGTGGTCTACGAGGGCGATCCACAGCGCGTGGCCTCGCTCCTTCCCGGGCGCGAGTACACGCCCAACTCACCCCTGCTGCATTACACGCGCAAGGCGCTGCGCGACGACGGCTGGACGGTGCGGGAGCACTGGTGGTCGCGGGGGCAGGCCATGGAGACCGAGCCCGCCTTCCTCGAGGCGCAGGAGTTCGTCGCCGGGGCCGGCGAGCCGCTGCTGCACCTCATCGTCGGCAAGTCGCTGGGCTGCCTGGCCGCGCAGACGGCGGTCGAGCGTGGGCTGCCGGCGATCTGGATCACGCCGCCGCTGAAGGAGGCCGTGGTGCGCGCCGCTCTCGACCAGACCCTCGAGCCCACGCTCGTCATCGGCGGCGAGCGCGACGAGACCTGGAACCGCCGGGTGGTCAGCGAGACCCGCGTTCAGATGCACGAGGTCGGCGGCGGCGACCACTGGCTGGAGATCCCCGACTCCGTGCGCGAGACCCTCAAGGCGCACGAAGCCGTCGTCAAGCGCATCGACGACTTCATCCGCGGCCTGGAGAACTGACCGGACAAACGACGCGGGCCGCCCGACACGGGCGGCCCCGGCTCAGCCTCGCTCGGCGAGCTCCTTGATCTTCACCAGGGCCTCGCGGAGCCCGGCGCGCACGGCGTCGCCGTCGGCGCGTTCGCTGTTGATGCGCACGTAGAGGCGCGAGCCGCCGTCCTCGTGGGGGTCGACGTCGAAGGTGCCGCGGTAGTTGTGGCGGCCGCCGACCGAGCCCCACGACAGGGTGCGGCCGGGGTCGTTGGTGCGCACCCAGGCGGTGCCGGTGACGTCGACCTCGGTGCCGTCGGCCAGGCGCGGCCGCGCGTGCACCTCCACGGCCTGATCGCCGATCGCGTGCGCCGCCGTGACGCGCGGCATGTACCGACTCACGTTCTCCACGTCCGAGAGGTACTCGAAGAGCAGCCGAGGCTCCATGGCGATGGTGATCTGGTCGGTGTACTCCGTCATGGCGCTCGGTCTATCACCCGGTCTCGGCGCCGAATCGGGACCAGGGTCACCCGACTGCGTCACCTTGTCGACATCGTCGCGTTCCCATCGGACAAACGGGACAGCCGGGGCGCGCTCGGGCTCCCGGGACGGTGCCGCGCGGGGGCGGGTGCCCGCGACCCGGGCGCGGCTCGGGGCGTCGTGGTCGCTTGGGTAGCCTGCTGGGGTGCTCACCATGCAAGACGCCCTGCGCCGCCTCTCCGACTACTGGACCGAGCGCGGCTGCCTGACCTGGCAGCCGTTCAACACCGAGGTCGGCGCCGGAACGATGAACCTCGCCACGGTGCTGCGCGTGCTCGGGCCCGAGCCGTGGGACGTCGCGTATGTCGAGCCGAGCGTGCGCCCCGACGACTCCCGCTACGGGGAGAACCCGAACCGGCTCCAGACGCACACGCAGTTCCAGGTGATCCTCAAGCCCGAGCGGGGTGACCCGCAGGAGCTCTACCTCGGCAGCCTCGAGGCGCTCGGTATCGACCTGGCCGCGCACGACGTGCGGTTCGTCGAGGACAACTGGCAGCAGCCGGCGATCGGCGCGTGGGGCCTGGGCTGGGAGGTCTGGCTCGACGGCATGGAGATCACCCAGTTCACGTACTTCCAGCAGGTCGGCGGCCAGGATCTGGACCCGGTGCCCGTCGAGTTGACGTACGGCATGGAACGCATCCTCATGGCCGTTCAGGGCGTCACGCACTTCAAGGACATCGTCTACGCCACGAAGGCCGACGGCACGGTCGTCACCTACGGCGAGGCCCTGGGCCAGCAGGAATACGAGATGAGCCGGTACTACCTCGACGACGCCGACGTCGAGACCAACCGCTCGCTGTACGAGTCGTACGTCTCCGAGGCCACGCGCATGGTCGAGGCGCGGCTGCCGGTGCCGGCGCACTACTTCATCCTCAAGTCGAGCCACGCGTTCAACGTCATGGACGCCCGCGGCGCGATCAGCACGACCGAGCGGGCGCAGGCGTTCGGCACGATGCGCCGGCTCATGCGCGATACCGCCGTGCTGTGGGTCGAGCGGCGCACCGAGCTCGGGCTGCCGCTGCTCAAGGAGACGGTCACCGAGCCCGTCGAACTCGCCTCGCCCCCGGCCGAATTGCCGGAGGAACCGCAGACGTTCGCGCTCGAGATCGGTGTCGAGGAGCTGCCGCCGCACGTGCTGCCCGCGACGATCGAGCAGGTGCGGGAGTCGGTGACGACCCTGCTCGCCGCCTCCCGGCTGAAGCACGGCGCGATCGAGGTCGACGGCACGCCGCGGCGCATCGTGCTGACGGTGCAGGGCGTGGCGGCGCGCGAGCCCGACTCCGTGGAGCACCGCAAGGGGCCCAAGTGGGCGGTGGCGTTCGACGCCGACGGCAACCCGAGCAAGGCGCTCGCCGGGTTCATGCGCGGCCAGAAGGCCGAGCTCGACCAGATCGAGAAGGTCGAGATCGGCGGCAACGAGCACGCGGCCGTGGCGTTCACGCGGCAGGGGCGCGGGGCGCTGGAGGTGCTCGGCGAGATCGTCGGGCAGACCGTCTCCGGGCTGCGGGCCGAGAAGAACATGCGCTGGTCCGACCCGGAACTCTCGTTCAGCCGGGCGATCCGCTGGCTCGTGGCGCTGTGGGGGCCGGTGGTCGTGCCGGTCGCGGTGTCGCGGCTGGTCGCGGGGCGCGCGACGTACCTGCAGCGCACGACCGGTGGAGCCCGTTCGGCGACCCGCTCCGACGGAGTGCCGCTGGGGTGGGTCGACGTGGCGACCGCCGACGACCTGGCGCCGACCGTGAGCGGCGGCTCGATCGACCTGTCCACGGCCTCGCGGCGGGAGGCGGTCGTCGAGCAGGCGGTCGCGCTGGCCTCCGGTGTCGGCGGGTTCGTCGACGTCGAGGGGGAGGCCGACCTCGTCGAAGAGATCACCAACCTCGTCGAAGACCCGCACGGGGTGCTCGGCTCCTTCGACGAGCGCTACCTGGAGTTGCCCGACCGGGTGCTCGTCACCGTCATGCGCAAGCACCAGCGCTACCTGCCGGTGCGCGACGCCGACGGGGTGCTCATGCCGCACTTCGTGACGATGGCCAACGGGCTGTGCGACGACGACGCGGTGCGCGCCGGCAACGAGTCGGTGCTGCGCGCGCGGTACGAGGACGCGCTGTTCTTCTGGAACGCCGACCTGAAGGCGGAGTCGGTCGAGTCGTTCGTGCCGGGCCTGGAGGCGCTGACGTTCGAGCACCGGCTCGGGTCGGTGGGGCAGCGGGCGCGCCGGATCGCCGACGTCGCGGCGGCGCTCGCCGGGTCGATCGGGCTGTCGGAGGCCGACCGCGCGACCCTGCACCGCGCCGGACGGCTGGCGAAGTTCGACCTGTCGACCCAGATGGTCGTCGAGATGTCTTCTCTCGCAGGGTTCGTCGCCCGCGAGTACGCGGCCCGCAAGGGCGAGCCGCAGGCAGTGGCCGACGCGCTGGCGCAGATGGAGATGCCGCAGACGGCCTCGGGTGAGCTGCCGTCCGGGGTGCCCGGCGCGCTGCTCGCGGTGGCCGACCGGGCCGACCTGCTCGCGGCGATGTTCGCGCTCGGGGCCAAGCCGACCGGCTCCTCGGACCCGTACGGGCTGCGGCGCGCGGCGCTGGGGCTGGCGCGGATCCTGCGCGCGCACGCGGACGGGCCGCTGGCGGGGCTCACGGTGACGGAGGCGTTGGACGCGGCCGCGGCCCGGCTCCGGGAGCAGGGGATCGACGTCAGCGAGGTCTCGACCCAGGCGGCGGCCGAGTTCGTCGTCGCCCGGTTCGCGCAGCTGCTGCGCGACGAGGGGCGCTCGGCGGACGTGGTTGCGGCGGTGCTGCCGGCCGCGGACCGCCCGGCGGTGGCCGACGCCCACGCCGCGGCGCTCGCCGAGCTGGCCGTCGACGAGGGCTTCCGGCGGCTCGTCGAGGCGTTCGTGCGGATCGCGCGGATCGTGCCGGCGGGCACCGGCTCCGACTACGACCCGAGGGTGCTCACCGAGCCGGCGGAGATCGCGCTGCACGAGGCGGTGACGGGCCTGCGCCCGCTGAGCGACCTGCCGTCGTTCGCCACGGACGCGCGCTTCCTCGTCGAGCCGATCACCCGGTTCTTCGACGACATCCTCGTCATGGCCGACGACGAGGGCCTGCGCGCCGCCCGCCTCGGCCTGCTCGCCGCCGTGCTCGCACTCGCCCCCGACGGCCTCGACTGGAAGGCCGTCGACGCCGCGACGAGCTGAGCGCAGAGGCCGGCGGCGTCCACAGGGGTGCTGCTGAGTACGTCGCTATCCACAGCTCTATCTAGAGGGGATTGACTTGACTGTCTAGTCCCTCTAGAAGAGACTGCATGAAGCGCACGGCAGTATTGGCACGGCTCGCCCGCGCGGCGCGCGCTCGCGGGTTGGACTTCCGCACTCGTGAGCTGCGCAGACACACCGAGGTCCGCGTCGGAGCCACGTCGAGGACGCTCGGTCGTCACCGCGAGATCGACGAGGTGACCGCGGCGAGGTTCTTCGATCAGTTCGCCGACGAGCTCGGTGGAAAGGGGTGGTGGAGATGAACACGTTCACCGTCACGGCGGAACGCACCCCGCGCGGGTGGTGGGTGCTGGAGGCGCCCGAGGTGGGGGCCGTCAGTCAGGTGCGGCGGCTCGACCAGGTCGCGGACGAGATGCGCGAGGCCGTCGCGCACCTCGCGGGCCTGGCCGAGAGCGAGGTGGAACTGGAGGTCGAGCCGGTCCTGCCCGCGGATTTCGTGGCGGCCCGCGACCTCGCCCGGGCCCGACGCCAGGAGGCCGATCGGCTGCGCGACGAGGCCGCCGCCGCCCACCGCGAGGCCGTGCGAATCCTCAGCGACCGGGGCTACACCGTGCGTGACATCGGCACGCTCATGGACGTCTCGCCGCAGCGCGTCAGCCAGCTCACGCGAGCCTGACGCGCGGGGTCGGTATCGCCGTTCGCGGCGTTCGAATCACAGCTGATTCATAACGTCGTTCGACTCGACATCGTGGACCGCTCGGCGAGCCTGGTCTGTGTGCGGTGGAAGCGAACCGGCCTGCCACCCAGACGGTCTCAGCGGGAGAGGGTGACGAGATGGTGGTGCGACGAAGGGCGGTACTCAAGGGCATCGGGGCAGGGGCGGTGAGCCTCGGGCTCGCGGCCTGCTCCACCGGCGGATCGGACGGCGCGGGCGGGGCCGCAGCCACGACCGCCGGCACAGGCGGGACGGCGAGCGGCGCCGGCGGCCCGTACTCGCTGACCTTCGACCCCTCGGCCTATCAGGAGCTGACGACGACGATCTCCACCGGCGCCGGCGACAAACAGGTCACCTACCGGTTCTGGCGGGCGATCCCGTACGTCGCCAACCCCGTCGACGTCACCTACCAGTCGCTCAACGTCAGCGTGCCGGTCACCATCGACGGCACCGCCGTCGACGCCACGAGGGTCCCGATCCTGCTGGCCAACTCCGTCGGGGGCTATCTGCCCTCCTCGGTCGCGGACGCGACCGAGGTCGGCGGGGCCGGGATGGGCGGGGGCGGCATGCCGGGCGGGGCGCCCGGCGGCGCGACGGGCTCCGCGACCGGCTCCGGGTCGGCGACCAGCGGATCGAGCGCCGAGGCGACCAGCGGGTCCAACGAGATGCTGTCGGCGAGCGGCGAGCAGGTCAGCCTCGCCAAGCTGGCCCTGGCCGCCGGGTACGTCGTCGTCGAGCCGGGGGCCCGCGGCCGCACGCTGACGAACTCCGCGGGGGAGTACTACGGCGTCGCGCCGGCTGCCATCGTCGACCTCAAGGCGGCGGTGCGCTACGTGCGCGCCAATTCCGGACGCCTGCCCGGAAATCCCGAGCGCATCATCACCTCCGGCGTCAGCGCCGGCGGTGCCCTCTCCGCCCTGCAGGGGGCTTCGGGCGACTCCCCGCGGTACGACGCCTACCTCAGCGAACTCGGCGCGGCCGACGCCAGCGACGCGATCTTCGCCAGCGGCGACTGGTGCCCGATCACCGACCTGGAGCACGCCGACGGTGCCTACGAGTGGTGCTGGGGCGCCAACCCGACCGCCTCCGGGCAGGTCGACCAGAGCCTGTCGGCCGCGCTCGCCGGGCAGTTCGGCACCTACCAACAAGGGCTCGGGCTGAGCGCGGACGGTTTCGGCGCCGTCACCGCCGACACCTACGGCGCCTATCTCGTGGCCACCTACCTACAGCCTGCCGCGACGAGCGCGCTGGCCGCCCTGTCGGAGGCCGACCGCACCGCATACCTGCAGTCCAACACCTGGATCACGTGGTCGAACAACCAGGCCACGTTCGCGTGGAAGGACTTTCTCACGCACGTCGGCACCCGCAAGAAGACGCTGCCGGCGTTCGACGCCTTCGACCTGTCCGCCGGTGAGAACAACCTCTTCGGGCTCGGCACCACGCAATCGCGGCACTTCACGCAGTTCTCCCAGGACCGCAGCACCGCCGGCTCCCTGACGGCGCTCGGCGACGACATCCCCGGCACGCTCTCGCTGATGAACCCGATGACTCATCTGCGCGAGAACACCGCCACGCGCGCCCAGCACTGGTGGATCCGGGTGGGCACCGCCGACTCCGACACCTCGCTGACCGTCGTGGCCAACCTCGCCCTGCAGCTGCGCGCCCTCGGCGCCGACGTCGACGCGAAGATGTACTGGGACCGCGGCCACGGGGCCAACGACGACCCCGCCGAGTTCATCGCCTGGATCGCCCGCATCTCTGCCTGACACCTCGACGACCGCCAACGACCCACCGTCACCGTCCGCGATGGCTGCTCTCGCCGGGTGCTCGGGCCCTCACCCGCCCTGATCGAGTTGACCGACGTTGATTCAGGGGAGTCAGTTCGAGGTCCAGCCGCCGTCGATGCGGTAGGCGGAGCCGGTGATGCTGGCGGCGGCGTCGGAGCACAGGAACGCGGCGATCTCGGCGACCTCGTCAGGCTCCACGAGGCGCTTGATCGCCGGGCGCAGCAGCATGATCTTTTCGACGACCTCGTCCTCGCCGATGCCGTGGGTCTTCGCCTGGTCGGCGATCTGCTTCTCCACCAGCGGGGTTCGCACGTAGCCGGGGTTGATGCAGTTGCTCGTCACGCCCTTGGCGCCGCCCTCCATCGCGGTGACCTTGCTCAGGCCCTCGAGCCCGTGCTTGGCCGACACGTACCCCGACTTGTACGGCGAGGCCACCAGGCCGTGCGCCGAGCTGATGTTGACGATGCGTCCCCAGCCGGCCGCGTACATGCGCGGCAGGCTCGTGCGGATGAGCCGGAACGGCGCGTGCAGCAGCACGTTGTGGATCGCGGTGAAGACCTCCGTCGGGTACTCCTCGATCGGCGCCACCCGTTGGAACCCGGCGTTGTTGACGAGGACGTCGGCGGCGAAGCGCTCGTCGGCGAGGCTGTCGAGGCCGGCCGGCGACGACAGGTCGACACCGACTCCCTCGTGACCCGAGCCCGGCAGGGAGCCGGCGGCCGCGCGGGCGGCGTCGGCGTCGAGGTCGACCACCGTCACCGCCGCACCCGCCCCCGCGAGCCGCTGCGCGCACGCCAGGCCGATGCCGCTGACGGCCCCGGTCACCACCGCCTTCTTGCCGGACAGGTCGAGGTTGACGATCGGGGCGTTCATGGCGGTCTCCTTCGACGCGACGATGCGGCGTGACGCGGCACGCGGAAATCGGGACGGCCCCCAGCATAGGCACCCGACGCCGCAGGCCCGCGCGGTCTCAGGCCAGCGCCAGGTAGGCGAGCGACCCCAGGCCGACGAGCAGCACGAAGGCGGTCAGGGCGAGATTGGCCCGTCCGTCCGGCAGATGAGCCGCGGCGTGCAGCGCGCGGTGGCTCGCGCGGTACCGCGCCCGCAGGAGCAGCGTGATCCCCAGCCACCCGAGCAGCGTGAGGGTCGCGAGCGCGACGGCGGCGGGCGCGTGCCGAGACGCGAGCAGCCGGGCCGCGACCAGGCCGGTCACCGTCAGCGACAACACGGTGCGCTGCCAGGCCAGCCGGGTGCGTTCGTTCTGAGCCCCGGGATCGTATGTGCGCTCCGGGGCGGTGCTCACAGCACGATCTCCAGCGTGATGGCCGCGACGGCCACGAGCGCCAGCGTCAGCAAGGGCATGGCCAGCGTCGACGACAGCGGCCGCGAGAGCCGCAGCGCCCGTTCATTGCGGGCCCAGCGCAGCAGAGCGAGCCCCGCGCACAGCACCCCGCACAGGGTCAACACGATCGCCGCCAGGTGCGCGTCGGAGCGAGCGACGGGTGCGTAGCCGGCCAAGGCGCCGAGGGCCAGGCCCGCGGTGAGGAAGCCGAGCGAGGTGCGGATCCAGGCCAGGAACGTGCGTTCGTTGGCGAACGTGAAGCGTGCATCCGGCTCCTGCCCGACGCCGTACACCCACCGTGGCCGACGCCGGTCGGCCGCGCCCGGAGCGCCCGGAGGCGACTGATCGCGGGGGTCGATGTCTGGGCCGTTCACTCGTGCCACCGCCTCCCGGCTCGTTGGGCGAGATCGCCCTGCCTGCCACTGTGTCATCCGATCGATGCCGATGCCGGTACGAGGCTGGGAAGGGGCTCCGGGCAGGACGAAACCCCGCAGCGCCCAATGGCGGCTACGGGGTCTCGTGACTATGGGGTGGTCCGTAGGTGCCTTGTTCTAGACAGAGCTACGGGACCGGTCTGTGCGACGCGACTCAGGCGTTGTCGGCTTCCTTGAGGCGGTTGCGCATCTCCTCGAGCGAACCCGACTGGGCCAGCTTGCGGGCGGCCAGCTCGGCCTTCAGCTGAGCGGAGTTCATGAGGTTGTAGTTGCGCTTGGTCTGCTCGGCAGCGGCCTCGACCTGCTGCTCGGCAGCGCCCTTGACCTGCTCGGCCGACTTCTCGACCTGCTCGCCGATCGTGGCGACCTGCTCGCGGGTGGTGTTGCTCAGGTGCTCCATCTGCTCGCGGGTGACCTCGGTGGCCGTCTTGGCCTGGTCGACCCACGCGGACTGCAGGGCCTCGGCCTGGGCGCGCCACTGAGCGGCGAACTCGACGTTGGCGGCGAGAACGCGGTGGGCGGCCTCACGCTGCACGTCGATGCTCTTGGCGGCGTAGTCGAAGACCTGGTCGATGGTGCTGGCGGCGTCGCCACCGGCGAAGGGGGCGATGGTCACGGGGCGCTCGAGAACGCGCAGGTACTGCGAGGACAGCGCGTCGAAGGCGGCGAACCAGTTGTCCTGCACCTTGCGGGTCGCGTCAACGTACTGGGTGGTGATCGACATGAAGGATCTCCTTTGTCTGTTGGGGGCTAGTCAGGCGTACGACGCCGGTCGTCCGTGACGGTCGTGCGTGGCGTCCTGCTTGAAATAGTACGCGCCTTGGATGGCATGTCAAACGCGGGCGCGCCGGTAGAGATCCCACACAGCTGTTTGTGAACTGCCGCTGACGTAGCGGTGACGGCCCGGGGATGAGCCGGCGAGCACCCGGCTCCGGACACCTACTGGCTCGCTGGACACCGCTCAGACGACGGGACGCGCGCGATAGCCGGTGTCCCGTCGAGGAGCCGGTGTCTCGTAAAGGAGCCGGTGTCCCGTAGCGGAGCCGGTGCCCCGCCGAACAGCTGGCGCAAACCGGCGACGGGCCGGTGACCGACTCAGTGCCGGTTGATGAACGTCTTGTACAGCGCGAGCATGGCCTGCTTCTCGTCGTCGCGAAGCGCCTCGTCACCCAGGATGGCCTCGACCGTGCCGCGGTCGCCACTCGAGGCCGCCGTCTCGGAGACGGTGCGCGCGCTCGCGGTGACGACGCCGGCCTGGGCGAGCATGTGCTCGGTGGAGATGTCGAGGGCGTCGGCGATCGAGCGCAACACCTTCAGCGAGGGTTGGTGCAGCCCCCGCTCCACCTGACTCAGGTAGGCGTTGGAGACGTTGCTCAACGTGGCCAGTTGACGCAGGGACAGGTCGGCGAGTTGGCGCTGCGCGCGGATGTAGGCGCCGAGCACGCTCGGGCGCTCGCTCTCGCGCTCCTCGGGGCCGCTGTCGAAGCCGTGGCGTCGTGCCGCGCCGTTGGTCTCCCTGGACCCGGCCGACCGCTGTGTCATGACGCCTCCTGTGTGCCTGAGTCCTGCGGAGCGGCCTCGGCGCTTCCTGCGGACTAGCGTTGCGTACCAGGATACGAAGTGCGTGGTTCCTCACGCACCGACTGGCGGATCACGAAGCCCTCACTTTCCAGTGGATTGTGTGTGTTTTTCCTCGCGGTCGGCCGTAACGCGACCCCCGCCCGGCCCGTATCGGCGCCGAACCGCGAGCCGTCGAGCCGGTCCCGCGCGCAGGTGGTGCTCCATATCGGCCTCCCGCAGAGTGGGATTGCGGGTGTCTCCGGAGCGCCCGCGCCCGTAGAGTCGGCAGCAGCGACAGCCGTCCACACCCAACGAGGGGATCCCATGACACAACAGCCCCGACCGTCCGATCCCGTACAGGCCGCCAAGGCGGCCTACGAGACGCAGGAGAAGCAGGCGTCGAAGGCGCTCGAAGAGCTCGTCTCCAGTCAGGGCTTCGCCGAGGGTCTGGCGATGGTCACCAGCAACGTGGCCGCCATGGCCCGCATCGGCAGCGTCGGCCTCGACCAGGTGGTGCGGATGACCCGCCTCGCCGGTCGCAGCGACATCGCGCGCCTGGGCCGCCAGCTGGCCCGCACCGAGGACAAGCTCGAGCAGGTGCTGCAGGTCGTCGAGTTGCTGGAGGCCGAGTTGGCGCTCGTGCGTGCCGAGCGCGACGCCGCCAAGGCCGAGTTGGCCGGCCAGTCCGACGGCTCCGACGAGTCCGACGAGGCGCCCGCCCGTCCGGCCCGTCGCACTGCGCGCAACGGTCGAGCGGTAGCCAACAGCAAGCCGCGCGTGGCCCGCAGCGCCAGCGCCGCGGTCGCCGACGGCGCCAAGAACGACGGGTAGTAGCGGATGAGTGCGCTGCTGCAGCTCGCCAGCCTGCCCAAGGCCCTGCTGGAGACGAGCAACATCCTGCTGACCACCGACGACGCGGTCATCGGAGCGACGCCCAAGGATGTCGTGTGGACTCACCGCAAGACGACGCTGTATCGCTACCGCAGCAACCAGCGTCGCCACCCGGTGCCGGTGCTGCTCGTCTTCGCGCTCATCAACCGGCCGGCGGTCTACGACCTGCGCCCGGGCAGTTCCTTCGTGGAGTTCCTGCTCGAGCAGGGGTACGACGTCTTCCTCCTCGACTGGGGCGCCCCGGACGACGAGGACGCCGACATGGGCCTGGACAACTACGTCTGCGACGAGCTCACCTGGGGTGTGCGCGAGGTCTGCCGGGCCTCCGGCTCCGCGGAGATCTCGATGATCGGTTGGTGCATCGGCGCCGCCCTGACCGCGATCTACGCCTCCCTGGAGCCCGAGGGGCCGGCCCGCAACCTCGTGTTGCTGACGATGCCGATCGACCCCAGCGACTCCGTCTACACCCGCTGGGTCGGGAGCGACTCCTTCGACGTCGACGAGCTCGTCGACAACTTCGGCAACGTGCCGGGCCGGCTCATCGACACCGCCAACCGCCTGCTCAAGCCGGTCACGAACTACGTGACGACCAAACGCCGGCTGTTCGAGCAGGTGCAGGCCGGCTCCGCCGACCGCGTCTCCTACCAGGCGATGTCGAAGTGGGTCGGCGACAACCCGCCGTTCCCGGGCCGAGCGTTCCGGGAGTGGATCACGTGGATGTACAAGGAGAACCGGCTCATCCGCGGCCGGATGGAGCTGCGCGGGCGGCGCGTCGACCTGGGCAACATCACGGCCAGCTGCCTCGTCGTCACCGCCGGTGCCGACCACATCGCGCCGCGGCACACGACCACCCCGTTCCTCGACGTCGTCGGCAGCGACGACGTCGAACACATGGCTCGTCCGGGCGGCCACATCGGCCTCATGGCCGGGTCGAAGGCGAAGCGCGAGATCTGGCCGGAGATCGCCGCGTGGCTCGAGCCCCGATCCGGTGCGGAGGCCGTCGACTGACCGTCCGCGGGCCCGTCGGGCTCCCCGGGCCGCCGCACGCCTCTGACCAGGCAGTGCGTGGGAAACATAGCGGCCCGGGAATCCCCGCAGAGCCCCTACGTGCGCTGGATCACCAGTAGTGTCCGTGCCACACGTCCCCCATTCGTCCCCAACACAACGATGTGAGGAATCCATGTCCGAGAACCTGCAGGGCCACGTCGCCCTCGTCACCGGCGGTACCCGAGGCATCGGTGCCGCGATCAGCGAGTCGCTCGCCGCGTCCGGCGCCACCGTGGTCGCCGCCTACGCGGGCAACACCGAGCGCGCCAACCAGTTCCGCGACCAGCTCACCGAGAAGTTCGGAGACCACGGCTTCGAGGCCGTGCAGTGCAAGGTCGAGGACCCGGAGGCCAGCCACAAGCTGGTCCAGGACGTCATCGAGAAGCACGGCCGCCTCGACATCGTCGTCAACAACGCGGGCATCACCCGCGACAAGATCGCCGCCAAGCTCGACCCGGCCGACTGGAAGGCGGTGCTCGACACCAACCTCGGCGGCGCGTTCTACGTCTCGCAGGCCGCCATCCCGCACATGGTCGAGCGGGGCAGCGGGCGCATCATCATGATCAGCTCGCTCAACGGCGAGATCGGCAACATCGGTCAGGCCAACTACAGCGCCAGCAAGGCGGGCATGATCGGTCTGACCAAGACCCTCGCCAAGGAGGTCGCGTTCTCCATGGGCAAGGCCGGCAAGCTGACCGACGACTCCCTGGGCGTCACGGTCAACTGCATCACCCCCGGCTACGTGCTCACCGAGATGGTCGCGGCCATGCCCGACAAGGTGCTCGACAACCTCAAGAGCGTCATCCCGGTGCGCCGCCTGGCCCGCCCCGAGGAGGTCGCTCGCATCGTGACCTTCCTCGCCGCCGACGAGTCGTCGTTCATCACCGGCCAGACCTGGGCCGTCAACGGCGGCCAGAACATGGCCTGAGACCTCTCCGGAGGCGGTCGCCCGTCGACCGCGCCGGAGGCGGCGTCCGCGGGCGCCGCAGGCCGGGGGCTACCCTGGTCGAGACATCAGAATTCGACACACCTTCAGGAGGTTTCGCATGACGAACCCGACCGACAAGGCCTTCAACGCCGCCGAAGAGGCGACCGCCCAGGCCACGCAGGCCGCCGAGGACACCATCGCGCGGATTCGCGAGATGAACGAGCGGATCATCGAGAGCAGCCGCAGCGCGGGGCTCGCGTCGCTCGACGCCTACGAGAACGCGCTCGAGAACCTCGTGCAGCTGCAGGAGCAGACCGCCGGCGCCACGCAGCTGGAGTGGGTCAACGCGCTCGCGCACGCCCACGCCCGCTACGTGCAGGACGTCTCCAAGGCGTACACGAGCGCGGCCCGCGAGATGCTCAACACGCCGCTGGGTGGCTCGGCTGCGCCGGCCAAGGGCGCCAAGAAGAAGTAACCGGACCCACCACTGCGCCGGCCGCCTCGCGGTCGCGTGCGCAGCCGAACGGGCAGGGCTTGCGAGCCCTGCCCGTTTCGCTGTGCGGCAACGGAATTGGTTCGACGACGAGCGAATTTCGCAGTGCCGACAGGCCGCTGACCTGCGATGCTGTGACTTGTCCCGAAAAGGCTATAGATTGGCGGTCGGGCGCCCGGGTCGGGCGTTCGTCTTGGGGGTAACAACACGACAGCGCGGCCACCCGGATGGCCTGTCGAATCGACCGGATCGTCCCGATCCACGGTCACCGCGGGGGCACCGAGGGCAGCGCGCTGTAGCACGGGCGCCGTGCCGCGGGCACGCGAAGGGGAACGGTCACAGTCATGACGCAGGACAACGGGGGCTTTGGGGGCCACGATCCGTTCGAGGACCCGGACCGCATCGAGCCGATGCGCGAGCCGGATCCCGGCAAGGAGGGCCGCCGGGGCTACCTCATGGTGGGAGCCGGTGTGACGGCGGCCGCGCTGGTCGTCGGCGGGTTCTGGCTGATGTCGCAGCCGGACGCGAACACCCAGGAGACGGCGACGCCGCAGCGCGTGGCGCTCTCCTCCGACGGGCTGCCGGCCCAGGCGAGCCCGGCGAACGTGACCGAGGCCGTGCCGATGGCTCGCGGGGCCCTCGAAGGCGGGCTGCCCATGCCGCAGGGCGTCAGCTCCCGCAGCCAGGACGTCATCCCCGCCCGGGTGCTCGCCTCCTACCGCACGGCCGAGGCCACGATGGCCCAGGACCAGGCCGGGTGCCGGTTGCCGTGGTGGGTCGTCGCCGCGGTGGGCAAGGTGCAATCCGATCACGCGAACCAGGGCACCGTCGACGACGGCGGCAACGTGCTGCCTCCCCTGCGCGGGCCGCGCCTGGACGGCTCGATCGTCGACACCCGCGCCGTGCAGGACACCGACGGCGGCCGCCTCGACGGCGACGCCCTCTACGACCGCGCGATGGGGCCGATGGAGATCGTGCCCAGCACCTGGGAGCTCATGGCCCGCGACGGCAACGGAGACGGGGTGGCCGACCCCGACAACATCGACGACGCCACCGTGACGGCCGCGAACTTCCTGTGCTCCTCCGGGCAGGACTTCGGCACCCCCGAGGGCCTGGCCGCCGGCGTGCTCTACACGAACGACCGCCTGCCGTACGCCAACAACGTGCTCTCCTGGGCGTCGTACTACCGCGGTGGCGCGACGCCGCCCACGGCCGCACCGGCTCCGAAGGCGACGAAGGCGCCCGACACCCGCAGCGCGCTGACCGGCACCACGCCGATCGGTGCCACGCCCACCGCCGGGGGCACCACACCGGCTCCGGCGCGCACCGCCGCCCCGCGCACTCCCGCGCCCGCCGTGCCGGCACCTCCGACCCGCGGCGGTAACCAGCCCGCGCCGGGCACGGTCGCCCCGGGTACGCAGGCCCCGGGAACGCCTGCGCCGGGAACCTCTGCTCCGCCAACCTCCGCCCCGGGGACTCCTGTGCCCGGCACGCCGACCGCTGCGCCGTCGACGAACGACCCCACGACCAGCGAGGCGCCCGCGCCCACGTCGAGCAGCAGCTCGTCGAGTTCCGACTCGAACGGGGGCTCCACGAGCGCCTCCCCGTCGAGTTCTTCCAGTTCGTCGAGTTCTCCGAGCTCATCGAGCCCGTCGAGCTCCTCGAGTTCGTCGTCGCCGCGGTCGTCGAGTTCGTCCAGCTCGAGTTCGAGTTCGAGTTCGTCCAGCTCGACGCGGCCCTCGCGGCCGACGCGGTCCAGCTCGACCTCCTCGACCCCGACCTCTAGTTCATCGAGTTCGTCGAGTTCCTCGACTCCGACCTCGTCGAGTTCATCGACGTCGTCGAGCCCGAGCAGCTCGAGTTCGTCGTCGAGTTCGAGCCCCGCGCAGACGACGCCGGCGAGTTCGTCCAGTTCGAGCAGCTCGTCCAGCGCCAGCTCGTCGAGTTCGAGCAGCTCCAGCTCGAGCAGTTCGAGTTCGAGCAGTTCGAGCCCGGCCGAATCCAGCAGCGCGCCGGCTCCCGAGCCGTCGTCGCCGTCGGGCACCTGACCTGGGCCGGTTCGCACCGAGAACGAACACCGAGAACCGAACACCGAGACCCGAGGCCAGGCCCGCGGCGCGTCAGGCGCCCGCGGGCCGCTCGGTCTCGTGCGGGGCCTGGGCGGTCTCGCGCACGGAGCGCACGGCGACGACCGCGCAGAAGATGCCGAGCAGCACGCCGACGATGATGTCGCTGACGTGGTGCGCGCCCCGGTAGAACCGGGAGAACGCGACGAGCACCGGCAGCGCGACCGAGAACACGACGATCGGCCAGCGCAGCCAGGCCCGCTCGATCCGCAGCGACAGCAACGCGATCGAGAGCCACAGCGCCATCGCCGCCGCCGCGTGGCCGCTGGGGAAGCTCGATGTCGGGGGCGCCTGGTCCGGCCGCGAGACCTCCGGGCGCGGACGGCCGACGATGTGCGTCGCGGTGACGAAGATCGTCGACTCCAGCGTGATCGCGAGCAGCGGGACCATCCCCACCCACCAGCGGCGGGTGAGGTACCAGATGAGCAGCGACACGACAACGGCCGTGCCGATCGTGAACCACGTGTCGGTGCTCGTCGACCAGATCTTCGTGAGCATGTCCCACAGCCCGGTGCGGTCGGCGGCGGCCTCCTGGCTCAGCTGCTCCTCGGCCCGCAGTTCGTGCAGCGGCCCCATGATCAGCTCGCCGAGGCCGACGATCACCGCCCACACGAGCAGGCCCGGGAGCACCGCGCGGGTCGCCAGCTGGGCGAGCACGCGCCCGACGCCCGGCCGGACCTGCGGGTGCGGCCAGCGGCGGATCAGCCCGCCCGATTCGCCCGAAGTGTGGCCGTCGCGCGGACGCGAATCCGTTGCGCTCATCGTCGTGCCTCCGTCGTTGCAGGTGAGAACCGGAAACCGGCCCATGACGAGTACACCAGGGCGCAGGCCAGCAACACCCCACCCACGGTGTCCGAGGGGTAGTGCACGCCGAGAAGCACCCGGTCCAGCGCGGTCAGCACCGCGAGCACCGCCGCGACCGCGACCAGCGCCCACGCCAGGGCGTTCGACCGGCGGCGCAGCAGCGGCCAGGTCATGACGAGCACCGCCGCACACGCCATCGTGACGTTGAACACGTGGCCGGAGGGGAAGCTGTAGCCGGGGGCGCCCGCCACCGCGTCCTGCACCACCGGCCGGGCCCGCTGCACGAGCAGCTTGACGTTCAGGCCCATGTTCCAGCCGACGAGAGCCGTGGCCACGCCCCACACGGCGCGGGAGCGCAGGCCGGCGCGCCACGTCCAGATCGCCGCGGCCGGCAGCAGCGCCGCGTACACGTGCCAGGGCAGAAACGCCTCCTGCCAGGCGAGCAGGGCCTGCAGCAGCGCGGGCCGGGCGCGGGTGTAGTCAGTGGCGGCGACGATCGCCGCCTCGTCGACGCGGTGCAGCGGCTCGTACCCGGCCTGCACGAGGCCCGCGATGAGCGCGACGGGCAGGCAGGTGACGATCGCGGTGAGCAGGCCGCGCAGCACGCGCGGTGCGAGCGCGCGCAGGGTGCGGGCGGTGATCCCGGGCCGGTGTTCGGCCTCCCGGCGATCCTCAGGCAACCCGCACCTTCAGGCAGCTGGGCTTGACGGCGAACCGCAGCGACAGGCCCGGACCGATCGGGTCGCCGTCGAGCTGCA
This sequence comes from Piscicoccus intestinalis NBRC 104926, assembly GCF_001515525.1. Taxonomy (GTDB): domain Bacteria; phylum Actinomycetota; class Actinomycetes; order Actinomycetales; family Dermatophilaceae; genus Kineosphaera; species Kineosphaera intestinalis. The sequence goes on along the minus strand of NZ_BCNQ01000053.1, from coordinate 6,559 downwards.
CCTCCTGGGTGTGCGACAGCCTCAGGGTCATCGTGTGCACGCGGTGGTGCTCGACGCGCGCGTGGCCGCGGCGCTGGCGGGTGGCGATGTGCGCGCCCACCGACGCCCAGCCGATGATGCTCTTCGGGGAGAGCAGCACGACGTCGAGTTCGCCGTCGTCGGGGTCGGCGTCGGGCAGCAGTTCGACCCCGCCCTGCAGGCGCCCGACGTTGCCGACGACGACCGTGCGGGCCTGCCGGTGCTGCGGCGGGCCGCCGTCGATCGAGACCTCGACGTCGAAGCGCTTGCCGTTGAGGTGCTTCATGCCCGCGACCACATATGCGGGCCAACCGAACTGCGCCTTGAGCTTCTCCGGTGCGTCGGCCATGACCGAGGCGTCGAAACCCATGCCGGCCATGACGAGAAAGTAGTAGTCGTGCTCGGTGTCCTGGGTCTGGCCGGGGGTGACGACGTTGATCGTGCCGACGTCGATGCGGTCGTCGTGGCCCGTGAGCGCCACCGTCAGGGCGTCTTCGATGGAGTCGATCGGCACCCCGAGGTTGCGGGCCAGCAGGTTGCCGGTGCCGCCGGGCAGGAGGCCCATCGGGGTGTCGGTGTCGATGAGCGCCGCGGACACCGCCCGCACCGTGCCGTCTCCGCCGAGGGGGCAGACGATCGTGGCGCCCTCCTCGAGGGCCCGCCGGGCCTGGCCCGTGCCCGGATCGTCGGCGGTCGTCTCGATCCACAGCGGGTCGGCCCAGCCGTGCTGGTGGCAGACCCGCGTGACCCGGGCGTGGACCTCCTCGACGTCGCTGAACTTCGTCGGGTTGACGATGACGGCGGCGCGCGGGCGCTGGTGGTGCTCCCGCTGCTCCTGCGGCGGCTCGTGCGCGTCGCGTCGGCGTCGGGTCAGCAGGAGCAGTGCCAGGGCCGCGACGGCGACGAGCACGACGACGGCGATGATGAGCTGGCCCGTATCCACCCCATGACGGTACTCCGCCACCTCCTGTGACGCGGTTCCACCGACGTGCCCCGACAGGCCGGCGGACGGTCGAAACGATTGGGGCGGGCCCGCCGGCCCCCAGTAGGCTCGCTGTCGTGATCGACATCAAGGTGCTTCGTGAGAATCCGGAGGCGGTGCGCGCGTCGCAGCGCGCCCGCGGGGAGGACGTGACGGCGGTCGACGCCGTGCTGGCGGCCGACGAGCGGCGCCGCTCGTCGTTGGCGGAGTACGAGTCGACGCGCGCGGAACAGAACCGGGTCAGCAAGGGCGTCGGCCCGCTCATGGGGCAGCTGAAGAAGGCGCAGAAGGCGGGCGAGGACACCGCGGCGCTGCAGGCGCGGGCCGACGCGGCGCGCGCGGAGGGTGCCCGGCTCGGGGCGCGGGTCAAGGAGCTGGAGGCGGTGCGCAACGAGGCCGACGAGCAGCTCTCGACGCTGCTGCGGCACATCGGCAACGTCATCATCGACGGCGTGCCCGCCGGCGGCGAGGACGACTTCGCGGTGCTGGAGACGTTCGGCACCCCCCGCGACTTCGCCGCCGAGGGCTTCGAGCCGCGTGACCACGTCGAGATCCTCGAGGGGCTCGGCGGGCTCGATCTGGCCCGCGGGGCGCGGGTCGCCGAGTCGCGGTTCTACTACCTCGTCGGGCAGGGCGCGCGGCTGGAGCAGGCGATGCTCAACCTCGCGCTCGACCGCGCCTTCGACGCCGGTTTCACCCAGATCGGGGTGCCGACGCTGGTCAACCACCGCACGATGGAGGGCGCCGGCTTCCTCGACGCCCACGCCGACGAGGTCTACAAGCTCGGTACCGACGATCTCTACCTCACCGGCACCTCCGAGGTGGCGCTCGCCGGCTTCCACACCGACGAGATCCTCGACCTGAGCGCCGGATCGCGCCGCTACACGGCGTGTTCGACGTGCTACCGCCGGGAGGCGGGCAGCTACGGCAAGGACACCCGCGGCATCATCCGCGTGCACCAGTTCCAGAAGGTCGAGATGTTCGTCTACTGCCGGCCCGAAGACGCGGTCGCCGAGCACCAGAACCTGCTCGCGCAGGAGAAGGCGATGCTCGACCTCATGGAGCTGCCGTACCGCGTCATCGACGTCGCCGCCGGCGACCTCGGCGGCCCGGCCGCGCGCAAGTTCGACTGCGAGGGCTGGGTGCCGACTCAGGGCAAGTACCGCGAACTGACGTCGACGTCGAACTGCACGACGTTCCAGGCCCGGCGCCTGGGCATCCGCGAGCGCACCGAGGGCGGCACCCGCGTGCTGGCCACCCTCAACGGCACGCTCGCGACGACGCGCTGGTTGGTGGCGATCCTGGAGAACCACCAGCAGGCCGACGGCTCGGTGGTCGTGCCGCAGGCGCTGCGGCCGTACCTGCGCACCGACCGCCTCGTTCCCGGCGGCCGCTGACCCCGGCGGCCGGCTCCGCCTGTCGGGGGAGGTTTCCGGCCGCGGCGCTGCCTACCGTGGGTGGAGACGGGAGGGGGCGCGGTGGCGCAGGTGAGCAGGGCAGAGCGGTTCGCGCGCTGGTTCGGTGCCGGCGACGACTGGGAGCGGGTGCCGGAGCCGGGGCGAGCCCGCTTCGACGCGCGCGTCGCGATCCTGTTCGCGCTCTGCGCGATGGCCACGCTGGAGTTGTACCGCAGCCTAGGGTTGGCGGCGCCGCTCGACCGCCCGGTGTGGCAGCAGCACGCGCTGCTCCTCGCGGGCATCGTGCCGCTCTTCTGGCGGCGACGGTTTCCGCTGACGGTCGCTGTTCTCGGGCAGCTGCACTTCTTCACGGTCGGCGTGACGATGCCGCAGGTGGCGTACCTGCTCGTCGTGCAGCTGCTGTGCTTCTTCGGGCTGTACAGCGGGGTGGCGTGGGCCCGCGACCGGCGCGCGCTGCTCGTCGTGCTCGGCGCGGTGCTGATCTACATGATCGGCTGGCTGGCCTGGGATTTCGCCCTCGGCAACTCGATCGCGCAGATGACCGCGGAGGCGGCGGGGCGCGGGGCCGCCGGACTGGTGTCGCCGCCGGTCGCCTGGGTGCTGCTCACGGTGTTCAACAACGTCGTCTTCTTTCTCGGCGCCGTGCTACTCGGGCAGAACTCCTGGCGCTCTGCGCGGCGCTCGGCGATCGTCGCCGAGCAGCGCAACACGATCGCGCGGCAGGCGCACGAGTTGCGCGACCGCGCGGTCGTGCAAGAGCGGCTGCGGATCGCCCGCGAGTTGCACGACGTCGTCGCCCACCACGTGTCGGTCATGGGCGTGCAGGCCGCCGCGGCGCGCCGCGTGCTCGACCGCCGACCCGACGCCGCGGCGCAGGCGCTGAGCCAGATCGAGGAGTCGTCGCGGCAGTCCGTCGCCGAGATGCGCCGGCTGCTCGGCACGCTGCGCGCGGGGGAGGACGCCGCCTCCGAGCCGTCGGATTCGGTTGCCGAGCAGGGAGTTTCGCGCGAGCCGGAGCCGGGTCTGGCGCGTGTCGCCGACCTCGTCGAGCAGGCGCGCGGCCCGGGACTGGCCGTGGCCTACGACCTCGTCGAGGAGCCGGCCGGGGCGGCGGAGACGGTGCCGGCGCCGATGGGGTTGTCGGTCTACCGGATCGTGCAGGAGGCGCTGTCCAATGTGCGGCGGCACTCGACGGCCGCGCGGGTGGGGGTCGTCGTGCGGGTCATCGCGGCCCCGGGCCGGGGGACTCGTGGCTATGTGGAGGCGGAGGTCGTCGACAACGGCCGGCCGCGGGCCGGCACGTCGGGCACCGGCATGGGGCTGCTCGGCATGCGGGAGCGCGCGTCCTCGCACGGCGGGCTTGTCGAGGCCGGTCCGCGGCTGTCCGGCGGTTACCGTGTGCGCGCGAGGTTTCCCCTCGATCAGGCACTCGACCAGGCATTCGACCAGGCCATCGACCAGACCATCGACCAGACAGGTGAGCAGGCATGACGGACCCCGGGCTCGCAGGGCCTTCGGCGCTGCGGATCGTGCTCGTCGACGACCAGCGGCTGGTGCGGTCCGGCTTCGAGCTGATGCTCTCGGTCGAGGACGACATCGAGATCGTCGGGCAGGCCGCCGACGGGCAGGAGGCGCTCGAGGTCGTCGCGCGCACCCGGCCCGACGTCGTGCTCATGGACGTGCAGATGCCGCGCATGGACGGCATCGAGGCGACCCGGCGCATCGTCTCGGGCGCCGGGGCGGTTGGGGGTGCCGGTGCGGCTGGGTCAGCCGGGGCGGCTGGTTCGGCTGGCGCCGAGGCCGGTTCGGCTGGGATGGCTGGGGCCGCCGGTGAGGCCGGTTCGGCTTGGGGCGAGTCGGGTTCGATCGGCGGTGGGGCCTCGGCCGGGCCGCGGGTCGTGATCCTGACGACGTTCGACCGCGACGATTACGTGTTCGCCGGGCTGCGCGCCGGGGCGAGCGGCTTCCTGCTGAAGAACTGCGAGCCCGACCAGCTCGTCGACGCGATCCGCGCCGCCGGGCACGGGCACGCGCTGCTCGCGCCCGAGGTGACCCGCCGGGTCATCGAGCAGATGGTGACGCCCTCGGCGTCGGCCACGGCGCAACCGACGGAACGAGCGCAACCGGCGCCGGAGGCGGCGCGTTCGCCGGAGCACGCGACAGCGCTGGCGCGGCTCACCGAGCGGGAGCGAGAGGTGCTGACGCTGGTGGCGGAGGGCCTGTCGAATGCCGAGATCGCGGCGCGGCTGTTTCTCGGAGAGGCGACCGTCAAGACGCACGTGTCGAACTGTCTGAGCAAGCTGCACCTGCGCGACCGCGTGCAGGCCGTCGTCTTCGCCTACGAAGCGCGGCTCGTGCTGCCCGGCGAGTAACGCGCCCGGCGGAATACAGGCGGGGGTCGCGGGGATGGCCCGACGAGGGCATGTCCGGAGGGAAGGCCCTGATGGGGAAAGCGCCGGGGGAAGGCCCTGCCAGGGAAAGCGCCGGAGGGGGAAGGCCCTGCCAGGGCATGCGGGGGCGGGAAGGGCCGGCGAAGGAGTGCCGGAGAGGGGAGCGCTGCGCGGCAAGTGGGGGCCGTTACGGGGCCGAAGACGAGAACGACTTACATACTCGGACCCGGGCGCCGTCGGCGGGCTTGTGACCTGCGGTGATGCCCGGCCGCGGCGCGTGTCGGGGCGAGTATGTATGCCAACTTCGTCTTGGGCCCACCCCAGGGCCCGGTTCCGGAGGCCTGGCGCGGCGTCCGGCGCCTTCCGATAGCCGCTGCGACGAAGCCGTTCGCTCGGCGGGGCGAAACTGCAGCGGGGTGGCGGCCGGGCGGCAGCGCGGACCTCGGCGACCCCCGGTGCCGGGCGGACTGCGGTCAGCCGCGCGGGGGAGGGGTCGATCGGTGGGTAGGCGTCGGCTCCGACTGCAGGCTGATCCGTCGCGAGCGGCCGGCTGCCTAGCGTGGGGTACCGGAGAACACACTGACGCGAGGGTGGACGGATGCTGCAGGTCCAGGAGCTGACGAGACGGTTCGGCGAACACACTGCGGTCGACGGGGTGAGCTTCCAGGTGCCCGACGGTGAACTCGTCGGGTTCGTCGGCGGCAACGGCGCGGGCAAAACCACGACGATGCGAATGATCATGGGGGTGCTGGCGATCCACGGCGGGCAGGTCCTGCTCGACGGCCGCGGCATCACCGCTGCCGACCGCCGCCGGTTCGGCTACATGCCCGAGGAGCGCGGCCTCTACCCCAAGCAGCGGGTGCTCGACCAACTCGTCTACCTCGGGCGGCTGCACGGCATGAGCCAGGGCGACGCGCGGTCCGCGGCGATCGAACACCTCGAGCGGTTCGGGCTGGCCGACCGGGCTCGCGACCATGTCGAGAAGCTGTCGCTCGGCAACCAGCAGCGCGTGCAGATCATCGCGGCCGTCATGGCCGAGCCGACGGCGCTCGTGCTCGACGAGCCGTTCTCCGGGCTCGACCCGACGGCGGTCGACGAGATGGCCGACGTGCTGCGCGAGCACGCGCGCCGCGGGGTGCCGATCCTGTTCAGCTCCCACCAGCTCGACCTCGTCGAGCGGCTGTGCGACCGGCTCGTCGTGCTGGCCCGCGGCCGGGTCGTCGCGGCGGGCACCGCGCCGGAGCTGCGCGCGGGCGCGGCGGTGCGGCACCGGCTCGTGCTCTCCGGCGACGCCGGCTGGACCCGCGACCAACGGGGGGTGCACGTCGCCGACGTCGAGGGCCGGACGGCGCTCGTGGAGATCCTCGAGTCCGGCGCCGAGCGGGCGCTGCTCGCCGAGGCCCTGCGACGCGGCGACGTGCACGAGTTCGCGCGGATCGTGCCGCCGCTGTCGGAGATCTATCGCGAGGTCACGGCCGATCACCTGGCGGGGGTGGCGTGATGGAACGGCGGGAGGCGGCGTGGCCGGTCGTCGCGACGCGGGAGATCATGGCGCGGCTCACCGACCGCAACTTCCTCGTCTCGACGGGGTTCACGCTCGTGCTCATCGTCGGCATCTTCGCGGTGCAGGCGTTCGTCGCGGCCCGCTCCGGCGCGCCGCAGATCGCGGTGACCGGAGCGGAGGGCGCCGAGGCGACCCAGATCGTGCGGGCCGCGGGCGAGGGCGGCGTGCCGGGGGCGCAGGCGCCGGA
>NZ_BCNQ01000052.1 GCF_001515525.1 Piscicoccus intestinalis NBRC 104926 | reverse complement strand
GGCCCCGCCGGCCCCGCCGGCCCCTTCACCCCCGTCGCCCCGCTCGGCCGCGTCGAGCGCCGCGGGGTCGATGAGCACCTGCACGCCGGGCAGACCGACCAGCTCGCGCAGCTCCTTGGTCGTGTAGCTCGCGTGCTCGGGGCCGCGGCGCCCGACGATCCACACGTCGCGCACGTCGGCCGCGTGCAGCTCCTCGAGCACCCCCGGCGGCATGTCGGTGCGCTCCAGGTCGGTGGGGTCCTTGAGCAGCACGCGCGCCACGTCGATCGCCACGTTGCCGACCCCGATCGCGGCGGCGCCGGTCACCCCCGAGAGGTTCTGCGGGCGGGCGTCCGGGTGGCCGCCGTACCAGGCGACGAACTCCCGCGCCGACCGCGAGCCGGAGAGGTTCTCGCCGGGGATCTGCAGGTGGATGTCCTGCGCCGCGCCCACCGCGTAGATCACCGCGTCGTAGCCGGCGAGCAGCTCGGCGCGCGTCACGTCGTGCCCGAACTCGGCCAACCCCCAGAAGCTCACGTCGCCGTGGTCGAACGTCGAGGCCAGCGCGCGGGCCACCGCCTTGATGTTCTCGTGGTCGGGCGCCACCCCGTAGCGCAGCAGGCCGTACGGCGTCGGCAGCCTCTCGAACAGGTCGATGCGCACCGGGAGCCGGTCCTGCGTGGCCAACGCCTGCGCCGCGAAGAGCCCGGAGGGCCCCGCACCCACGATCGCTACCCGTCGCTGTCGCGTCATGGCCTGCTCCTGTGGCTGGGGGGCTGGGTCGAGGTCGTGGCGCCCGCCGGTGCGATGGCGGTCGCCCCCATCATGCCCTGCCCCCGGGCGGCCGGCACGAGGCCGGGGCATAGCGACGCCCCGCCCGGGGGGTCGGGCGGGGCGTCGGTGGGGAGGCGACGATACGAGTCAGCGGGCGTCGAGGGGGCGACGCGATCTCGTCAGGGTCAGAGACCGACTCCGCCGTTGTCCTCCCGGTCCATGTTGTTGCTCGGGTCGGAGTCCGTCAGCCCGCCCGGCATCGTTTGCAGCTCGACGTGGTGGTACACCCGGTGCCACGTGCCGTAGTGGTGCACGGTCCAGCTGAACTTCTGCGTCTCGCCCGGAGCCAGCGACTTCAGCGTCGTCAGCCGCCACGACATGAGCCCGGTCGGCACCGCGCGCAGCGCGAAGATGTTGTGCGGCGTCACGGTGTTGGCGTGCAGCTCGTGCGGCATGTTCTCCATGTTGTGGACCATGACGTCGACGCCCACGCCCGCCGGGATCGTCACGTCACCGGTGTTGGTGATCGATCCGACGCCGTTGGCGTACACGCCCTGGACCCCGCCGGTCTTCGTGGTGTCGACGCCGATGTCGGGGCCGCTGCTCGCGTGGGCCGCGGGAGACGCGACGAGGGCGGCAGCGAGCGCGAGGGCCGCGGCGGAAGCGAATGTGCGCATGGGGGAGGGCCTTTCAGGTCAGGGGCAGCCTGTCCGGGGCGGACGCCGGAAAGCTAACGGCCCCGCCGCGACCCACATCGCACCCAAACTGAGCGCGGGGCGGCGCCCGTGGTTAACGTGCGCCGCCCCGCGATAACAGGCCGCGATCCCGGCCGAGAACAACGTGCGCCCGAGCGCCTCAGGCCGCGGGTTCCCCCGCGTCGTCGGAGTCGTCCGCGGGCCGACCGCCGGGCAGCAGCGCCGCGCCGACCACACCGCCGAACGCCAGCGCGGCGGCCACCGCGATGCCCGTGCCGATGCCGCCGACCTGCGCATCGTGCGCCGGCGCGCCGGCCGCCGCCAACGAGGCCGCACGAGTCGACATGACGGTGACGACGAGGGCCGTGCCCGCGGCCGCGGCCACCTGCTGCAGCGTGCCGAGCAGCGCCGACCCGTGCTCGTACAGTCCGGACGACAGCGCACCGAGGCCGGTTGTGAACACCGGTGTGAAGACGAACGCGAGCGCGATGCTGACGAGCACGTGCAACCCGAGGAACACGGGCCACCCGGCCCACCCGGTCGACCAGGCCATGGCGGCCAGGCCGGCGACGAACACGCACGTGCCGGGCAGCACGAGCACCCGGGCACCGACCCGGTCGTAGAGCCGGCCCACCCGCGGCCCGAGCAGACCCATGAGCAGGGCCCCGGGCATGAGCAGCAGTCCCGCCTGCAGGGTGCTCAGGCCGAGCCCCTGCTGCAGGTGGATCGGCAGCACGATGACCGCGCCCATGAGCGCGAGGAACGACAGCGCCATGATGGCGATCGAGACGACGTAGTCACGGTGGCGCAGCACCCGCAGGTCGAGCAGCGGCGCGCCCCCGCGCCGCAGCAGAAACACCTGCCGGGCCGTGAACAGGGCCAGCGCCACCGCCCCGATGCCCAGACACCACAGCGGAGGCAGCACGGCGTGGGCCTCCCCCCCGAGCTGGCTCAGGCCGTAGACGACGCCGCCGAAGCCGAGCACGGTGAGCACGACGCTGACGAGATCGAGCGCGCCGGAACGCGGTTCGTCGTCGCGGGACAGCAGTCGCAGGCCGAGCACCCCGACGAGGATCGCGATCGGCAGGACGACGCCGAACAGCCAGCGCCAGGAGGCCACCGCCAGCACCAGGCCCGACAGGGCCGGTCCGAGCGCCGGGGCCACCGAGATCGCCAACGACACGTTGCCCATGACCCGGCCGCGGTCACGGCGCGGCACGAGCGCGAGCACCGTCGACATGAGCAGCGGCATCATGATCGCCGTGCCGCAGGCCTGGACGACGCGGCCGAGGAGCAGCACCTCGAAGGTGGGTGCGGCACCGCACACCGCGGTGCCGACGGTGAACGAGCCGATCGCCAGCAGGAACGCGGTACGCCGACCGACCCGCTGCAGCAGCCAACCGGTCGTGGGGATGACGATCGCCATCGTCAGCATGAACCCGGTGGACAGCCACTGGGCGGCGCGGGCGTCGATCTCCAGCACGCCCATGAGCACCGGGATCGCGTTCGTCATGATCGTCTCGTTGAGGATGACGACGAACGCCGCGACGGTGAGTACACGCAACACTGTGCGGTTGCGCTGCTCCTGCGTCGGCGCCGATGAGCCCGTGGCGGGGCTCGTGTCTGTGGGCACGGGAGGTCCTGTCAGCGAGTGGGGAGTCGAGAAAACGCGGATGACCGGCGCGCGGTCCGACGCGCCGATCCACGGTAGAACGCGCCGCCCGGCCGGGTCGAATCGTTTCCCGGCGCGACGAACGGCCGCCCCCGTGGCGAGGGGCGGCCGTTCGTCGGGCGGGGTGTGTCGGGCTCAGCCCTTGGACGCCTTGACGGCGATCACCGGCATGGACGCCTCGAGCAGGATCTGCTGGGCGGCCGACCCGAGCAGCAGCTTGCCGACCGGGCTGCGGTGCCGGATGCCGATGACGACCGCGGAGGCGCCGATCTCCTGCGCGGCGTCGATGAGCTCGCCGACCGAGTCACGGTTGCGGGCGTCGGGAGAGCGGTAGGTGACGGCCACGCCGTCGAGCTCGGAGCCCTCCGGGTCGAGCTGCTCGCCGCCGAGGTTGAAGACCAGCAGGTCCTCACCGCGCCGCTTGGCCTCTTCGACGGCGGCGTCGCGCGCGGCATCTCCTTCGGCGGTCGCGGTACGGGCGAGAACGACGGTCATGGCTGCCTCCGGCGGGTAGCGATCGAATAGCGAGCGTACGAGGACGAATAGCGATCAGAGAACGGTGGGCGACGGACGCCCACAGCGCGGTCTACATCGTCCACAGTAATGACCGTGGGGGCCCGATGACGTGCCACTGGTCCCCCAACCGCGCAGCCCTTACTCTCGCTGGAACGGCTCGCGGGGGTCGGCAATGGTGCCGACCGGGCTACGGATTCGGAAGGATCGCGCCAGTGTCGACGCAGACTGCACCTCCGGGCGAACGGGACAGCGCGCCCGACTCGTCCCGTCATCCCGTGGCCATGGTGATCTACGGCATCGTCGCCGCCCTCGTCATCAGCACCGCCACCTACTTCTCGTTCGCCTCGGCGAGCACCGGCCGCGACGTCCGCTCTAACGTCACCCTCATCGCCCCGGCCGGCGCCGGCGGCGGCTGGGACACGTTCATGCGCGAGATGCAGCAGGCGATGCGTACGAACGGGATCACGAACAACTCCCAGGTCGTCAACATCCCGGGCGCGGGCGGCACGATCGGGCTCGGCCAGCTGTCGACGATGAGCGGGCAGGCCAACGTGCTCATGGTCACCGGCACCGGGCTCGTCGGCAGCATCGACCTGCTCGACTCGGCGGTCACCCACGACAACGTGCGCCCGATCGCGCGGGTCGTCGAGGAGTACAACGCGGTCGTCGTGCCCGCCGACTCCCCCTATCAGACGCTCGACGACCTCGTCGCCGCGTGGAAGGCCAACCCGAGCGGCACCCCGTGGGTGTCGGGCGGCACGTTCGACGAGCTCGTGCTCACCGACCTCGCGACGAAGGCGGGCGTCGACACCCGCAACATGACGGTCATCCCCAAGTCCGGAGGCGGTGAGGTCACCCAGGCCCTCATCACGCACACCGGCGTCGCGGCGACCTCGGGCTACAAGGACGTCGCCGACCAGATCGAGGGCGGCCGGCTGCGGGCGCTGGCGCTGACCGCGCCGCAGCGCTTCGCGGGCAGCAGCATCCCCACGGCGCGCGAGCTGGGTTACGACGTGACGCTGGCGAACTGGCGCGCGATCGTCGCGCCCCCCGGCATCACCGACGAGGAGTTCGAGACCCTGCGTCAGGTCGTGCACGAGACCGTGCAGACGCCGGAGTGGCGCGACGCGATCGCCCGCAACCAGTGGACCGACGTCTACCTCGACGGCCCGCAGTTTGAGCAGTGGTTCGGCGAGGAGGAGGCCCGCATCGGTGAGCTCGTGGGAAGGATGAACAAGTGAGCACATCTGCCCAGGAGTCGTCGCCGGCGGACCACCCCGCGCGCGACACCGGCTCCGAATCGTTCTGGCACGGCCGCAGCGGACTGCTGCTGGCGCTGCTGATGTTCGCGTTCAGCACATACCTGACGGTCGGCATCCTGGGGCTGCACGTGCCCGAGGGCACCGACTTTCCCGGACCGCGGTTCTTCCCGGGGTTGTTGGCGGCGGCGGGGTACGTGCTCGCGGTGCTGCTCGCGCTGCACTACCTGCGCACGCCGGAGCCGGTCCCGCCGGAGTGGGACGGTGCCGCGTACCGCACGTTCAGCGACTGGACCAGCGTGGCCTGGACGATCGGCGGCTTCCTGCTCTTCACCGTCACGCTGGAGTTCCTCGGCTGGATCCTCGCGGGCGCGCTGCTGTTCTGGTGCGTGGCCCGCGGCATGGGCAGCCGCCGCACGCTCTTCGACGTCAGCCTCGCGCTGGTCGTCAGCAGCGCGATCTACCTGGCCTTCGACGTCGGCCTGGGCCTGAACCTGCCGTCCGGACTCCTCGGGGGGATCTGACATGGACTCACTGACCAGTCTCCTGGAGGGGTTCGCCGGCGCGCTGACCCCGATGAACATGCTGTGGGTGCTCGTCGGCTGCTTCCTCGGCACCGCGGTCGGCGTGCTGCCCGGCCTGGGCTCCTCGATGGCGGTGGCGCTGCTGCTGCCGATGACGTTCGCGCTCGACCCGACCGGCGCGTTCATCATGTTCGCCGGCGTCTACTTCGGCGGCATGTTCGGCGACTCGACGATGGCCATCCTCATGAACACCCCCGGTCAGGCGTCGGCGATCGCCTCGACGTTCGAGGGCCACAAGATGGCCAAGGCCGGGCGGGCGCCCCAGGCGCTGGCCACGGCCGCGATCGGCGCCTTCGTCGGCGGCATGATCGCCAGCATCATCGTCGTCTTCCTCGCCCCGCGGCTGGCCGACTTCTCGGCGAACTTCGGGCCCGCGGAGTTCTTCGCGCTCGCGCTGTTCGCCTTCGTCGCGACCTCCTCGATCGTCTCCGACTCCGCGGTGAAGGGCCTGTCTGCGCTGGTCATCGGCCTGGGGCTGGCGACCGTCGGGATCGACTCGATCTCGGGCAGCCAGCGCTTCACGTTCGGGGTGCCGGAGATGTTCGACGGCATCTCGCTGGTCACCGTCACGGTCGCGGTGCTCGCGCTCGGTGAGGTCTTCCACGTGGCGGCGCGGATCCGCCGCGATCCGCGGCCCGAGGCCTTGACCAAGGGCGGCGGTCGGCCGTTCCTGTCGCGCGCGGAACTCAAGGAGGCCACCCCGGCGTGGCTGCGCGGCACCGGAATCGGGCTGCCGTTCGGCGTCATCCCGGCCGGCGGCTCGGAGATCCCGACGTTCCTCGCCTACGACGTCGAGCGCCGCCTCGACCGGCGCCGGCCCGATCCGCAGTTCGGCAAGGGCGCGATCCGGGGCCTGGCGGCGCCGGAGGCGGCCGGCAACGCGACGACCGGCATGGCGATGGGGGCGCTGCTCGCGCTCGGCCTGCCCGTCTCCGCGACGGCCGCGATCATGCTCGCCGCGTTCCAGCAGTACGGCCTGCAGCCGGGGCCGCTGCTGTTCTCGCGCAGCGCCGACCTCGTGTGGGCGCTGCTGGCGAGCTTCTTCGTCGCGATGATCGTGCTGCTCATCATCAACATGCCGTTCGCGCGGCACTGGGCCAAGCTGCTGCTCATCCCCGCGCCGTACCTGTACGCGGGCATCACGGTGTTCTGCGGGCTCGGCGTGTACGCCACCTCCGGCTCGGTGTTCGACCTGTGGATGCTGCTGGGCATCGCGCTCATCGGCTTCGTCATGCGCCGCCACGACATGCCGCTGGCTCCGCTGATGATCGGCATGGTGCTCGGCCCGCTCGCCGAGACCAGCCTGCGCGACGGCCTGCTCTCCTCCGACGGCGACTACTCCGTGCTCGTCAGCGGCCCGATCCCGCTGGTCATCTACGGCGGCCTGCTCATCGTCATCGCCCTGACGATCCGCAGCAAGGTCGTCGCCCGCTCCCGCCGCGACACCTGACCTCGGCCCCTGACCTCGGCCCCGGGCTCCGACCACTCGGCCGAAGGCTGCCCTTTCGGTCGAGGGCTCGTGCCGAAACACTAGCCCCCGGCTGATAGGGCAGCCTTCGGCCGACGTGGGGGTGGAGGCGACGCGACGCCCAGGTGACGCGCGCTCAGGTGATGCCGTAGTCGCGGATCTTGCGGTAGATCGTCGCGCGCGACATGCCCAGGTGGCCGGCCGCGTCGGTCTTGTTGCCGGCGTGGTCGGCGAGGGCCTGCACGATCGCGTCCCGTTCGAGCGACTCCAGCGGGGTCAGGCTGCGCCGGCTCGCGCTGCGGCACTGCGGAGGCAGATCGTCGAGTTCCACGGCCCCGGCCCGGGTGGTGCGCAGCACCTCCCGCACGATCGTGCTCAGCTGGTGACCGTTGCCCGGCAGCGGGAGCCGGGCCAGGTGCCGCAGCGCCGCCGACGAGAACGTCACCTCGCGCCCGCTCGACAGCCGCCGCAGCAGGCACGTGGCCAGCAGCGGAATGTCCTCGCTGCGATGCCGCAGCGGCGGCACGACGACGGTCCGGGCGAAGCACGGGATGAGCGCGCTGTCGACGTCGGGGCGGGTCGCCTCGTTGTCGCGCGTGGCGGCGATCCACTGGGTGCGCCCGACCCGGTCGCCTTCGCGGTACTCCACGAGTAGCTCGGCCAGCGGGCTGACCATCGGCTCCGGGATCCGCTCCAGGTGGCTGAGCAGCAGCGTGCCCTCGCCCTCCCTCGACGAGTTCGGCCTCGATCTCGCGCAGCAGCACGTCGGGGTCGACGTCGGCGGCGAGGTCGATGACCCGCAGGTGCTCGCCGGGCTTGCTCGTGTGGTGCACCGCCCGCGCCAGCGACGCCTTACCGACTCCCGCCTCCCCCTCGAGCACGAGCCAGCGGGTGCTGCGGCACGCCGCCCGCGCCTGGCTGCACACCCGCTGCCACTGGGCCGACGCGCCGACCAGCCCGGGCATACTGACCCGCACCGCCGCGCCCTCCCCGGCGGTCTCCAGCTGTTCGGCCAGGTGCACGCGGAAGACGCCGCCGACCACGGAGTCCGACAGCAGGCTCGGGCGGTAGTCCATGCGCACGACGAGCCCGCTCGGCAGATCCGCCACAAGAGTGTGCGGACTCGGCTTGTCCGCGGCGTCGGCGGTGCAGCTCAGCAGCGCCGCCCGGTCGTCGGGCGCGAGCTTCTGCTGGGCGTGCCGGTTCATCATGACGATCTCGTCGTTGACGGCCACGATCGGCCCCGCGGCGTTGCGGCAGGCCGACAGGTAGTCCGACAGCAGCGTCAGTTCACGGCTGCTCACCGAGCGCAGCAGATCGTCCTGGATCTGGCGGGCGAGCAGCTGGGCGGTGCTGAGCAACAGGCCGTTGACGTCGGTGGCCCGGCACGTGATGTCGACCACGCCGAGCAGCGCCCCGCTGACGGGGTGGTGCACGGGCGCCCCGGCGCAGGCGAAGATACCGAGCTGCTCGGAGAAGTGCTCGCCGCCGACGACGAGGGTGGGCTTGGCCCGCTCCAGCGCGGTGCCGATGCCGTTGGTGCCCACCCGCGATTCCCCGTACGAGGCGCCGGGCGCGAGAAAGACGTTCTCGAGCTGGTTGGCCAGCCCGGGATTCGGACAATAGCGTCTCAGGATGCGCCCCGAGGGCGCGGCGAAGATGATGCTCACCGGCTCCCCCGACAGCGTCCAGGCCTGCCCGCGCAGCACCTCGTCGATGCTGTGCACCAGGTCCGACTCCTCGGCCCGGGTGGGGCCGAACGAGGTGTTCAACCCCGCCGGGTCGACCCCCAATCGGGCGCTGCGGCGCCAGGATTCGGCGATCTCGGCGAGCGCCGCCCGCGGCGCCCGCCCGTGCGTGAGGAAACGGTCGCGGTCCTCTCCCGTGCGTCGCTGGTACTCGTGGTGCCAGCGGCTCGGCGTCGTCATCGTCGTCATTGACGTGCCCTTCCACACCTGCCGGTGACCCGCGGGGTTCGAGTCGCAGGCGTGTCGGTAGTGTGCGCTGGCCCGTTGCCCACTTCAAGCGTTGAGTGGGGCGGCGGCACTGTCTCAATATGAGACCGCCTCCCCGGCTCCCGGCCCCTCGCCGACCCCCGCTCTCAGATTGAGACAACCGCGGGCCATCACCGAGTGTCTAGTCCCTTCTCACAGGCACCGCGCGCCGACACCGTCGCCGGCCGCGCGGGCCCCGTGACCACAGGAGGCATTCGTGAGCCGTCAGAGCCTGACCAAAGCACACGCCAAGATCACCGAGCTGTCGTGGGAGCCGACCTTCGCGACCCCCGCCACCCGATTCGGTACCGACTACACGTTCGAGCGCGCCCCGAAGAAGGACCCGCTCAAGCAGATCATGCGCTCCTACTTCCCCATGGAGGAGGAGAAGGACAACCGCGTCTACGGCACGATGGACGGCGCGATCCGCGGCAACATGTTCCGCCAGGTGCAGCAGCGCTGGCTGGAATGGCAGAAGCTGTTCCTCTCGATCATTCCCTTCCCCGAGATCTCCGCGGCCCGCGCGATGCCGATGGCCATCGACGCCGTACCCAACCCCGAGATCCACAACGGGTTGTCCGTGCAGATGATCGACGAGGTTCGGCACAGCACGATCCAGATGAATCTCAAGAAGCTGTACATGAACCACTACATCGACCCGGCCGGGTTCGACATCACCGAGAAGGGGTTCGCGAACAACTACGCGGGCACCATCGGCCGGCAGTTCGGTGAGGGCTTCATCACCGGCGACGCGATCACCGCGGCGAACATCTACCTCACGGTCGTCGCCGAGACCGCGTTCACCAACACGCTGTTCGTCGCCATGCCCGACGAGGCGGCCGCCAACGGCGACTACCTGCTGCCGACGGTCTTCCACTCGGTGCAGTCCGACGAGAGCCGGCACATCTCCAACGGCTACTCGATCCTGCTCATGGCGCTGGCCGACGAGCGGAACCGGCCGCTGCTCGAACGCGACCTGCGCTACGCGTGGTGGAACAACCACTGCGTCGTCGACGCCGCGATCGGCACGTTCATCGAGTACGGCACGAAGGACCGCCGCAAGAACCGCGAGAGCTACGCGGAGATGTGGCGCCGCTGGATCTACGACGACTACTACCGCAGCTATCTGCTGCCGCTGGAGAAGTACGGGTTGAAGATCCCGCACGACCTCGTCGAGGAGTCGTGGAACCGCATCACCAAGGGCTTCTATGTGCACCGCGTCGCGCAGTTCTTCGCCACCGGCTGGCCGGTGAACTACTGGCGCATCGACGGCATGACCGACACCGACTTCGAGTGGTTCGAGGAGAAGTACCCCGGCTGGTACGACCAGTTCGGCAAGTGGTGGGAGAACTACAACCGCCTCGCCCACCCCGGAAAGAACAAGCCGATCGCGTTCGAGGACGTCGGGTACGAGTACCCGCACCGCTGCTGGACGTGCATGGTGCCGTGCCTCATCCGCGAGGACATGGTGGTCGACAAGGTCGACGGGCAGTGGCGCACCTATTGCTCGGAGACCTGCGCGTGGACCGACACCACGGCGTTCCGCCCCGAGTACGAGGGCCGCGAGACCCCGCACATGGGCCGGCTCACCGGCTTCCGCGAGTGGGAGACCCTGCACCACGACAAGGACCTCGCCGACATCATCAGCGACCTGGGGTACGTGCGCGACGACGGCAACACGCTGATCCCGCAACCGCACCTCGACCTCGACGACCCCAAGAAGCTGTGGACGCTCGACGACGTGCGCGGCATCACCTTCCAGAGCCCGAACGTGCTGCTCAACCAGATGAGCGACGCCGAGCGCGAGGAGCACGTCGCCGCCTACCGGGCCAACCCGAACGTGTCGGTCTGAGCCCGACTCTCCCCCGCATCACCGACCGCCGGCCCCGGCGGCAGGGCGTCAGTTCGCCGTGCCGCCGGGAGCCGGTCCGGTCGCCTCAGAAAGGACGTCACCCATGGGTCGGACCCATCGGATCTCCTTCGAGCCGGTCGACATCGAGATGGAGGTCGACGAGGACGAGAACATCCTCGACGCGGCCTTCCGGCAGGGCATCCACCTCATGCACGGGTGCCGCGAGGGCCAGTGCTCGGCGTGCAAGTCGTTCCTGCTCGACGGCGACATCCAGATGGACCGGTACTCGACGTTCGCCTGCAACGACTCCGAGGTCGAGGAGGGCTACGTGCTGCTGTGCCGCGGCCACGCCTTCAGCGACTGCACGGTCGAGCTGCTGAACTTCGACGAGGACGAGCTGCTCAACGCGATCCCCATCCAGGAGGTCACGACGCAGATCACCGGCCTGGAGGCGGTCACGCGAGACATCGTCTCGCTGCGGCTGAAGCCGATCACGCCGGAGTCGTTCGACTTCAAGCCCGGCCAGTACGTCGACATCATGATCCCCGGCACCGACGAGCACCGGTCGTTCTCCATGGCCACCACGCCCAACGGGCACGGCGGCTCCGGCGGGGGCGCCGACGGCGGCGGCGCTCACGGCGGGTCGGCGAGCGCCGACCTGGGCGAGATCGAGTTCCTCATCAAGCGCTACCCCGGCGGCCGGTTCTCCTCGCTGCTCGAGGAGGGCGGCCTGGCGGTCGGCGACGAGCTCGACATCGTCGGCCCGTACGGCAGCAGCACCCTCAAGGACGGTCACGTGCTCCCGATCGTCTGCATCGCCGGCGGCGCGGGCATGGCGCCGATCCTGTCGATCCTGCGGCACCTCGCGCAGACCCAGGACACACGGCCGGTGCGGTTCTACTACGGCGCGCGCACCGAGACCGACCTGTTCTGAGCGCTACCTGACCCAGGGTTGGATCTACGGCTTCGGAGACGGTCCGGGCGGCTACCCGCAGGAGTGGACGGTGCTGAAGTCCACGAACTGGCACGCGTTCCTCGACCCCAACGAGGAGTGGGAACAGACGATCTACCGCAACAACTCCGCGGTGGTGCGCCAGGTCAACCTCAGCCTGCAGAACGCCAAGCGCGCCGGCGCCTACGCCGGTTGGAACGCCGCCTGGAAGAAGTTCATCGCCCGCAACCTCGGCGCGTGGATGCACGCCGAGAACGGCATGGCCTTGCACGTCTTCACGTCGATCCAGCGCTCGGGCCCGACGAACATGATCAACACCGCCGTCGCGGTCACGGCCGCGCACAAGATGCGCTTCGCGCAGGACCTCGCTCTGTTCAACCTCGACCTGTCCGAGGCCGACGACGACTTCGACGGCCAGGTGCACCGCGAGGTCTGGAGCAACGCCCCCGAATGGCAGGCCACCCGGCGCGCCGTCGAGGAGCTCACCGCCATCGGCGACTGGGCCAAGCTCCTGTTCTGCAGCAACGTCGTCTTCGAACAGCTCGTCGGCGCCCTGTTCCGCAGCGAGCTGGTCATGCAGATCGCCGCGCGCAACGGCGACTACGTCACCCCGACCATCGTCGGCACGGGCGAGAACGACTACGCGCGCGACCTCAACTACACCCGCGCGCTCTTCCAGATGCTGACCCGCGACGAGGAGCACGGCGAGGCCAACAAGGCCCTCATGCAGGAGTGGCTCTCCGAGTGGGTGCCCAAGTGCCTGGACGCCGCCGCCCAGCTGCAGCCGATCTGGTCGCAGCCGGCCGAGAAGCCGGTCACCTTCGCGGCCTCCATGGAGGCGGCGACCGAGAAGTTCACCCACCTGCTCGAGGACCTCGGCCTCGACGTTCCGAAGGAGTTGAACCAGTGAGTCAGAACGAGATGACCTTCGGGTCGAACGCCAGCTTCTCCAACATGTGCGGCGTCACCCTCATGAACACCCCGGTCGGCCGCGTGGTCGCGGAGGTCATGGGGGCCAAGGACGGCGTCAAGCTCGTCGAGTACACCTCGATGATCCGAGTGGATGGTACAAACCGTCTGGACTTCGACTACGAGGAGATCACCGACGCCCTGGGCTCCGAGTTCGACGGCTCCGTCTTCGAGGAGATCTCCTCCACCCACTACGGCCGCATGGTCCACCTGGACGACCGCACCATGCTCTTCGCCAGCCCCGAGGACGCCGCCGACTACATCGGCTTCGACCTACACGCGTCGTAGGAGGAGCGCTGCCCCCGACCCACGGCCTGTCTCCCGCGCACGGAGGCGACGTCCCTATCCAGGGAGCCGGGGGCTGGGGGTGCTTCGCCGGGCCGTGGACGGGTCTGGCGGGAGCGCGACCGAAGCGCAGCGCAGGTCGCGCGGATGGTAGGCCCAAGAAGCACCCCCAGCCCCCGGCGGCCCACAAGAGGTGAGGCTCACGGGTGACGCTCACCCCGGCGGCCCACAAGAGGTGAGGCTCAAGCAAGCCCCAAGGAAACCGCAAGAGAAGACAACTGAAAAGGCAAGGAAGCAAGAGCACGAGTCACAACGAAGTGAGGACGCCATGTACGAGAAGAACGGCGAGAAGTACTACATCGTCGACGGTCACGTTCACCTGTGGGACGGCAGCGACGAGAACTGCCGCAACATCCACGGGCACCAGTTTATCGAGTGCTTCTACGATTATCACCGTAACCTCAGCCCGGAAGAAGAGGTCTGGGACTACAAGAAGTACCAGAAGTACACCGAGCAGGATTTCATGAAGGACCTGTTCGAGGACGGCTACGTGGACCACGCGATCTTCCAGGCGACGATTCTGCGGGACTTCTACAAGAACGGTTTCGCGCGGGTGGAGGAGTCGTGGAAGCTGACGCAGGACAATCCGGGGAAGCTGACGTACAACCACGCGTACGACCCGCGGAACGGGGAGGTCGGGCTGAGGCGGTTCGAGGAGGACGCGAAGCGGTTCGGCCTGAAGGGGATCAAGCTGTACACGGCGGAGTGGCATGGCGATTCGCGCGGGTACAAGCTGGACGACCCGTGGTCGCGGCGGTATCTGGAGAAGGCGATCGAGCTGGGGATCACGAACGTGCACGTGCACAAGGGTCCGACGATCCGGCCGCTGGATCGGGACGCGTTTGACGTGGCGGACGTGGACAAGGTGGCGACGGACTACCTGGATCTGAATTTCATCATCGAGCACTGCGGGTTGCCGCGGTTGGAGGACTTCTGCTGGATCGCGACGCAGGAGTCGAACGTGTACGGCGGGTTGGCGGTGGCCATTCCGTTCATGCACACGCGGCCGCGGTATTTCGCGCAGGTCATCGGTGAGCTGCTGTACTGGCTCGGCGAGGACAAGATCGTGTTCGCGAGTGATTACGCGTTGTGGACCCCGAAGTGGCTCATCGAGCGGTTCGTGGATTTCCAGATCCCGGAGGACATGACGGAGTATGCGCCGCTGACGACGCAGAACAAGAAGAAGATCCTGGGGCTCAACGCGGCGGCGCTGTACGACCTGGACGTGCCGGCGGAGCTGCGGTTGCCGACGGAGGCGGGCGAGGCGGACGCCGAGGTCGCGGCGGGCGCGGACAACACCCGCGCGGCGAAGGAGCCTGCGCTGTCATGACCACCCTCGCCAGCTCGCTACAGACGCAGGTCTGGGAAGCGCTGGGAACGGTGATCGACCCGGAGCTGGACGAACCCGTGACGGACCTCGGGTTCGTCCGCTCCGTGGCGATCGACGAGGAGGGCATCGAGGTGCACCTGCGCCTGCCCACCTCGTTCTGTTCCCCGAACTTCGCCTACCTCATGGCGTCGGACGCGCAGGACGCACTGGCTCGGGTACCCGGGATCGGCCGGGTCAGCGTTCTCCTCGACGACCATCACGACTCCGACACGATCAACGCGGGGCTCGCGGCACACGCCGGCTACGTCGGCACGTTCGGCCATGAGGCCGACACGAGCCTGGACGAGCTGCGGGCGACCTTCCGGCGCAAGGCGCACACGGCGGCGATGGAGCGAGCGCTCATGGCGCTGCTGCGGGCCCGCCTCCGCAGCGTCGACGACCTGCCTCGCATCCGGTTGGGCGACCTTCCACCGGGCCCGAGCACCGACGCGCTGGTGGCGCGGCGAGCGGACATCGGGCTGTCCACCGACTCCGGTGATCCGGTGCTCGTCGACGACGACGGCGTGCCGGTGCCGGCTGAGCAGGCTCCGATGCGGTTGCGTCGGGCGACGTCGGTGCGAATCTCGATGGAGGGTAACTCCCACTTCTGCCGCGGCCTGCTCGCGACGCGTTACGCGGACGGCGACGCCGGCGGCATCACCACGATCATCACGAACACCAGGAGCGCATCATGAAGGCCGTACAGGTCGTCGGGTACCACGAGAATCTGCAACTGCGCGACGTCGAGGAGCCGCAGCTGCAGGGGCCGCTGGACGTCATCGTCAAGATCGGCGCGGCCGGGGTGTGCCGCACCGACATCCACATTCTCGAGGGGCAGTGGGAGGCGAAGAGCGGCGTCGAGTTGCCGTACGCGATCGGGCACGAGAACGCCGGCTGGGTGCACGCCGTCGGGGAGGCGGTGACGAACGTCGCAGTGGGCGACAAGGTGATCCTGCACCCGCTGATGACGTGCGGGCTGTGCCGCGCGTGCCGTCGGGGACGACGTGCACTGCGAGAACAACGCCTTTCCCGGCATCGACACGAACGGCGGGTACGCGGAGTACCTGCGCACGTCGGCGCGCAGCTGCGTCAAGCTCGACGACTCCCTGGAGCCGGCGGACGTCGCGGCCCTGGCCGACGCGGGCCTGACCGCGCAGCACGCCGCGGCCAAGGCCGCCAAGGTGCTGCGCCCCGGTGAGTTCTGCGCCGTCATCGGCGCGGGCGGGTTGGGGCACATCGGGATCCAGTGCATGAAGGCGCTCAGCCCGGCGACCCTCATCGTCGTCGACCGCAACGCCGACGCGCTGAAGCTCGCGGGCAAGATCGGCGCCGACATCACGGTGCAGGCCGACGGCTCGCACGTGGAGAAGGTGCTCGAGCTGACCGGCGGCGCCGGCGCCCAGGCCGTGCTCGACTTCGTCGGCGAGGGCGGCGCGACCGCCGAGGGCGTGGCGATGCTGCGCCGGGCCGGCTCCTACTACGTCATCGGGTACGGGAGAACATCGATGTGCCGACGATCGACATCATCTCCACGGAGATCAACTTCATCGGCAATCTCGTCGGCAGCTACACGGACCTGCAGGACCTCATGGCGCTTGCCGCCCAGGGCAAGGTCACGCTGCACACGCAGCAGTACGCGCTGACCGACTTCCAGCGGGCCCTCGACGACCTCGACGCGGGCACGGTCCGCGGCCGGGCCATCCTCATCCCCTGAGCTCGCCCGCCCATCTGCTTTGTGTCAAGGAGTTAAGACATGGCTAAGGAACTGCGTTTCAACGTCGATGCGCGCCGCCAGCTGGAGGCGGGGGTCAACGCCCTCGCCGACGCGGTCAAGGTGACGCTCGGCCCCAAGGGCCGCAATGCGGTGCTCGAAAAGCTCACGGGCCCACCGACGATCACCAACGACGGGGTGACGATCGCGCGCGAGATCCAGCTGCGCGAGCCGTTCGCCAACATGGGCGCCCAGCTCGTCAAGGAAGTGGCGATGAAGACCAACGGCGCGGTCGGAGACGGGACGACGACCGCGACCGTGCTGGCTCAGGCGATGGTGCGCGAGGGTCTGCGCGTCATCGACGAGGGCGCCAACCCGATGCGGGTGCGCCGCGGCATCGAGGCCACGGTCACCGAGGTCGTCGGCCAGCTGGAGAGCTGGGCGGTCGAGATCGGCGGGCGCTCCGACGTGCTCGCGGTCGCGACGCTGGCCGCCAACGACGACGAGCGGATCGGGCGGATCGTGACCGACGCGCTCATGGCCGTCGGGCACGACGGGGTCATCGAGGTCGAGGAGGGCGACGGCACCGGCATGCGCATGCAGGTCGTCGACGGCATCGAGATCGACCACGGCTGGATCTCGCCGTACATGGTCACCGACAAGGAACGCATGGAGGCCTCCCTGGACTCCCCCGCGATCCTGTTGACCAACAAGAAGATCGAGAACGTTCAGGAGCTCATGCCGGCGATCGAGGCGGCCCGGCGGCTGAACCGGCCGCTGGTCATCTTCGCCGAGAACGTCGACGGGCCCGCGCTGCAGATGGTCGTGCAGGGCAACGTGCACGGCACGTTCCGCTCGGTCGTCGTTCGGGCTCCGGGCTTCGGGCACCGGCGGGTCGCCGAGCTGGAGGACCTCGCGGCCGCGCTCGGCGGGCGGGTCGTCGCCGACGACTCCGGGGTGTCGCTGGCCGACGTCTCGACGGCCGACCTCGGCACGTGCGATCACGTCACGATCACCGAAGAGGCGACGACGATCACCGGGCCCGGCGGGGAGGCCGACCTCGTGCAGGCCCGCATCGGCCAGCTGACCGCGCAACTGGACCGGGCCCGCATCGAGCACGACCAGGACAGCCTGCGGCTGCGGATCGCGCGGCTGTCGGGCCGGGTGGCGCTCATCGACGTCGGCGCGGCCACGAGCGTGGAGCTCAAGGAGCGGATGCTGCGCATCGAGGACTCCCTGGCCGCGGCGCGAGCCGCCATGGAGGCGGGTGTCGTGGCGGGCGGCGGCACCGCCCTGGCGCAGGCCGTCTCCGTGGTCGATCGGGTGGAGCTGCACGGCGACGACATCGCCGGCCGCGAGGTCGTGCGGCACTCGCTGGCCGAGCCGCTGCGCTGGATCGCGATCAACGCGGGCTACGAGGGCGAGGAGGTCGTGGAGTCGGTCGTGGCCGCCCCCGTGGGTCACGGCTTCAACGCGCTGACCGGCAAGTACGGCGACATGGCGGACTTCGGCGTGCTCGACGCGCTGACCGTGACCCGCACGGCGCTGGAGAGCGCCGCCTCGATCGCCGCGCTGCTCATCACCACGGAGACGGCGATCGTCGAGGAGGTCGTCGTCAACCCCGGCTCCATCTACGCGCCGGGCTTCGGCGACCTCGCCGAGGGCCTCGTGCGCCCCTCGAACATCTACTGAGCGCACGCACCGACGCCTGCGCCCGCCCGGAGGCGTCCCCGGGCGGGCGCAGGCCCCCGTCGCCCCACCACAGCGGCCGAAGGCTGCCCTTTCGGTCGAGGGCTCGTGCTACAGCCCTAGCCATCGGCTGATAGGGCAGCCTTCGGCCGACGTGGGGGCGGAGGGACGCTCAGGCCTGGCCGGTGAGGACTAGGTAGACGAGGGCCGCGTCCATGATCGTGATGAGGGCGACGAGCGCGACGGCCGCGGCGCGGACCGGCAGGCCCGGGAGCAGCGGACCCATGACGCGCGGCGAGCACGCGAGCAGGACGAGCGGCACGAGCGTGATCGGCAGCGCGAGCGCGAGCACGACCTGGCTGACGACCAGCGCCCACGTCGGGTCGACCCCCAGGGCCAGCACGACCAGCGGCGGCACGAGCCCGACGAGGCGGCGCAGCCACACCGAGAACGGCCGGTGGATGTAGCCCTCCATGACGACCTGGCCGGTGAACACGCCGACCACCGTCGAGGCCACGCCCGAGGCGAGCAGCGCCACCCCGAAGAGCACCGCGACGACGTTGCCGACGGCCGCGGCGATCGCGGTATGCGCACCTTCGATGCCGCCGTGGGTCGGCAGCACCGCCCCGATGAGCAGCAGCGACCCGTTGACGCAGGCGGCCACCCCGAGCGCGCCGGCCACCGCGAGGCCGAGCCGGCGGCGAAGTTGGGCCGCCCGCTCCGGAGACGGTCGATGCCCGGTGTGCGCGCTGACCGCCGAGTGGAAGTACAGCGCGTGCGGCATGACGGTCGCGCCGACGATCGCCACGACGAGCAGCACCCCGGAGGCGTCGAGTCCACCCGGCACCAGTCCCCCGGCGACGCCCGCGGGCGAGGGCCGCAAGAATGCCACCACCGCGAGCACGCAGACCCCGACCACCCCGAGCAGCGCGAGCGTCAGCGGCGCCGAGAAGGCCGCCGCCTTCCGTCCCGTCGCCAGCACGAGCAGGCTGAGCACCCCGACGATGCAGGCGCCGACCGGCAGGGGGATCCCGAACAGCAGGTAGAGACCGAGTGCGCCGCCGACGAGTTCGGCCAGGTCGGTCATCAGCACGACGACCTCGGCCTGCAGCCACATGAGCAGGCGGTTGCGGTGGCCCATCCGCTGCGCGGTGAGGGTCGCGAGTGTCTGGCCGGTGGCCAGGCCGAGCAGCGCGGCCAGGTACTGGATGATCCCCGCCGCGACCGAGGCGAGCGCGACGACCCACAGCAGGTCGTAGCCGTGCACCGACCCGGCTTCGATGTTCGACCCGAAGTTGCCCGGGTCGACGTACGCGACCGTGGTGAGCAGGGCCGGCACGAGCAGCACCGCCCACGGGGCCGACCGCTCCCGGTACATGGCGTCCCCTTCCGTCACCGACGCAGGCACGATACGCCGCAACTGTTTCGGACGGTTCTCAACCTGAGACGGGCCCCAGCACCCGCGCCGATCAGGGAGCCGGTTCGGCGCGCACCTGCGTCTGCCAGGACTGCATCTCGAAGCCGGTGCGCCAGCCGAGGGAGGCGTATAGCGCGTCGGCGTGCGTCGGGCTCTGCGCGTCGACCTCCAGGCCGACGCGGTCTCGGCCGCGGCGGGCGGCGTCGGCGATCACCGTGCCGAGCAGCGCCTTGGCCACCCCGCGGCCGCGGGCCCGCCGGTGCACGCCGAGATACTCGACGTACGTGCCCTCGAAGCCGTCGGCGTTCTCCGGCAGCACCGTTCCCACGAGCGCGCCGCCCGGCAGCCAGTCGTCGCCGTTCTCGATCTCGGCGATCCACCAGTGGTCCCAGGTGTGCCCCGGCCCCTCCCCGAGCCGGGCGAGAAACTCGGCCAGGCTCTCCCGGTAGGAGTTGAAGTGGTCGGCGAACGATTCCTCGAGCAGCAGGTGCACCGTGCGCAGGTCTTCGGCCACCGGCATCCCGTCGGGGTGGGTGTGCACCGTGCGCACCCGCACCCCGGCGCGCACCGGGATCGCGTGGCCGTCCGCCTCCGCGGGCTCCACCGGACGGCTCATGTGCCGCCAGGTGCGGGCCAACTCAAAACCGGCATCACCCAGCCAGCGCTGCTGACGTTCGTCGGTCGCGTACGCCAGGGCGTCGAGTCTCGTTGCGGGCAGGCCGCGCTCGGCGGCCACCTGCCCGGCGACCTGGGCGATCCAGCGCAGCACGGCCGACGCGACGGCGTCGTCGTCGGGCGCCTGCGGGTCGAGCACGAGGTCGACGTCGGTGCGTCCCGCGGCCCGGTCGTGCACGCCGGCCCAGCCGGCCACCTCCCCCTGCGGGTCGCGCAGCACGAACTGGCGGCGGGTCCACGAGCCGCGCCCGACGAGCTCGGACTCCAGGGCCTCGGCGTCGACCCGCGGCGGGCCGCCGGCCACCTCCCGGTGGCGCTGCAGCAGGCGCACGACGCGCGGCACGTCGTCGCTCGTGGGTAACCGTACGGTCCACCCCGCGGGCAGGCCGAGGATGGCGGGCACCAGATCAGTCACCCCTCCATCGTGACAAACGCCGCGGCGCGGGCGACAGGACGCCGGTCACGCGCGCCATACATCTCAGCGGCCGGTCAGCCCGAGGCCCCCGCCGGAGCCGGTTCGCTCTCGTCGACCTCCGAGGCCGGACCGCGGAAGGTGCGCCGGTAATCGGTCGGGGACACCCCGGCCCGGGCGCGCATGTGGGCGCGCAGGGAGACGGCGCCGCCGAGCCCGGCGCGGGCCGCGACCGTCTCCATCGGCAGGTCGGTGGTCTCGAGCAGGTGCTGCGCGCGCTGCACGCGCTGGGCGATGATCCACTCCCCGGGCGCCTGGCCCGTCTCCGTGCGGAAGCGGCGGGTGAACGTGCGCACGCTCATGCCGGCGAGCTTGGCCAGGGTCGTCACCGCGAGGTCCTCCTCGAGGTGCTCCAGACACCACGTGCGAATGCGCGAGACGGTCTCGTCGCGGGCGACGCTCGGGGCCTGCTCGATGAACTGGGCCTGACCGCCCTCGCGCCACGGCGGCACGACGCACTGCCGGGCCACGCGGTTGGCGACCGACGGACCGTGGTCGCGGCGCACGACGTGCAGACACAGGTCGGTGCCGGCGGCCAGTCCGGCCGACGTCAGCACGTCGCCGTCGTCGACGAACAGCAGCCCGGGCTCGACGTGCACGCGCGGGTAGAGGCGGGCCAGGTCGTCGGCGTGGCGCCAGTGCGTCGTGACCCGCCGGCCGTCGAGCACCCCGGCCGCGGCGAGCACGAACGCGCCCGTGCAGATCGACATGATGCGGGCTGTGGGGGGGATCAGTGCCCACGCCGCGGCCAGTTCGTCGTCGAGCCGACCGTGGCGGCGGGGGCCCTCGCAGCGGGTGCCGGGCACGACCACGGTGTCGGCGGTCTCCAGCAGCGATTCGCCGCCGCTGGGTTGGATGCCGTAGCCGGCGGTCGTCGGCACCGCCCGGGCGCCGAGCCCGATGACGTCGACCTGATACAGCGGGCTGCCCCGCCCGTCGGTGGCGCTGCCGAAGATCAGCGGGGGGATCGCCACGTCGTAGCCGACGGCCGGGGCGAGCGCGAGGACGGCGACGCGGTGCAGTGTCGATGCCATGGCCAGATCCTAGCGATAGATGGCTTTTCGGCCACTGGTGATCGCCGAAATCGCCGGGCAGACTCGGGGACCATGACCGACCGCACGCCCGTCGAGAAGTCTGGCGACACCGACTCCGAGCGCACGACCAGCGAGTATCTCGCCGACCACGAGATCCCCTCGGTCGACAACTCGCTCGACGCGCGGCACACCCGCTGGGCCGTGACGATCGCGGTCGTCGCCTTCGTCACGCTCATCGGGTCGGCCGGCTTCCGGTCGGTGCCGGGGGTGCTGATGACCCCGTTGCACGAGGAGTTCGGCTGGAGTCACGGCACGATCGGCGCCGCGGTGTCGGTCAACCTCGTGCTGTTCGGGCTCATCTCACCGTTCGCGGCCGCCCTCATGGACCGCTTCGGGGTGCGCCGCGTCGTCACGTTCGCGCTGCTCGCGGTGGCCGCCGGCAGCGGCTTGACGATCTGGATGACCGCGCCGTGGCAGCTCATGCTGCTGTGGGGCATCGTCGTCGGAGCCGGTACCGGCTCGATGTCGATGACGTTCGTCGCGACGATCTCCTCGCGCTGGTACGTGCACCGACGCGGCCTCGTCAGCGGCATCCTCACGGCCGGCAACGCCACCGGCCAGCTGATCTTTCTGCCGGTCATGGCGCACCTGTCGTCGACGGTGGGCTGGCGCGCGGCGTCGCTCGTGGTGGCGGCCGGCGCGCTGGCGACGGTGCCCATCGTGCTGCTGTTCCTGCGCGACCATCCGCACGACCTGGGGCTGAGCGCCTACGGCGCGCACGCCGGCGACCCGGGGCCGCCGCGGGCCGCGCGCACCGGCTCCAGCGCCGGGCGGGCCCTGGAGTCGCTGCGCCAGGCCGCCCGAACCCGCACGTTCTGGCTGCTCGCGGGCGGGTTCGCGGTGTGCGGGGCGACGACGAACGGGCTCATCGGCACGCACTTCGTGCCGGCCGCGCACGACCACGGGATGCCGGCGACCACGGCCGCGGGGCTGCTCGCGCTCGTCGGGATCTTCGACATCGTCGGCACGATCGGCTCCGGCTGGCTCACGGACCGGATCGATCCGCGCATCCTGCTCGGCATCTACTACGCCGGGCGCGGGGTGTCGCTCGCGCTGCTGCCGATGCTGCTCGCGCCGAACGTCGAGCCGAGCATGTGGGCGTTCATCCTCGTGTACGGCCTCGACTGGGTGGCGACCGTGCCGCCGACCGTCGCACTGTGCCGCGAGCGCTTCGGCATGGCCGGGCCGATCGTCTTCGGCTGGGTGTTCGCCTCGCACCAGCTGGGGGCCGCGGTGGCCTCGTGGGGCGCCGGGTTCATCCGCGACGTCGACGGCCAGTACGACCTGGCCTGGTACCTCGGCGCCGGGCTGTGCGCCGCCGCGGCCGTCATGTCGCTGGCGATCCGCCGGGAGGGGCGGCAGGCGACGACCCCGGCGGCTGCCGCCTGACCGTTCCGCGGCCGCAGCGCGGAACTGGCCCCGGACGCGCGCGAGGCGCCGCCAGCGAACTGGTCGGCGCCTCGCACGTCGTCCCCGCGCGTGGGTGGCGCGCGGACGCTCGGCGACCGGACGAACCTCGCCTGGTGCGGCGGGGCCATCCCCCGGCCCGCGATGATCGGCGCGCCGGTGGTCGCTGACGGCGAGGAGCCTGTTGGCCCGTCACCGCCTGCACGACCGCAACTAAAGCTCATACCGGGCGGGCTGCACAACCGCAGGGGCCGAGATTGGTCAGATTGATCAAACTCGCTCGGAAGCCATGCGCCGGATTGGTCATCACGCGGGCGGCGGGGCGGCTCGCCGTCGATAGGGCCGGGCGGGCGGACCGGGGCGGACCAGGGGCTGCGCGAGCCGGGGCCGTTGCCCGCGCGGGATGGGGCGGGATGAGACGACGGCACTCGCGGCGTTGTCGAGAGGGTGAATCTCCCGCTCTCGCTGCTCGATCGGTCCCGCACGCGCACCGGCCATCCCGACGCGCAGTCGCTGACGCAGACGGTGAG
Organism: Piscicoccus intestinalis NBRC 104926; assembly: GCF_001515525.1. Taxonomy (GTDB): domain Bacteria; phylum Actinomycetota; class Actinomycetes; order Actinomycetales; family Dermatophilaceae; genus Kineosphaera; species Kineosphaera intestinalis. Next base: position 8,742 of record NZ_BCNQ01000052.1, on the reverse strand, counting down.
CCGGGCCCAGCACGCCGAGGCGGCGGGCTACCACCGGCTGTGGGTGGCCGAGCACCACGCGGTGCCCGGGATCGGTTCGGGCGCACCGGCGCTCATGGTCCAGGCAGTCGCGCAGGCGACGTCGCGCATCCGGGTCGGCTCCGGCGGGGTCATGCTGCCCAACCACCGGCCGCTGCTCGTCGCCGAACAGTTCGCGATGCTCGCCGCCCTGCACGGCGACCGCATCGACCTCGGCGTCGGCCGCTCCCTGGGCTTCACCGAACCCGTTCGCGAGGCGCTGGGCACCCACGAGGCTCCGGTCGAGCGGTTCGTCGCCGACATCGGCGCCCTGCGCGACTTCCTCACCGGAGCCGGGCCGGTCACCGCCCGCCCCGCGGGCGTCACCCCGCCTCCGCTCTTCGTGCTCGGCACGGGCGCCGGGCTCGACATCGCGGCGCGGCTCGGGCTGCCCGCGGTCGTCGGCGGCCCGGCCGTGTGGGCGGGACCGGAGGCCTTCGACGCGTACCGCGAATCCTTCCGACCATCCCCCGCGCAGCCGGAGCCCTATCTCGTCGTCAGCCTCGACGTGTTCGTCGCCGACTCCGCGCGGCAGGCACGCGAGCTCGCGCTGCCGGAGGCCTGGGCGATGGCGGTCTCGCGCCGTGACGGCGCCTTTCCGCCGCTGGGTCCGCGGGCCGACGTGCCGGAGCAGCTCAGCGACCGGGAGCGCACCACGGTCGAGCGGGCGGTCGGCGCTTCGATCCACGGCACCGAGGACGAGGTGATGGCCGGGCTGACCGCCCTCGTGCGCCGCACCGGCGCCGACGAGATCATGAGCACCGCGTCGACGTTCGACGTCGAGGCGATGTACGAATCCGACCGACGGCTCGCCGCCGCCGTCCGCGCCGCCTGACTCGCCGCCGCCGTCCGCGCTGCCTGACTCGCCACCGCCCCGCCGACGCCGTCCGCGCCGCCTGATCGGATCGCCCGCCGCGCCGCCCTAGAGTGATCGAAACGATCAAAGGGGACCCCGTGTATCAACTCGACGCGACAGACCGGCGCATCCTCGCGGCCCTCGACGACGATCCGCGGATGACCGTCATGCTGCTCGCGCAGCGCACCGGGCTGGCGCGCGGCACGATCCAGAGCCGGCTCGACCGGTACCGCACCGAGGGCCTGCTGCGGCTGGAGAGCACCCGGATCCCGCCGGCGGCGCTCGGCCGCGGGCTGGCCGGTCAGGTGGCGGCCGAGCTCGATCAGCACAAGCTCGACGAGGCGGTGGCGGCGGTGCGGCGGGTGCCGGAGGTGCTCGAGTGCTTCGCCCCGGCCGGCATCACCGACCTGCTGTGTCACGTCGTCGCCCGCGACCCCGACGACCTGTACCGGGTCTCCGAGGAGATCCGGTTGTGCCCCGGCATCCTGCGCACGCAGACGAGCGTGTTTCTGCGCGAGGTGATCCCGTACCGCATCCGCCCGCTGCTCGACGCCGCCGACGCCCCCGACCACGCCATCGCCACAGCCGACGCCCGCGGCCGCTCCCCGGGGTCGGCCCAGCGCGCCGCGACCCGGCCGGGCGCTACGCCCGCACCGACTCGTCGCTCGCCGCGCGCGCCAGGCGCGAGTGCCTGATGCCGTACCCGAAGTAGATCGCCAGGCCGACGACGAACCAGACGACGAAACGCAGCCACGTCTCGACGACGAGGCTCGACATGAGGCCGAGGCACAGCGCGGCCGAGGCCAGCGGCACGACCGGCGAGAACGGCACCCGGAACGGCCGGTGCATGTCGGGGGCGGTGCGGCGCAGCACGACGACGGCGATCGAGACGATGAAGAACGCGAACAGCGTGCCGATGCTCACCATCTCGGCCAGCGCCCCGAGCGGCACGAACGCGGCGAGCAGCGCGACGACGAGCGTGGCGCCGACGGTCACCCCCACCGGCGTGCGCCAGCGCGGGTGCACCTGCCCGAAGCGGGCCGGCAGCAGCCCGTCGCGGGCGAGCGCGAAGCCGACCCGGCCCAGCCCCACGAGCGCGACGAGGATCACCGACGTCAGCCCCGCGACGGCCGCGATCCCGATGAGCGACCCGGCCCAGTGCAGCCCGACGTGGTCGAAGGCGTCGGCGAGCGGCGCGCCCTCGGACAACTGCGTGTAGTGCACCATCCCGGTGACGACGAGGCTGACCCCGATGTACAGGGCGGTGCACACCGCGAGCGCGCCGATGAGGCCGCGCGGCATGTCCCGGCCCGGGTCGCGGGTCTCCTCACCGAGGTTGGCGAGCACCTCGAAGCCGCCGAAGGCGAAGAACACGACGGCCGCGGCCGCCACCACTCCGGAGGCCCCGAAGACGCTCGGGGTCGCGCCGGTCACGGCCTGCCACAGCGGCATCGTCAGCCACGACCCCACCGACGACTCCGGAGCCGGTTGCGCCGGCGGCACGAACGGGCTCCAGTTCTCGACGCGCACGAAGAACGCGCCGACGCCGATGATGAACAGGCAGACCGAGACCTTGATGACGACGAGCACGTTCGTCACCCACTTGGTCTCGGTGATGCCGAGGGCGGCGATGGCGCCGAGTACGAGGGTGATGCCGGCGGCGCCGAGGTTGACGATCGAGTCCTCCCCGAAGAAGGTCGGCGACAGGCCCAGCGCCGACTGCAGGTAGCCCGACCAGCCGCGCGCGACGACCGATGCGGCGAGGGCGAATTCGAGGATGAGGTCCCACGCGATGATCCACGCGAAGAGCTCCCCGATCGTCGTGTACGCGTACGTGTACGCACTGCCCGCGGTGGGCACCGACGACGCGAGCTCGGCGTAACACAGCGCCGCGAGCAGCGCCACGATCCCGGCGATGAGGAACGACAGCACGACCGCGGGGCCGGCGGCGTTCTTGGCCTGCACGCCGGTGAGCGTGAAGATTCCGGTGCCGATGACCAGTCCCACCCCGAAGCCGACGAGGTCTGTGGCGGTCAGCTTCTTGGCCAGTCCGGGGTGGGCCGCGTCGAGGTGGTCCGCGTCGTTCTGCGCGAGTACGGCGCTCACCGGCTTGCGGCGCAGCGGGCCGTGCGAGGTGTTCATAGCCGCGCAAGCTAGCGCCTCCCCGGTGGTGGCGTGCGCGCGGGTCCACCCAGCGGCACGGGCTCCGGCCCGAGTGGCCCCGCGGGCTCGGAAAACCGGGCGGCTCAGACCAGCCGGCCCGCCCGGCTCCGGTTCGGCCCGCGACCGGTGAGACGACAACCGGGCGGCCACCCCCGACAGGGGGACCGCCCGGATCAGAGGCGAGAGGTCAGTGGTGCAGAGTCTCCTGCGCGACGGAGGCTTCGCCGGTCGCCAGGTGGGAGTGCTTCTTGCCGTAGCCGAAGTAGATCGCCAGGCCGATGGCGAGCCAGACGACGAACCGGATCCACGTCTCGGTGGCCAGGCTCGCCATCATGCCCAGACACAGCACGGCGGACAGCGCCGGGACGAACGGCGAGAACGGCACCCGGAACGGGCGCTTCATGTCCGGGTTCGTGCGGCGCAACACGATGACCGCGATCGAGACGACGAAGAACGCGAACAGCGTGCCGATGCTCACCATCTCGGCGAGCGCACCCAGCGGCACGAACGCGGCCAGGACGGCGACGGCGATCGTCGTGCCAACGGTGATGCCCACAGGGGTGCGCCACTTGGGGTGCACCCGGCCGACGGCGGGCGGCAGCAGCCCGTCGCGGGAGAGGGCGAAGCCGATGCGGCCCATGCCGATGATGTCGACGAGGATCACCGAGCTGAGCCCGCAGACCGCGGCGACGCCGATGAGCACGCCGGCCCAGCCGAGCCCGACCTGCGCGAACGCGTCGGCCAGCGGCGCGCCCTCGGAGATCTGGGTGTAGTTGACCATGCCGGTGATGACGAGGCAGACCGCGAGGTAGAGCACCGTGCAGATGACGAGCGCCCCGATCAGCCCGCGGGGCATGTCGCGGCCCGGGTCCTTCGCCTCCTCACCGAGGTTGGCGACGACCTCGAAGCCGGAGTAGGCGAAGAAGACGACGGCCGCGGCGGCCAGCACGCCGGAGATCCCGAAGACGCTCGGGGTGGCCCCGCTGACGACCTGCCACAGCGGGGTCTGCAGGGTGCCCATCGCCGACTCCGCAGACGGCTGCGAGGGCGGGATGAACGGGTTCCAGTTGCCGGACTTCACGTAGAACGCGCCGACGACGATGATGAAGACGCACACCGAGACCTTGATGACGACCAGCGTGTTCGTCACCCACTTGGACTCCTGGATGCCGCGCAGCGCGACGAAACCGAGCACGAGCGCGATGAACACGCCGCCGAGGTTGATGACCGAATCCTCCCCGAAGAACGTCGTCGGCAGGTTGAACGCCTCCTGCAGGTAGCCCGACCAGCCTCGGGAGACGACGGCGGCGCCGAGGGCGAACTCCAGCACGAGGTCCCAGGCGATGATCCACGCGAAGATCTCACCGATCGTCGTGTACGCGTACGTGTACGCGCTGCCGGCGGTCGGCACCGACGAGGCCAGCTCGGCGTAACACAGCGCCGCGAGCAGCGCGACGACCCCGGCGATGAGGAACGAGATCGCCACGGCCGGCCCGGCCGCGTTCTTGGCCTGCACGCCGGTGAGCGTGAAGATGCCGGTGCCGATGATCATGCCGATGCCGAACCCGATGAGGTCTTTGGTCGTCAGCCGTTTCGCCAGGCCGTGGGACTCGCCGTCGACGGGATCGTTCTGGTGGATGACAGTCTCGACGGACTTTCGCCGCAGCGGACTGCCTGAGGAAGAGGTCATGCGCGCAAACGTAGGGGCCGCCACCCATTGACAACAGGCTCCGAACCGCAGAAATCGGACCTTTGCTCAAGGGTTAACACCGTCGAAACGTCACCCGACCTGCGCGGACCCCGGCCACGGTTCCGGCACACTGCAACAGTGCGCCCCGCGGCCCTCGCCTCGACGACCGGCGCCGGCGAACCGGCGTGGGTGCTGCACGTCGACCTCGACCAGTTCATCGCCGCCGTCGAGGTGCTGCGCCGCCCCGAGCTGGCCGGCCTCCCGCTCATCGTCGGCGGCCGCGGCGACCCGACCGAACGCGCGGTGGTCTCGACCGCCTCCTACGAGGCCCGCGCCTTCGGAGTCGGGTCGGGCATGCCGCTGCGGATCGCCGCCCGCAAGTGCCCGGAGGCGGTGATCCTGCCCGTCGACGCGCCCGCCTACCTCGCCGCCTCCGAGGCGGTCATGGCGGTGCTGCGCGAGCTGGCGGTGGTCGAGGTGCTCGGCTGGGACGAGGCCTTTCTCGGCGTGCGCACCCCCGATCCGGTCGCCTTCGCCCACCAGGTGCAGGAAGCGGTGTTCGCCGCGACCCGGTTGCACTGCTCGATCGGAGTCGGTGACACCACGGTGCGGGCCAAGAACGCCACCGACTTCGGCAAGCCGCGCGGGGTGTTCACGCTGACCGCGGCGAACTGGCTCGAGGTGATGGGTGAGCGGCCGACGCGGGCGCTGTGGGGCGTGGGCGCCAAGGTGTCCGCGCGGCTCGCGGCGCTCGGGGTGCAGACCGTCGCGCAGCTCGCCGCCGCCGACGTCGAACCGCTCGTCGCAGAGTTCGGGCCGCGGATGGGGCCGTGGTACCGCGACCTGGGGCGCGGCGAGGGGCGAGCGCACGTCGACCCGACCCCGTGGGTGCCGCGCGGACACGGGCACGAGACGACCTTCCAGACCGACCTGGCCGACCGCGCGGAGATCCTCGCCGCGGTCGCCGCGCTCGCCGAGCGCGTCGTCGACGCGATCGGTCGCGAGGGCCGGCCCGCGGTGCGGCTGCAACTGAAGATCCGGTACGCGCCGTTCTTCACGGTGACGCGTTCGCGCAAGCTGCCTGCCGCCACCGCCGAGCGCGCCGACATCGTCTCCGCCGCGGTGCGTTTGGCCCGTGACCGGATCGAGCCGGACCGGCCGATCCGGCTCCTGGGCGTGTACGCGGAGATGGCCCCGCCGGAGTGAGGAACGCACCCGGTGCTGACGCTGCGCTGATCTTGCGGGGACACCGCGCGCCGCGCATGGAAGTCTGGGACGGGCACTTCGACGGCGCCTGAACCGTTCCACGCTGGGCGGCTCCCGCGTCGACGGGGTCGAGCTCGCGCTCCCCAGGCGCGGCACCGCCAGAAACCGACGATCCACACCGCAGGGACATGTCCCCCGAGTTGCGCGGGTACGATCAGCCACCGCGATCGACCTGCGGCATCCCGCGCATGCCCGGAGAAGGACACTCATGAGTGGAAACGCCAGCTACCGACTCGACAACACCGCCGTGCTGTCCGTGGAGTCGGTCGAGGCCCCCGAAGTCATCACCTCGGACGCCATCGACGACCGCCTCGTCGACACCTACGCGCGCCTGGGGCTGACCCGCGGCATGCTCGCCTCGCTGGCGGGCGTGCAGTCGCGCCGATGGTGGCCGGCCGACGAGGGCTACGTGCAGGGCGCGGTCGTCGCCGGTCGGCAGGCGCTGGCCGCCGCGGAGGTCGATCCCGACCGCGTGGGGCTCCTCATCAACGCCTCGGTGACCCGCCCGCACCTGGAGCCGGCCGTGGCCACGCAGGTGCACCACCAGCTGGGCCTGCCGACGGGCTGCATGAACTTCGACGTGACCAACGCCTGCCTGGGCTTCGTCAACGCGATGCACCTGGCGGGCACGCTCATCGACGCGGGCCAGATCGAGTACGCGCTCGTCGTCACCTCCGAGGGCACCCGCGAGCCGCAGGAACGCACGATCGCCCGGCTCGAGCGCGGCGAGACCACCAAGCACGAGATCAAGGAGGCGTTCGCCACGCTGACCGTCGGGTCGGGCGCCGCGGCCATGGTGCTCGCCCGCAAGGACGCCAACCCCGACGGGCACACGCTCGTCGGCGGCGTGAGCCGCGCCGGCACCGCCCATCACAACCTGTGCATCGGGTCGATGGAGGAGATGAAGACCGACAGCGGCGCCCTGTACACCGAGGGCCTGGCCCTGGCCGTCGACACGTGGAAGGACGCCAAGGGCGAGTTCGACTGGGAGGAGATGGACAGCTACGTCGCGCACCAGACCTCGATCGTGCACATCCGCGGCCTGTGCGACTCCCTCGGCCTCGACATGGACAGGTTTCCGCTGACGCTCATCGAGCACGGCAACACCGCGTCGGCCTCGGTGCCGTTCACGCTCGCGCAGCACTCCCCCAACCTGTCCACCGGCGACCGGGTGCTGCTCATGGGCATCGGCTCCGGCCTGAACACCTCGTTCGCCGAGCTCGCCTGGTGAGTCGGGCCGCATCGTCATCGCCCGCGGCGCCCGGGCTACCTGCGGCGCCCGGGGAGGCTTCGATGCCCGGCGAGTCGGGCCAGTCGGGCCAGTCGGGCCAGCCGGGCCAGTTCGGGCAGTCGGGGCTGCCGAGGCTGGCGGGCCTGCGTGACCTGCCGGGCCTGGAGCCGCAGTGGTCGCGCTACGTCGAGGCGTCCGACTCCCAGGGGGTACCTCGCTTGTGGCATGTGCTTGACACAGGCGATGCCGAATCCGAGGGCCGCGGGGTGTTGCTCTGTGTGCACGGCAACCCGACGTGGTCGTACCTGTGGCGTCGGTTTCTCGCGGCGGCTCGGCCCGGGTGGCGGGTCGTGGCCGTCGACCAGCTCGGCATGGGCTACTCCGAGGCCCCGTCGGGCTCCCTGGACCAGCCGCGCTCGCTCGCCGAGCGCATCGACGACCTGACCGGGCTGACCGACGCCCTCGGCCTCACGCCCGACGGAGCGCCGGTCGTGGTCGCCGGGCACGACTGGGGCGGGATCATCGCCTCCGGCTGGGCCCTGCGGCACCGCGAACGCGGAGGCTCGGTGGCCGGTCTCGTGCTCGCGAACACCGCGGTGCAGCACGACTTCTCGACCGGCCTTCCGCGGCCGCTGCGCTTCGCCACCTCCCCGGCCCTGCTCGCGGCGGCGACCGCGCGCACGCCCGCCTTCGTGCGCGCCGCGACCGGCCTCTCCCGGCCCCCGCTGCCCCGCGAGGTGCGCGACGCGTTCGCCGCGCCCTATCCGCGGTCGCGCGACCGGGCCTTCGTGGGCCAGTTCGTCGCGGACATCCCGGCCGCCCCCGGCCACCCGACGGGTCCCGTGCTCGACGCGATCGCCACGGGACTGACCGGGTTCGACGCGCCGGCGCTGCTGCTGCGCGGACCGCGCGACCCCGTCTTCTCCGAGGAGCACCTGCGCGACCTGCGCCGGCGGCTGCCGCACGCGAGCGTGCACCGCTACGAGGGAGCCGGGCACCTCGTCACCGAGGACGCGCCGCGCACCGCCGCCGACGTGTGGCGCTGGATCGAGCGGATCGTCGAGCCCGCGCTGGCCGGGTCGACGAGTTCGCGGCCGCCGGTCGATGCCGGCCCGTGGGCACACGAGGGGCCGGCGTGGGCGCGCCTGCTCGACCGGGTCGCGGACACGCCGGACGAGCTCGCGGTCGCGGAGGTGCGCAGCGGGCGGCGGATGTCGTTCGCGCAGTTCGAGTCCGACGTGCGGGCCGTCGCGGCCGGGCTCGCCGCGCACGGCGTGCGGCCCGGCGAGCGGGTCGCGCTGCTCGTGCCGCCGGGCATCGACCTGACGGTCGCCGTGTACGCCTGCTGGCGCCTCGGCGCGGTCATCGTCGTCGCCGACGCCGGCCTCGGGCTGCCCGGCATGGGGCGGGCGCTGCGCGGCGCCGGACCGGCTCACGTCGTCGGCATCGCCAAGGGGCTCGCCGCGATCGCGGCGATGG
>NZ_BCNQ01000051.1 GCF_001515525.1 Piscicoccus intestinalis NBRC 104926 | reverse complement strand
GCGACCCGCTCACCCACGCGGTCGCCCGCCGCGCCGGGCCCGGCCGATCCCAGGGCCGCGGATTCGAAAGCCGCTGCACCCTGGTCCGGGTCAGCGCCGCGCAGAACCGGCAGCACCGCCTCGGTCGCGGCGACCTGACCGCAGCGGCGGGCGACGTACCGCGCCGCCATGACGTGATCGTCGCGTCCGAAGTCGGCCATCGCGTCGGCGACGAAGAACACCTGGATGCCTTCCATGAACGCGACAAGCGCCGTGGTCAGGCACCCGATGTGGGCGTACACCCCGGTGATGACGAGCTGGTCGCGGCCCTCGGCCGCCATCCGCGCCCCCAGGTCGGAGCGGTAGAACGCGCTGTACCGCCACTTGGTGAGCACGGTGTCGCCCTCGTCGGGAGCCAGCTGCGGGATGATCCCGGTCGCCTGCCGGTCCGCCGGCCCCGGCCCCCAGAAGTCGGTCAGCAGGGCCCGGTCGACGGGCCGCTGGGCGGGCGGCTGAGCGGTGTAGACCACCGGCACCCCGCCCCGGCGCGCCGCTCGCGCGAGCCGGCCGATCGACTCGATCGCCACGTCGAGCTGGCCGGCGTGCGCGGCCGACGGGACCTCGGACGGGGCCTCGGACGGGGCCTCGGACGGGGCCTCGGACGGGGTCACCGGCTCCGCCGTGCGATCGAACATCGAGACGAAGTGCGACTGCATGTCGTGCACGAGCAGCACCGCCCGGCGCGGCTCGAGCCGCCAGCTGGTCACGTTGTCCGCGAGGCCGGTGTCGGCCTCGAACGAATACGGCCTGATCCTGGGGATGGGCACGTCGACGGAACCTTCCCGTGAGAGGTTAGGTGAGCCTTACTCGCCGCACCGTAGCAAAGGCAAGCCTTACCTAACTAGGCCACCCGGCTCGAATTCTTCCCGCCCGGCGCCAGGGGGTGAGCGACCCACACGACGTGACCGCCGTCGCGGCAGACTCGGCTCGACCCACGACAGGAGCCCAGGTGAATCAGCCTCCGGCACAAGCGCGCACCCGAGTCGTCGTGCTCGGCGCCGCACCCGATCCCGCCGCGATCGACGACCCGTTGCTCACCGGGCGGGAGCGGCAGCGGTGCGCCGCGTTTCGGCGCGAGATCGACGCCGCGCGGCATGCGACCGGGCGGCGGCTCGCTCGGCAGGCGGTGCACGACCTGCTCGGGGTGCCCGCGCGGACGGTCCGCGTCGCGGTCGACGCCGACGGACCGACGCGCGGCCGCCCCCGACCGACCGTCTCCGGGGAGGCGGTGGACGCGCACGTCTCGATCGCGCACGCCGGGCAGGTCGTGCTCGTCGCGGCCGCGCGGGTGCCGTGCGGGATCGACGTCGAGCTCGTCGAGGGGCTGGCCTCCCTGCTCGGCAACGACGTCGTGTTCAGTCCCGGCGAACTGGGCGTGCTGGCCACCGCCGGAAGCGAATCCCTCGCCCTCGCGACGACCTGGTGGACCGCCAAGGAGGCGGCGTTGAAGGCGCTGGGCGTCGGTTTGCGCGACGACCCCGCCACGCTCGACGCCCGCAGCGGCGTCATCACCGTCGACGACCCAGGCGCCCCGACCCGCTGGCGCATCACCGACATTCCCGCCCCGCACGGTCACCGCGCCTGCCTGGCGACGCCGCAGGACGTGCAGATCGAGGTGTCCCAGACCTGACCGCGGCGCCACCGCGGGCGAGAGCCCACCGATCTCACCTTGAGACAACCACCCACGACACCTTGCGCATTAGGGAAGCCTTACCTATTTTGAGCGGGTTCACGTGCGCGACCAGGTCGCGACAGGATCGGACCGGCCGAGAGGGTCGCCATGTTCGCCAACTATCTGATCGGGCTCCGCGAGGGGCTCGAGGCCAGCCTCGTGGTCGTCATCCTCATCGCCTATCTCGTGCGTTCGGACCGGCGTCACCTGCTGCCGCAGATCTGGGGCGGCGTCGCGGTGGCGATCGCGATCTCGCTGGGCTTCGGGGCGCTGCTGACCTTCGGGCCGAAGGGCCTGACGTTCGAGGCGCAGGAGGCGATCGGCGGCGGATTGTCGATCGTCGCAGTCGGATTCGTCACCTGGATGATCTTCTGGATGGCCCGTTCGGCGCGCGGCCTGTCGGGCGAGCTGCGCGGCAAGGTCGACGCCGCCGCCCAGGCCGGCCGCGGCAGCCTCGTGCTCGTCGCGATGCTCGCCGTCGGGCGCGAGGGCCTGGAGACGGCGCTGTTCCTGTGGGCCGCGACGCAGGCGGCCGCCCGCGACAACGCCTCGACGACCGCGCCGCTGCTCGGCGCCCTGCTCGGGCTGCTCACCGCGGTCGCCCTGGGGTGGCTCGTCTACAAGGGCGCGGTCCGCCTCGACCTCGGCAAGTTCTTCGCGTGGACCGGCGGCTTCCTCATCCTCGTCGCGGCCGGGGTGCTCGCCTACGGCGTCCACGACCTGCAGGAGGCGGGCCTCCTGCCCGGCCTGCACCACCTCGCCTTCGACGTCAGCCACATCATCGACCCGAGCGGCTGGGTCGCCGCCCTGCTCAAGGGCACCCTCAACTTCTCCCCCGCCACCACCTGGCTCGAGGCGATCGCCTGGGTCGGCTATGTGGTGCCCGTGTTCATCCTGTTCGTCCGCCGGGTCCGCCGGCCGAATCCGCCTGCCGCCGACCCGCGGTCGTCCACCTCGAAGACCACCACCCCGCAAGGAGCCCGCGCATGATCCGCCCCCGCTCGCCCCGCCTGCTCGCCCTCGGCGCGGCGACCGCCCTGGTCACCCTCGCGGGATGCACCGACAACGCCCCCTCCGCGGGATCGGCCGGCAGCGCCGACGCCTCCGGCAGCGGCGCCCTCGCGGTGACCTCCACCGACTCCGCCTGCGAGGTGTCGGCGAACCAGGCCGGGTCCGGCAACCTCGTCTTCAACGTCACCAACGGCGGCTCGAAGGTCACCGAGTTCTACCTGCTCGCCGACGACGGGCTGCGGATCGTCGGTGAGGTCGAGAACATCGGGCCCGGCCTGAGCCGTGACCTCGTCGTGCGCGCCGCGCCGGGCAGCTACTACACGGCGTGCAAGCCGGGCATGGTCGGCGACGGCATCCGCAGCGCGTTCACCGTCACCGACTCCGGGGCCGACCTCGACGCGGGCTCCGACCCGCAGCTCGTTGAGCAGGCCAACACCCAGTACGCCTCCTACGTCAAAGACCAGACCGAGCAGTTGCTCACCGGCACCAAGGAGTTCGCGGCCGCCTTCACCGCCGGCGACGAGGCGAAGGCCCGCGCGCTGTACGCCCCGACGCGCGTGCACTGGGAGCGCATCGAGACCGTCGCCGAGAGCTTCGGCGACCTCGACCCGCGGATGGACCTGCGCGAGGCCGACCTGGAGCCGGGCCAGAAGTGGACCGGCTGGCACGTCGCCGAGAAGGACCTGTGGCCGCCGAAGACCGGGTACACCAAGCTCACCGACGCCCAGCGCAAGCAGATCGCCGACCAGCTCGTCGCCGACACCCAGACCCTGTACGACCGCACCCGCGACACGACGTACACCGTCGACCAGATCGGCAACGGCGCCAAGGGCCTGCTCGACGAGGTCGCGACCGGCAAGGTGACCGGCGAGGAGGAGGCTTGGTCGCACACTGACCTGTGGGATTTCCAGGCGAACGTCGACGGGGCGAAGGTCGCGTGGGAGGGGCTGCGGCCGATCCTCAAGAAGCGTGACGCGGCCCTGGACTCCCAGATCCAGCTGCGCTTCTCCGAGCTGCAGAAGCTGCTCGACCAGCACAAGGAGGGTGAGGGCTTCGTCACCTACGACAAGCTCAGCAAGGCGGAGGTCAAGGAGCTCTCCGACGCGGTCAACGCGCTCAGCGAGCCGCTGAGCAAGGTCACCGCGGCCGTCGTCTGATGCGTGACGACAGCACCGGCGCACCCCAGACCGAGGCCGGGGGCCACGACGAGTCTGCCGAGGACACTGCGCCGGAGGGCCGGGACGGCCGGCGGCGCGGTGTCAGCCGACGCGGCATCCTCGGGCTGGCCGGCGCCGGTGCGGCGCTGACCGCCGCGGGATTCGCGGGCGGGCGGCTGACCGGTTCGGCGCAGGAGCAGGAGGCGGCCGCACCAACCGCCTCCGACTCCTACCCGTTCTACGGCGAGCACCAGGGCGGCATCGTCACGCCCGCGCAGGACCGGATGCACTTCGCCGCGTTCGACCTGCGCACCGACAGCCGCGACGACCTCGTCGCGCTGCTGACGGCGTGGACTGCCGCGGCGGCCGAGATGACCGCGGGGCGCCCGGTCGGCGGCGACCCGACCTCCTACGACGCGCCCCCGAACGACACCGGGGAGGCCGAGAATCTCTCCGCGGGGCACCTCACGCTGACGTTCGGCTTCGGCCCGTCGCTGTTCCGCGACGCGAAGGGGCGCGACCGCTTCGGGCTCGCGGCCCGGCAGCCGCAGGCGCTGGCCCGGCTCCCGCACTTTCCTGGTGACAACCTCGACGCGGCGCGCAGCGACGGCGACCTGTGCGTGCAGGCGTGCGCCGACGACCCGCAGGTTGCGGTGCACGCGGTGCGCAACCTGTCGCGGATCGCGTTCGGCACGGCGTCGCTGCGCTGGAGCCAGCTGGGCTTCGGGCGCACCTCCTCGACGTCGACGGCGCAGGCGACCCCGCGAAACCTGTTCGGGTTCAAGGACGGCACCGCCAACCTCAAGGCCGAGGACCCCGACCTCGTCGACGAGCACGTGTGGGTCGGCGCCGGCGACGACGCGGCGGCCGGCTGGCTGGCAGGCGGCTCCTATCTCGTCGCGCGGCGGATCGCGATGAACATCGAGACGTGGGACCGCACGTCGCTGCGCGAGCAGGAGACGCTCTTCGGCCGCGACCGCCGCGAGGGCGCCCCGCTCAGCGGCGGCACCGAGTTCTCCGAGCCCGACTTCGCCCTCACGGGCCGCGGCGGGGTTCCGCTGATGGCCATGAATTCACATGTGCGGCTGGGGCATCCGAGCCAGAACAACGGCGCTCGGATGCTGCGACGGGGGTACAACTACACCGACGGCAACGACTCGCTCGGGCGGCTGGACGCCGGGTTGTTCTTCATCGCCTACGTGCGCGACCCGCGCACGCAGTACGTCCCGATGCAGACCCGCATGGCGCGTGAGGACGGGATCAGGGAGTACCTGCAGCACCGAGCGTCGGCGCTCTTCGCGGTCCCGCCCGGCGTCCGCGAGGGCGAGACCCACATCGGCCAGGCCCTCTTCGCGTAGCCACCGTCAGTCGAGGGCCGGGGCCGAGTACCGCGGGGCGCGGGAGGTGCGCTCGCTGCCGCACGTGAGCCGGGCCTCCGGCGCGCGGTCGACGTCGACGACGACCTCCTGCACCTCGTCGCCGACGCGCACCTGCACGACGGCGTGCCCGCGGCGGCGCACAAGTACGCGGCTGGTCACCGCGTCGAGCCTGGTCTCGCCGAGGCGCTCGCGCACGACGTGTTCGGCGTACTGCGACACCCACGGTACGGTCGTGCGGCCGCGCAGGTGTTCCAGCGACAGCCGCCCGGCGAAGTGGTCGGCGACGACCCGCGGCCCGGAGGCGGGGTCCAGGCGCCCGTAGGCGTGCCCGTCGGGCAGCACGAGCAGGTTCGCGGCGAATCGGTCGCCGCCCAGATGCGAGCTCTCCCAGACGAGGTCGCCGAATTCCGCGGCGAGTGCCCGCACGAGGGGCCGGCCTCGCTCGGCGCAGCAGGCGTCGTGGCGCCCGTGGGTGCAGGCGAGCAGGATCGGCTCGTCGTGCGGCTCCAGCCCGACTCCGTGCGGCCCGGTGGCACCGGACAGGTCCCAGTCGGCGACGGCCGCCAGCGAGTCGAGGCGCGCGGTCTGCGCCCATCCGTGCCGGGCGTTCACGACGAACACGCGCCTGGCGCCACCCGCGGATCGGCCCATGCGGCGGATGAGCAGCGGCCGGATGCCGAGCTCGCGCTCCCACCCGGCAGCCCGGGCACGCACCGGCTCCGGAACCCGCAGGCACTGCAGCACCGCCGGCCCCCACGGCCCCGGGTCCTCCAGGAGGAGGAACGCCGAGACCGTGGAGGCCGTGGCGGTCAGCGGCTCGTCACGCGCCTCGCTGTCGACCGAGCATCGGAACCGCTGCGTGGCCTTCGCGAGCCCGGCCGCCTCGGCGGCCGGCACGTCCAGCGGCAGCCGACGCGGGCGGTCCCGCCGGGCGCCGCTGCCGTCGGTGCTGTCGGTACCGCCGGTGGTCATCGCACCACTTCCAACAGACCCTCGCGCACTAACCGGCGGCACAACACGAGCGCGCTCTGCTCGTCGAGCACGTCGCCCAGCTCGGCGGGGCGCAGCTCGCCGTCGGTGGCGGCGACACGACGCACCGCGTCACCGATGCGGCCGGGCACCGTCATCGATCGATCTCCGAGCAGCAGCCGCAGGTCGTCGCCGGCCGGTCGCACGACGCAGGTGCTGCCGGCGCGGCGTCGCAGCACGGTCTGGGCCTCGATCCCCGGCAGCTCCAACCGGTCGAGCAGCGCGCCCTCGAGCAGCGGCTGACGCCCCGACTCGAAGCGCACCTCCTCGGCGTCGACGAGCCCGTCGAGGTCGGCGCCCGCGAGCGCCGCGGTGAGCTCGTCGACCTTGGCCCGCAGCGCCGCGGCGAGCGCCTCCTTGTCGTCGAACAGCCGCGCGGGCAGCGGTCCGGCGAATGCCTCGTCGGCGAGCACCGGCTCCACGACCTTGCGCAGCAGGTCGCGCCACACGAACCGGTTGATGCCGACGGTCACGTGCAGCGAGGCGCTGGCCTGGGTGCGCGCCATGTGCGGTGTACCGGTCGGAAGGTACATGCACGTGCCCGGCTCCATCGTCACCTGGTGCGCGCCGCGTTCGTCGTGGACCTCCCAGTCCTTTGTGCCGAACGTTTGGAACACGAAGACGTCATGGGTGTCCTTGTGCAGCGCGAACCCTTGGGAGCCGGGCGGCGTCAGGTAGGCGTTGGCCTGGCACGGGTGCCCGAGCTCCTCCTCGAGGCCGCGCACGAGGCGCCGCAGCGGGTCCCAGTAGCGCTGCAACCCCTGGAAGACGATCGTCGCGCCGTCTCCGAAGAGGTCGAGCACCTTGCGGGGATCGACGAGGCCGGTCATCGGCGTGCCGGCGATCGTCGCGTGCCGGATGTAGCGCGACTCGGCGAGCACCGAGCCGTCCTTGGCGATACGCAACTGCGGGGTGCGCATCGCGCTCGATGTGATGAGGTGGTCGGCCTGCTCGATCCCGAAGAGGCCGTCGAGGTCGGCGGGCGGAATGTGCCGAACGAGGAGCCGGCGACCCCACACCTCCGTGGCGAAGGTCGTAGGGTCGCCGGCCAGGAACTGCAGTGAGTTCATCCCGTCAGAGCTCAGGCATCGGTGCCGTCGGAGTCCCCTCCGTCGGTCCCGTCCGAGTCGTGCGAGTCGCCGTCGGTGCCGTCGGTGGAGTCGCCGTCGGTGCCATCGGAGTCGTGCGAGTCCCCGTCGGTGCCGTCGGTCGAGTCACCGTCGGTGCCATCGGAGTCGGTGCCGTCGCTGTCGCCACCATCGGCGCCGTCGGAGTCGTGCGAGTCGCCGTCGGTCCCGTCGGTCGAGTCGCCGTCGGTCCCGTCGGTCGAGTCGCCGTCGGTGCCGTCGGAGTCGGTGCCGTCTCCGTCGCGGCCGTCGGTGCCGTCGGCGTCGGCGCCCGGAGCCGGCACGCTCGCGGCGCCGTCGGTGACCAGCTCGTCGTCGCTGAGCGGCTTGTCGTTGTCGGTCATCTGCTCTCCTTGAGTCTGAGGAGGTCGGGGTCGTCCCCGCCGGCCGAGCCTCGCAGGGCGACGACCAACGGCGATCTGCCGACTCTAACGACGCCCCCACGACCCTGAGGACTGCGCATCGTGATGAAAACCGCTGTTCGCGCCGCAGTGGTCACCACGACACACAGTTCTCAGCGACCCTGAACAGGCCGGGGCACGCGCTCGGAGAGCGTGAGTCGCGCGCGCAGCAAGCGCGCCAGCGGGGTCGGCCGCCCCGCTGGGACGGCGGGTAGGGACAACTCAGCGCCGCCGCTGTGTTCGCGCACGCGCCGGGCGATGTCGATGGCGAGGGTGCGCTGGGTGTCCAGCGCGCTGTGGCCGTGCGCGCGCACCGCGACGAGCCGACCGCGCGGCGCGAGCCCCACGATCTCCTCCGAAACGCGCCGCGGGGTGCGCAGGTCGCGATCGCCGCTGATCACGACGATCGGCCAGTCGAAGCCCGGCAGCACGACACGGGTGTCGAGCGCTTCGGGGGCCGCGGGATCGAACGGTTCGTAGCGGCGCGCGAGCGCCTCGAACGAGCCCTCCACCCGCAGCGGTCCGCTCACCTCGGCCATCGGGGCGGTGGCCGCGTAGTCCAGTTCGCGAAAGGCGATGCGGTCGACGAGGTCGAACTCCATGAGCAAGGGCAAGTTCTTGGTGACCTCGCGCGCCCCGAGCCGGTGCACCCACCGCCACGTGCGACCGCCGCGCCCCCGCTCGAGCAGCGCCAGCATGCGCGCCAGGCCCTCGGGGCCGGTGAACTCGTGGAAGAGCTGCAGCCCGAAGGCGTTCCGCGGATCCAACCGGCCCCCCACCACGAGGCGACGGACGTCGACCGCGACCTGCTCCGTTCTCCGGCCGCCGACCCAGAGGGTGTCGTTGAGCGCCGCGCGGGCCGCGTGGTTGTTGTCGGCGCCGACCATCGCCGAGTCGAGGATCATCGCGGCCACCCGTTCGGGATGGCGGGCGCCGAACACCTGCGCGAGGTAGCTGCCGTAGGAGGTGCCGTAGACGACGGCCGTCTCGATGCCCTCGGCGTCGAGCACGGCGGCGGCATCGTCGGCCGCCAGCGCGGAGGTCATGTCGTCTGCCACGAGGTCGACGCCCGCGGTGTCCTGACGGGAGAGCCCGACTCCGCGATGCTCCACCATGACCAGGTCGAGACCGGCCTTCGTCGCCTGGGCCCGCAATGCTGCGTACGGCCGCACCGACGCCAGCCCAGGCCCGCCGGGAAACACGAGCACCGGCACCTGCCGGCCGACCGAGCGCGGCCCCGTGCGGGTGTAGGCCAGGGGCAACGTGCGACCGCCGGGCAGCGGGCGGTCGACGCTGCGCACCTCGTCGCGGGCCCGCGACCTGGCGGCGGCGCGGGCTCGGCGGGAGGCGGCTCGCCGGGCTCGGGTGGGCGACGTGGTCATGGGGTGTTCCTCCGACCGATTCGCTGTGCTCGGCTCCCCCACCTCTCGGAAGTGGGGCTAGGCCTGCGTGGCGTGGGCGCCGGGCATGGTGGGCTGCGGGGCCGGGGCGGGACGCTCGATGCCGGCGGCGGCGTAGGCCTCGCGCTCGTCGAGGGTCTCGGTCTCCAGGAGGCGGGCGACGATGCTCTCGAGCCGGTCGCGGTTGTCCCGGAGGGTCGACGTGGCCTCCGCGTAGCACTCCTCGATGACGCGCCGGACCTCCGCGTCGGCGGCGGCGAACATCTCGTCGGAGAAACCGGCGGCGCGCGGGTCGCCCTCGCTGGGGTAGATCTGCACGGGGCCGACGCGGTCGCTCATGCCCCAGCGGCCGACCATCTGGCGGGCGATGTTCGTCGACGTCGACAGGTCCGACTCCGCGCCGGTGGTGACGACCCCGAAGACGACGTCCTCGGCGGCCATGCCGCCGAGCGCCCCGATGATCCGCCCGCGCAGGTAGGCCTCGTCGTAGCCGTACCGGTCGGTGTCGGGCGTCGACAGCGTGACCCCGAGGGCGCGCCCGCGCGGGATGATCGAGATCTTGCGCACCGGGTCGGCGCCCGGCTGCAGCATGCCGAGCAGTGCGTGCCCGGCCTCGTGGTAGGCGGTGCGGCGCCGCTCGTCCTCGGGCATGACGACGTTGCGCGCCGCCCCGAGCTGCACCTTCTCCAGCGACTCGGACAGCATCGCCTGTGTCACCTGACTCGCGCCGCGTCGGGCCGCCAGCAGCGCGGCCTCGTTGGCGAGGTTCGCGAGCTCGGCACCGGTCATCCCCGGCGTCGCCTTGGCCACCGCCGCGAGATCGACATCGGCCGCCAGCGGCACGTGCCGCGTGTGCACCCGCAGGATCGCCTCGCGTCCGGCGGCGTCGGGTGCGTGCACCATGATCGTGCGGTCGAACCGCCCGGGGCGCAGCAACGCCGGGTCGAGCACCTCGGGCCGGTTGGTGGCGGCGAGCACGATGACGCCCTCGGATCCGGAGAAGCCGTCCATCTCGGTGAGGATCTGGTTGAGCGTCTGCTCACGCTCGTCGTGCCCGCCCATCGACTGCGCGCCGCCACGGGCCCGCCCGATTGTGTCGATCTCGTCGATGAAGATGATCGCCGGCGCCACCTTGCGCGCCTCCGAGAAGAGTTCGCGCACTCGCTGGGCGCCGACCCCGACGATCATCTCGATGAATTCGCTCGCGCTGGCGCTGAAGAACGGCACCCCGGCCTCACCGGCGGTCGCCCGCGCGAGCAGGGTCTTGCCGGTGCCGGGTCCGCCCGCGAGCAGCACGCCCTTGGGTGCGCGGGCGCCGAGCGCGGCGTACTTGTCGGGGTGGCGCAGGTAGTCGACGATCTCGTTGATCTCGTCCTCGACCTCGTCGATGCCGGCGACGTCGTCGAAGGTGACCCGCACGGTCTCCGGGTCGACGGGCTTGGACTTGCGCCCACCCGTGAGTCCGCCGCCCATCATCGACGACTGCCGCCGGAACATCCACACGTAGAACGCGATGAGCAGCAGGATCGGCAGGAACGCCGAGAGCAGGTTGCCGAGCACACCGCGCTGTTCGACGACGGGAGTCGCCCGCACGGTCGTGCCCTGCTGCTCCAGCTCGGTGAGCAGGTCGTCGCGGGCGAACGTGGGCCGTTCGGTGTTGAACACCGTGTACTGCTTCTGGTTGTCGGCGGCGCTCGTCGCGGCCTGCCGCAGCTCACCCTGGATCGTGTCGCCGCGGGCGTACACCTCCGCGACGTTGCGCGCCTGCACCTGCTGGGTGAACTCGGTGTACGGGATCGTCGCGACGTCGCTGCGGGCGTCGAAGAACGTCGCGACCGCGAAGCTGCCGAGATACACCAGGAGCGCGAACGTCAGGAACGAGCGCCAGTTGAACTTGCGGCGCCCGTCCGGCTTGTCGTCGCCGGAGCGGTGCGGCAGCCCCTCGATGCGCCAAGGGCGCTTGGGATCCCGCTCCTGCTCGTCCGCCGGCTTGTTGGGTGTGGCCATCTCGCCCTCCGATCGCACACGGGTGATCGGCACCCGGCTCGTGGCGTCAGGCTAATGCGCGTGCTCACGCGCCGCCGCCCACCCCGTCGACCGATCCGGCTCAGACGGCTCAGCCACGCAACCGCACCGACAGGCAGGTCACGCACCCCTCGAGCTTCTCGAACTCGGAGATGTCGACGGTCAGCACGTGCAGCCCGCGCCGCCGAAACATCGCGGCGGTCCGCGGTGCGGAGGCGGCCATGAGCACGGTTTGTGCATCGAGGACGACGACGTGCGCGCCGGACTCCTCCGGTACGGCCTCGAACCGCGGCCACACCCGGGGGTCGTCGACGAGTGGCTCGTGGCCGACGACCGTGCCGTCCGGCAACGCCGTGACGGCCGATTTCAGGTGCAGCACCTTGGAGACGGGCCGGCCGACGACCCGGGCCCCCAACGGTCCGAGCAGCTCACCGAGCTGCCACACGCCGTCGGCGTTCGTGCGCCCACCGAGCCCGACCCACACGGTGCCGTCGTGTTTGAGCACGTCGCCCCCGTCGAGACAGCCCGGCGCCTCGATCCGCGCGACGCGGTACCCCTCGGCGACCAGTGCCGCTGCGACACCGGCCTGTTCGGGCCAGCGGGCGGGGGCGCCGCTGCGGCAGAGCACGGCGAGATCGCCGTACACGACCACCTGATCCTCGATGAAGACCCCGTCGGGGCAACCGGGCAACGGCATGACCTCCCGGACCTGCCACCCCGCGCGGGCCAGGGCTGCGACGTACCCCTGCCACTGCATGAGCGCTCGCCGAGCGTCGACGGGGCGCCGCTCGATGTGGGTGACGATCCCGCCGGCCAGGGCCGCGCTCGGGCGTCGCACGAGGGCGCGGCGGGCATGCATGCGCCACATGATGACACGTCCTCGACACCGCGCCGTGGGCCGGCGCCGGGCCGGGTGCACGGGCTCTTGTGCGGCGCGAGAGGATTGGTTCTGGTACCGCCACCCTGACGCCCCGAGAGGGTCGCTGTGGTACTGCCTCGGCCGTTACAGTTCCCGACCGGGGATCAGCACAACTGTTTTTTGGGGGAACGTCCGATGTACCGCATGTCCGCAAACCGGGTCGACGATCGTTACTGCTACACGGTGACCGACGACGAAGGCCACGTGCTCGACGCCCGCACGACCGCGCGCGTCTACCGCGGCGCCGTCGTCGCGCTGAGCGAGATGAGCCAGTACGGCACCGTCATGTCGTGGCACCCGACACCCGACGCCGCCGTCACCGCCGCCGCGACCCTGCGCCGCAAGCGCCCGGAGTTCCTGGTCTCGGCCGTCACCGCCTGACGTCACGCTCCGGCCCGGTCGGCCGCACGAATCGTTCCGTCCGCGAACACCGCGGGACCGCCTGGTCTACGCTCAACGGCGGAATGTCGTTGCACGCCACGCGGGGAGGCTCAGTGTCACAGGCAGAGCGCGGCACGATCCACGTCGATGTGGCCCTTCAGGGCGGTGGCGCGCACGGTGCGTTCACGTGGGGGGTGCTGGACCGGCTCCTGATCGAGGAGCGCATCCGCTTCGACGGGATCAGCGGCACGAGCGCCGGGGCCGTCAACGCGGCCGCCCTCGCCGCCGGGTTGAACAGCGGCGGGCGCGAGGAGGCGCGGGCGAACCTGCGCCGCGTCTGGGAGACGGTGGGTCGCCTGGGCTCGTGGCTCGCCGAGCCAGGAGTCGCGTTGACCAGCGGCACACCGCTGGAGCCGTGGGCCCGCGCCGCGCAGGCCTGGCAACGCGCCTGGCTCGCGACCCTCGGACCGTTGTCGAGCTGGCCGCAACAGGCCGCCCTCGTCTGGAACGCCGCGTGGTCGGCGGCGGTCTCGCCGTACGAGTCCAACCCCTGGAACCTCAACCCGCTGCGCTACATCCTCGCCGAGACCATCGACTTCGACGCCGTGCGCAACTGCACGCAGCTACAGCTGTTCATCGCCGCCACCGAGGTGCGCACCGGCCGGCTGCGGCTCTTCGGCTGTCACGAGACGACGATCGACGTCGTGCTCGCCTCCGGGTGCCTGCCGACGCTCTTCCAGGCGGTGCACATCGACGGTCAGCCCTACTGGGACGGCGGGTACGCCGGCAACCCGGCCCTGCTGCCGCTCGTCGCGAAGACGGTCGCCGACGATGTGCTGATCGTGCAGATCAACCCCGCGCAGCGCCGGCGCGAACCGCGGACGGCGACGGAGATCCTCGACCGGATGAACGAGATCGTCTTCAACGCCACCCTGCTCAAGGACCTGCGGACGCTGGCGCTCATGCGACGGCTGCTACACACCGCCGGCTCCGGCACGACTCCCCAGGCGCCGGCCTCGGGCGCGCACGGCCTGCGCCGGCTCGCCGAGAGCGCCGACGGGCTGGCGCGCGTGGCGAACCTGCGATTGCACTGCATCGACGGAGGCGACGACCTCGCCGAGCTCAGCCCGGCCACGAAGGCGGCCGCCACGCTGAGCTCGGTGGCCGAGCTGCACGACCTCGGCTGGGAGCACGCGCAGGACTGGCTGGAGCAGCACCGCGACGACCTAGGAGCCCGCGCCACGCTCGACCTCGATCGGTATCTGGACATCACCTTGTGATATGTCCGGATCGCCCCGCCGGTGCACCCGCGTCCGGAACCGATCGGACCGAAAGCTTGCCGCGGCGCGCCGAGTTCGGGTAGGTTCGGACACGAGCTGAGCAGCTCAACAGGATTGTGACTCCTCGCGGAGGCAAGACCTGGGACCGTGTGGTGTCCCGGGTCTTTTTTTTATGCCCGGGGCACTGGTGCAGCGAGGAACCACACACGAATCGAGGAGGATTCGATGGCGGTGGACTTCCGCGGCCTCGCCGGCGGCATCGTTGATGGCGTCGGTGGGCTCGACAACATCAAGGGCGCGCGGCACTGCGCGACCCGGCTCCGCATGGAGTTGCGCGACGAGAGCAAGGCCCAGACCGACCGCATCAAGGGCCTCGACGGCGTCATGACCGTCGTGCAGTCTGGCGGCCAGTACCAGGTGGTCATCGGCAACGATGTGCCGAACGTCTACGCCGAGATCGCCGACATGCTCGAGGGCGGCAGCGCGCCCGGCGACGAGGAGGAGTCGGGCACCAAGGGCAACCTGCTCGACCGCTTCATCGAGCTGGTCAGCTCGATCATCCACCCGATCCTGTGGCCGCTGGCCGGAGCGGGCCTCTTCAAGGCGTTCCTCACGCTGTTCACCACACTGGGGTGGCTGAGCGCCGAGACCACCGGCTACACGGTGCTCAACGCGGCCTCCGACTCGCTCATCCACTTCCTGCCGATCCTGCTCGCCATCCCGGCCGCCAAGCGCTTCAAGGCTAACCAGTACACGGCCGTCGCCATCGCCGGAGCGCTCGTCTACCCGGACATCATCGCGCTCAACGAGGCCACCGAGCCGCTGACGTTCTTCGGCATCCCGCTCGTCATGATGAGCTACGTCAGCTCGCTGCTGCCGATCATCGTCGCCGTCTGGATCCAGGGTTACCTCGAGCGGTTCTTCACGCGGGTGCTTCCGGGCGCGATCCGCAACTTCACGGTGCCGCTCATCTCGATGCTCGTCATGGTGCCGCTCATCCTGCTGACGATCGGCCCGGTGACGATCATCGCCGCCAACGGCCTGGCCGCCGGGGTGGACTGGCTCTTCCAGGTCGCCCCGTGGGCGGCTGGTGCTGTGATGGGTGGCCTGTGGCAGGTGTTCGTCATCTTCGGCCTGCACTGGGGACTCACCCCGATCATCCTGCAGCAGCTCTCGGGCGGCTTCTCGATCATGGCCGGACCGCTCGTCGGCGCCGTGCTCGCCCAGGCCGCCGCGACCCTCGCGGTTGCCCTGCGCACGAAGGACCCGGAGACCAAGAAGCTCGCCGGCCCCGCGGCCCTCTCCGGCTTCCTCGCCGGCATCACGGAGCCCGCGATCTACGGTGTCAACCTGCCCCGAAAGCTGCCGTTCTACTTCGGCATCGTCGGCGGTGCCGTCGGCGGCGTGCTGGCCGGCATCTCCGGCGCGGGCACCAGCGCGTTCGTCTTTCCCTCGCTCATCGGTCTTCCCGCCTACCTGAAGACCCCCAACCTGCCGCTGTTCTTCATTTCCATCGTCGTTGCCGTCGTCATCGGCTTCACGCTCACTTTCTTCTTCGGCGTCAAAGACAACATCGCCTCCCCCAGTGAGACGGCGATTCCCGCGCCGGGTGCGGACCCGGTCGAAGAGGCCCCGACGCGCAGCGTCACCGACGCGGACGCGGCCGGCGCAGCAACCACCGGCACGGCCGCCGTCGCGGGTGGGGCCGTCGAGGGGCGCGGCATCGACGTCGTCGTGCAGGCACCCATGAGCGGCCGTCTCGTGCCGCTGGAGCAGGTCTCCGACCCAGTGTTCTCCGGCGGGGCCATGGGCTCCGGAGTCGGGATCGAGCCGACCGACGGCACCGTGTACGCCCCCGTCTCCGGCAAGATCGTGGTCGCTATGAAGAGCGGTCACGCCTACGGGATCCGCACCGACGAGGGCGTCGAGGTGCTCGTGCACATCGGCCTCGACACCGTGAGCATGAACGGCCAGGGCTTCTCCCCGCGCGTCGCCAAGGGCGACCTCGTCGAGGCCGGCCAGGTGCTCGCCGAGGTCGACCTGTCCGCGATCGACGCGGCCGGGCACCCAAAGACCACGGTCGTGCTCGTCACCAACACGGCCAAGCAGCGCGAGGTCGCGCCGGCCACGGGCGACGAGGTCTCCCACGGTGAGCCCGCAATCGTCGTCACCACCTGAACCGATCCATTCGACCAGCTAAGGAGAACAGTGACCACCCAGTCCACCGCCCGCACGTTCCCCGACGGCTTCCTGTTCGGCGGCGCCGTCGCCGCCAACCAGCTCGAGGGCGCCTACCTCGAGGACGGCAAGCTGCCCTCGATCCAGGACGTGCTGCCCAAGGGCGGCCTCCAGCCGCCCACCGACGAACCGACTCCGGACAACCTCAAGCTCGAAGGCATCGACTTCTACCACCGGTTCGAGAGCGACCTGGCCCTCATGGCCGAAATGGGGTTCAGCGTCTTCCGCATCTCGATCGCCTGGAGCCGGATCTTCCCGCGCGGCGACGAGGAGACCCCGAACGAGGCCGGCCTGGCCTACTACGACCGCCTCATCGACGCGATCGTCGCGAATGGGATGACGCCGCTGGTGACGATCAGCCACTACGAGACCCCGCTGCACCTGGCCAAGACCTACGACGGCTGGCGCGACCGGAGGCTGATCGGCTTCTACGAGCGGTACGCCCGCACGCTCTTCGAGCGCTTCGGCGATCGGGTCAAGCACTGGCTGACGTTCAACGAGATCAACGCGATCACGATGGCGCCGCTCATGGCCGGCGGCATCTGGACGCCCCGGGAGGAGCTGTCGACCTCGCAGCTGTACCAGGCGATCCACCACGAGCTCGTCGCGTCGGCGTCGGTGACGAAGATGGCCCACGAGTTGGACCCGGAGTTCAAGATCGGCTGCATGATCCTGTCGATGCCGGTCTACCCGCTCTCGCCCGACCCGGCGGACGTGTGGGAGGCCAAGCGGATCGAGCACGAGAACTACGCCTTCGGCGACATCCACTGCCGCGGGGAGTACCCCGGCTACCTGCTGCGGATGTTCCGGGAAGAGGGCGTCGAACTCGACATCACCGACTCCGATCGGGAGATCCTCAAGAACACCGTCGACTTTGTGTCGTTCAGTTACTACATGAGCGTCGCGGCGACGGCCGACCCGGCCAAGCAGATCCGCGGCGAGGGCAACGTGCTCGGCGGCGTGCCGAACCCGACTCTGGAAAAGACCGAGTGGGGCTGGGCCCTCGACCCGATGGGCCTGCGGATCGTGCTCAACGACTACTACGAGCGGTGGGGCAAGCCGCTGTTCATCGTCGAGAACGGCCTCGGGGCCAAGGACGAGCTCGTCGAGGTCGACGGCGTCAAGACCGTGGTCGACGACTACCGCATCGACTACCTGCGCAATCACCTGCTCGCGGTGCGCGAGGCGATCGAGGACGGCGTCGACCTGTGGGGCTACACGTGGTGGGGACCGATCGACGTCGTGTCGGCCGGCACCGCGCAGCTGAGCAAGCGCTACGGGTTCGTCTACATCGACCGCAACGACGACGGGTCTGGATCACTGGAGCGGTACAAGAAGAAGTCGTTCGACTACTACCGGCGCGTCATCGCCAGCAACGGCGCGGCGCTCGACGAGGAGCTGTCATGACCACCTTCCCCGCCACGTTCCCCGACGGGTTCCTCTGGGGCGGTGCGACGGCCGCGAACCAGTTCGAGGGCGCGTACCTGGCCGACGGCAAGCTGCTGTCGATCCAGGACGTCATGCCGCACGGCATCACGGCCCCGCCCACCCAGGAGCCCACGCCGGACAACCTCAAGCTCGAGGGCATCGACTACTACCACCGGTACGCCGACGACATCGCGCTCTTCGCCGAGCTCGGCTTCTCGGTGTTCCGCTTCTCGATCGCGTGGAGCCGTATCTTTCCGCGCGGCGACGAGGAGGAGCCGAACGAGGCGGGCCTGGCGTTCTACGACCGGGTCCTGGACGAGTGCGAGAAGCACGGCATCACGCCGCTGGTGACGATCAGCCATTACGAGACCCCGCTGCACCTGGCCAAGACCTACGACGGCTGGGTCGACCGGCGGATGATCGGCTTCTACGAGCGCTACGCCCGCACGCTCTTCGAGCGCTACGGCTCGCGCGTGAAGTACTGGCTGACGTTCAACGAGATCAACGCCGTGCTCCACGAGCCGCTCATGGCCGGCGGCATCTGGACGCCCAAGGACGAGCTGAGCGCGCAGGACCTCTACCAGGCGATCCACCACGAGCTCGTCGCGTCGGCGTCAGTGACGAAGATCGCGCACGACCTCGATCCCGAGCTCAAGGTCGGCTGCATGATCATCGCCACCCCGGCCTACCCGCTCACCCCGGACCCGCGCGACGTGCTCGCGGCCAAGCACTTCGAGGAGGCGAACTACGCGTTCGGCGACGTGCACTGCCGCGGCGAGTACCCCGGCTACCTGATGCGCTCGTTGGCGGAGCAGGGCGTGGAGCTGGACATCACGGACTCCGACCGCGAGACGCTGAAGAACACGGTGGACTTTGTGTCGTTCAGCTATTACATGAGCCTGTGCCAGACGGTCGACCCCACGGTCCCCGCGGGCGCGGGCAACATCCTCGGCGGCGTGCCCAACCCCACCCTGGAGTCCAGCGAGTGGGGCTGGCAGATCGACCCCGTGGGCCTGCGCGTCGTGCTCAACGACTACTGGCAGCGGTGGGGCAAGCCGCTGTTCATCGTCGAGAACGGACTCGGGGCCAAGGACGAACTCGTCGAGGTCGACGGCGTCAACACCGTGCTCGACGACTACCGCATCGACTACCTGCGCGAGCACCTCATCCAGGCGCGGGAGGCGGTGCGCGACGGCGTCGACCTGCTCGGCTACACGTGGTGGGGCCCGATCGACGTCGTCAGCGCCTCGACGGCGCAGTTGAGCAAGCGGTACGGGTTCATCTACGTCGACCGCAACGACGACGGCAGTGGATCACTCGAGCGGTACAAGAAGAAGTCGTTCGACTACTACCGCAGCGTCATCGACAGCAACGGCGCGGCGCTCGACTGAGCGCCGCGGCGCGCCCGCCCGGCCGGGCCGTTCGAGGGAGAGGAGGCCACTGATGCAGATCCTGCGGGTCTTCAACAACAACGTGGTGCTCGCCCGCGACGAGCTCGGCCGGGAGGTCGTGCTCACCGGGCGCGGCCTGGGGTTCCAGGCCCGCCCGGGGTCGGCGGTGCGCGAGGAGCTCATCGCGCGCCGGTTCGTGCCGGCCGACAACCCGGACTCCGTCGGGCAGGTGCTCGCGGACATCCCTCCGGAGCGGCTGCGGCTCGTCGAGGAGCTGTTCGCGGAGGCGGTTCGCGACCTCGGCGCGACGGTGCCGGCGCTGGCGGTGGTCGCCGTCGCGGACCACGTGCATCAGGCCATCGAGCGGGTCGCGCGCGGCGAGCCGATGGTCTATCCGCTGCGCGCGGAGGTGGCGCACCTGCATCCGCAGGAGCTGGCGATGGCCGAACGGCTGCTCGCCCGGCTCAACGAGCGGCTCGGGCTCGACCTGCCGCAGGGCGAGGCGATCGCCCTGGCCATGCACCTGTTCCACGCGGTGACCGGCAGCGCGAGCATGGCCGAGACCTTCGTGCAGTCGGCGCTCATCGGGCAGATCTTCGACACCCTCGCGCGGGCGTACGGAGACCGGTTCGACCCCGCCTCCATCGACGCCGCCCGGTTCGCCGCGCACCTGCGCTACTTCTTCGCCCGCGCGCGCACCGGCACCCAGCTCGACGACCAGGTCGGCGCCGTCGGCTCCGCGCTGCAGGCGCGCAGCCCCCGGGCCTATCAACTGGCCCAGCGGCTGCGTGCGCTGCTGGAGATGCGCCTGGACCACACCGTCTCCGACGACGAGGTGGTCTACCTCGCCCTGCACCTGACCCGCCTCGAGTCGGGCATGAGCCGCGCCCGCGCATAGCTTCGCGTCGTCGGCGGCTACCAGAGCCGGTAGGTGCGGGAGGCCATGGAGAACCCGTGACCGTACTTGTTGCGGCAGCTCACGCCGGTCTTCGCCGAGGTAGGCAATCAGGCGATCGTCATCCGCCTGTCACCCACCTCGATCTCGACGTGCAGGGTGCCGCCCAGCGCCTCGGCGTAACGACGCAATGTGTCGACGCGCGTGTGCTCGATGTCGCCGTGCTCGATCTTCGAGACACGACGCTGACCTGTGCCGATTCTCTCGGCGACATCGGTCTGGGTCATCTCGGCCTGTTCGCGCAGTTCGCGAAGGCGGTAGGCGCGCACCTGCGCCATCATCTCGTGCTGCAGTCGCTCCACCCGTTCCGCGTCGACGGGGCGGCGGCGCTCCATGTCCTCGATAGACGTTGCCAACAAACTCAACTCCCCTTCGACTTTCTCGCTCGCCCGATCGCCTTCAGGTGCGCATCGAACAACTCATCGGCGATCGGTATGGCGTCGCGATACCAGGTGTTCCAGCGGCCCGACTTGTCTCCCGCGTAGAGCAGAATGGCGCGTCGGGCGGGGTCGAACGCAAACAGGATTCGCACCTCGCTTCGCCCGGAAGAGCCAGGCCGCAGTTCCTTCATGTTCTTGTGCCGCGAACCGGTGATCGAGTCGACCAGAGGCCGCCCGAGGTGTGGGCCATGCACTCGGAGCAGTCGAGTGGCCGCGATGACGTGTTCATAGCTGCCGTCGTCAAGAGACATCAACCAGTCAGCGATGTGCTTCAGGTCGACGTCCCACTCCCCCATCCGCACAGTCTAGACCGCAAGCGATCTAGACTGTGAAGAGTCTAGACGATGCAGACTCACGTCGTTCTCAGGGAATAACGGCCGACAGGGCAGCCTTCGGCCGGTGAGGGCAGCCTTCGGTCGGTCAAGCGTAGCGGGCGAGGGCGCGCAGGGCGGCGTCGCCGTAACCGCCTCCGAAGAGGATCGCGTGCACGAGCAGCGGCGTGACCTGATACCACGAGACCCGCTGGCGCCAGCCGGCGTCGAGGGGGGACGCCTCGTCGTAGGCCTCGAAGCACTCCGGTCCGAATCCGCCGAACAGCTGCATCATCGCGAGGTCGTACTCGCGGTGGCCCCAGTGGCAGGCCGGGTCGATGAGCCAGTTCGTGCCGTCCGCGTCGACGAGGCGGTTGCCGCCCCACAGGTCGCCGTGCACGAGCGCCGGCGGCTCGGCCGGCCCGCAGATCTCCGCGGCACGCGGCTCGACGCGCTCCAGCAGCCCCCGAGCCCGCGGGTCCAGACTCCCCTCGCGGATCGCCCGCTCGACCAGCGGCGCGACGCGGCGGTGCACGTAGAAGCTCGGCCAATCGGTCGAGGGCGTGAGGTCGACCTCGACCGAGCCCAGGTAGCCGGAGACGTCGCCGTCGAGCCCGCCGAACGTCGGGTTCGACGTGCGGTGCAGGCCGGCCAGCCCGGCTCCGAGCTCGGACTCGGTGCGGCCACCGCGGCGCCGGCCCTCCTCGATCCACTCCAGCACGAGACCGTGCGGCGACTCGCGCAGCACCTGCGGCACCCGCAGCGGCGCCGGCGCGTGCTCGCGCAGCGCCCGCAACCCCGCGGCCTCCCGCTCGAACAGGTCGGGCGTCGGCCGCGGATGGGTCTTGGCGAACAGCGGCCCGTCGGCCGTCTCCAGGCGATAGGAGACCGCGATGTCACCGCCGTGCACCCGTCGCGCGGAGCGGACATCGAGTCCCTCGACGAGCGGCTCGAGCACGGGATCCAGCGGCGTTCGGCTCATCTCCCCTGTCTACCCCAGCCGCAACGACCGCGAAAACTGCGTGTCGTGGTGAGAGCTGCGGTACGGACAGCAGTTCTCACCACGACACGCAGTTTCGAGGGAAGTGGGTGGGTAGCCTGAGCGCCGACGAGAGGGAACTGCCGTGAGCGACGACGCCAGCACCACCGAGACCACCACCGAGCCCGCGGTCGCGCCGGCGAACCCCGCGCCCGCGAACCCGGCGCTCGAGCCGCTCGGGGCGAGCGTCCCCTCATCTGTACCGACGCACTGGTACAACCTGAACGCCGACCTGCCCGAGCCGACTCCCCCGGCGCTGCACCCCGGCACCCGCGAGCCGCTGACCCCCGACGACCTCGCGCCGCTGTTTCCGATGGGGCTGATCCTGCAGGAGGTCAGCACGCAGCGGTACATCGAGATCCCGGCGGCGGTGCGCGAGATCTACGCGTTGTGGCGGCCCTCGCCGCTCGTCCGGGCGCGGCGCCTGGAGCGGGCCCTGGGCACCAAGGCGCGCATCTACTACAAGTACGAGGGCGTCTCCCCCGCCGGCTCGCACAAGCCGAACACCGCTGTGGCCCAGGCGTACTACAACGCCGCCGAGGGCATCACGCGGCTGACGACCGAGACCGGAGCCGGGCAGTGGGGCGCCTCACTCGCCCTCGCCTGCTCGCTGCTGAACATGACCTGCGAGGTGTGGCAGGTGCGCGCCTCCTACGACTCCAAGCCCTACCGCCGCTTCCAGATGGAGACCTACGGCAGCGTGTGCCACCCCTCCCCGAGCGACCTCACCGAGGCCGGTCGGGCCATGCTCGCGGCCGACCCCGACACCACCGGCTCCCTCGGCATGGCGATCTCGGAGGCGGTCGAGGTCGCCGCCAACGACCCGCAGGCCCACTACGCGCTGGGCAGCGTGCTCAACCACGTCATGCTCCACCAGAGCGTCATCGGCCAGGAGACGCTCACCCAGCTCGCCGACGCCGGCGAGCGCCAGGCCGACGTCGCGTTCGGCTGCGTCGGCGGCGGCTCCAACCTTGCGGGGCTGACGTTTCCGCTCATCGGGCAGAACCTGCGGGAGGGCACGTCGACGCGGGTCGTCGCGTGCGAGCCGGCGGCGTGCCCGTCGCTGACGCAGGGTGAATACCGCTACGACCACGGCGACGTCGCGGGGCTCACCCCGCTGCTGAAGTTGCACACCCTCGGCAAGGACTTCGTGCCGCCGCCGCTGCACGCCGGGGGCCTGCGCTATCACGGCATGGCGCCGATGGTCAGCCACGCGCTCGAACTCGGGCTGCTCGAGGCCACCGCGGTCACCCAGGACGACGCCTTCGCGGCGGGCGTGGTCTTCGCCCGCGCCGAGGGCATCATCCCGGCGCCGGAGTCGACACACGCCGTCGCCGGCGCCCTCGACTACGCCCGGCGCGCCGAATCTGACGGCCAGGTCGTGCTCATCGGGCTCTCTGGCAACGGCGTTCTCGACCTGCCCGCCTACTCCTCCTACGTGTCAGCCGACAGGTAGATCCATATCGACGATCGCGATCCGGGTCACCGGTGCCGCCCGTCGGAGAACGCGCTGGTCACCGGGTTGCCCCTGTCGGGGTGAGGGCGACGGGAATGCAGATGTGGCGATTCCCCTCGTGGTGCCCGACCCGCCGGGAGCCGCGCGTCGACCGATAGAGCGCGCGACGAAACGGGTAGGACTGGAGCATGACCTCTCGCAGCACCCGAATCGTCCTGGCCGCGGCGACCGCCGCCACCGGGGCCGTCGTCTCCTGGGTCGCATCGCGCCGCTCGCTCGTGCAATCGGCGGCGCCGGACCTGCGCAGTCCCCTGCTGTACGTGCCCGCCGAACTCGCCGGGCCGGGCGGGATCCCGGTGTTCCGCCGGTTGCTTGCGGCGGCACCCCGCGTCGAAGCGCCCGAGGGCGTGCGGCTGCGGCACCGGCAGGTGACCTCGCCCGACGGGCACTCCGTCGACGTGTGCGTGTACGAGCCTGAGAGCCGCACGGGCACGACCGGCGCGCTGCTGTGGGCCCACGACGGGGGCCACGTCGCCGGTTCCCCGGAGTTCGAGCACGGGGTGTGCGGGCAACTGGCCGCCGACCTGGGCATCCTCGTGGTCAGCGTCGAGTACCGCCTGGCCCCCGAGCATCCCTTCCCCGCCGACCTCGACGACTGCTACGCCGCGCTGCGCTGGCTGCAGGATCAGGCCTCCTCGTTGCGGATCGATCCCGCCCGCATCGCCGTCGGCGGAGCCGGTGCCGGCGGCGGGCTCGCCGCCTCCCTCGCCCAACGCGCGCACGACGAACGCCACCCGATCGCCTTCCAGTTGCTGCTGTACCCGATGCTCGACGACCGCACGGTGCTCGATCCGGTGCACCCCAGTCAGGGCCGCCTCGGCTGGACCAAGCGCAGCAACGACGTCGCGTGGGAGGCCTATCTCGGGCAGGAACCGGGACACACGATGCCCGAGCCCTACGCCGCCGCCGCCCGCCGCGTCGACCTCGCCGGGCTGGCGCCGGCGTGGGTCGGGGTCGGCGAGCTCGATCTGTTCTACGAGGAGAGCCGCATCTACGCCCGACGCCTGACCAGAGCCGGGGTCGCGGCCGAGTTCCACGCGGAGCCGGGAGTGTTCCACGGGGCGGAGCCGCTCGTCGGGGAGTCCGCGACGATGCGCGGCTTCCGTGACCGGGCCGTGGCCGCCCTCGACGCGGCTCTGCGCGGGGGCGCCGCGCTCACGGAGGCGACGCCGCTCCCGGCCGTCGATCCGGGTGAGCAGTCCGAGCAGCCCGAGCAGTCCGAGCAGCCCGAGCAGCCCGAGCAGCCCGAGCAGCCCGAGCAGCCCGAGCAGCCCGAGCAGCCCGAGGCGCTCGAGGCGCTCGAGGCGCTCGAGGCACCGGACGCGGCGGACGGAGCGCCCCCGCGCGACGCCGAACCTGCGTCCCCGACAACGGAATCCGTGCGGGCGGGGCGGCGCGTCTCGGCCCTGGACGAGGTGCGTGACGGTGGCTACGGCGTCGGCTCGGCGGCACCGATCGCCGACGGCGCGATCCCGCTGGGCCACCGGGTCAAGGCGTGGGAGGACACGAAGACGTTCGCGGCACCCGGGCATCCGATCTACGACGACCCCGATCCGCACGTCTGGTTCGTCGACGAGTCGGCCGCCCGACGGGCCGGTTTCCGCCTCGTCGGCTGACCGTCCGGCACCCGGGCCGGGCCCCGAGCACCGGATTCCTTGCTGAACAGTCGGAATTGTCGCTTGTCCGCCTGCGCGCACGCGTCCCGACGGCTACCTTTTCGATCACCCCCGCGTACGACGGCGTACGCGAGGTCGAGGAGTACGTCGTGACCGATCAGCCCACAGAGCACACCGACGACACCGCAGCCCCGCGCGGCGAGACGACCGCAGACCCCGCCCGCCGCGGCGGGGGCGCGACGGCGTTCGACCCCACCGCGCCGGACCGCCGATCCGAGCGAACGGAGTCGACGCCCTCGGAGCCCGACGCGCGCTCCGAACCCGAAGAGCGCACGGAGGCGGCGCGTGCGGAGACCGACGAGCGCGCCCAACCCGCGGAGCGAGTCGACGCCCCCGACTCCGCAGACAACCGAGCAGACGCGCAGGCAGACGCGCAGGCAGACGCGCAGGCAGACGACTCGCGGGACCGCGACGCGACAAGCCGGTCCGCCAGCGACTCGGACGAGGGCGAGTCGCCGGAGGAAAGCGCGGAGCGGGAACGCCGCGAGGACGAGGAGCGCCGGCGCCGCGAGGAGGAGTTCGCCCGCGAGCACGACCCGGCGAACCACGACATCGCGGCGGGCGAGGAGTTCCGTCAGCGCGGGGACTGGACCGCACAGAAGGCCGGCGGCGCGCAGGTCTGGGACTCCGAGGGGAACCTCGTCGAGGGAACCGAGGACGCCGGCACGCTCACGGGCGACGACGCGCCCAGCGCCGACGCCCCGGAAGCCACCGGCACTTCGGCGAACGACGGCGCCGAGCGTGGCGAGCGAACCGGTGGCACCGACTCTGAGAACGCCGCGAACGCCGAGAACGACCGGAACGACGCCGGGAACGGCGACGAGGGCGACGACGACCGCCGGGTCTCCAGCCTGGAGGAGGTCGTCGACGGCGGTTACAGCGTCGGGTCGGCCGCGCCCATCGATGACGACGCGATGCCGCTGGGGCACCCGGTCAAGGCGTGGCACGACACGAAGACGTACCTGACGCCGGACGCCCCCGGCTACGAGGACGCCGAACCCACCGTGTGGTTCCTCGACGAATCGTTCGCTCAGAAGGCCGGCTTCACCCGCGCTCCCTGACCCGCAAGCACCGACCCCGGCGCCAGACCCGCGGGCCCCGTCCGGCAGCAACGACCGCCGGACGGGGCCCGCGGCTCTGGCCGCACACTGCCGAGCCCGCTGGTCGGCGAACAGACCGGAACAACCGTTCGATAATCGGTAAACGCACAGATCAGGCAGTTTGTTGCGGCGAGCAACAAGGACCAAAGGCCGTCTCGGCAGGTCGATGAGGGGAATAGACTGAGCGATATTCGAATAACTAAGGAGGATTCCGTGGCTGTCCCCGCCACGCGGTCGCAAACTCTCGACCGTGGGCTGACCATCCTCGAGTTCGTTGCCGCCAACCGACGGCCGATGACCATCTCCGAGCTGTCGACGCGCTCGGGGTTGCATCGCTCCATCGTCTACCGACTCTTGCGAACCCTGGAGGACCATCGGTTGGTCGCGCGCGACCAGAGCGACCGGTTCGGGCCGGGCCTCGGTCTCGTCACGCTCGCCGGCAACGTCTCCCGTGACTTCGCCTCGCTGGCCACCCCGGCCTTGCGCGACCTCGCCGACGACAGCGAGTTGACCGCGTTCGTCGTCATCCGCGAGGGGGACGAGGCGGTGACCATGCTCGTCGCGGAGCCGACCACGCCTGGCGTGACGTTCACGCAGCGCATCGGGTACCGCCATTCGGTGGGGCTGGGCGCCCCCGGGCACGCCCTGCGCTCCTTCGAGCCGCCGTCGGTCGACGACCGGCCGGAGACGCGGCGCGCTCGCGAGCGCGGCTGGGCCGTGTCGAAGGGCGAGGTGCTCGAGGGCGTCTGGTCGGTCGCGGCACCGCTGCGCGGATACCGCGTGCCGGCCTGCATCGCGGTCTCCTACGTCGGCGACCGCGACCCGGAGCCGATCGCCCAGTACGTGACCGCCACGGCCCGACGCATCTCCGCTCTTCTCGGCTCCCCTGCCGAGTTCTCCGCCGGAGGCTGGTGACTCGATACACCCCTGAAACGTGGAAAGCCCTAGGTTCGGATGGGATACACGTGAAGGGACCCCAGATGACATCGTCCACCGAGCCGCGATCGCTCAGCAGCCGCATGTTTCGGCGCAAGCCGATCGGGCGGCGCCACGACACCGAATTGGCCCGCACCATCGGCCTGTTCCAACTGACCATGTTCGGCGTGGGCGCCACGGTCGGCACGGGAATCTTCTTCGTGCTGACCACCGAGGTGCCCGCCGCCGGACCGTCGGTGGTGTTCTCGTTCGTCATCGCGGCATTCGTCGCCGGCCTCACCGCCCTGTGTTACGCGGAGCTCGCGGGCGCCGTGCCCGTCTCCGGCTCCTCGTACTCGTACGCCTACGCCACGCTCGGTGAGGTGGTGGCGATGGGCATCGCCGCCTGCCTGCTCCTGGAGTACGGGGTGTCGTCGGCGGCGGTCGCGGTCGGCTGGAGCCAGTACCTCAACGAGTTCCTCGGCAACACGATCGGCCTGCGCGTGCCGCAGGTGCTCTCCGAATCGCCCGCCGAGGGCGGCATCGTCAACCTGCCGGCGATGGTGCTGGTGTTCCTGTGCATGACGCTGCTCATCCGCGGGGCGAGCGAGTCGGCGAAGGCCAACGCGATCATGGTGCTCATCAAGCTCGGGGTG
Organism: Piscicoccus intestinalis NBRC 104926; assembly: GCF_001515525.1. Lineage (GTDB taxonomy): Bacteria > Actinomycetota > Actinomycetes > Actinomycetales > Dermatophilaceae > Kineosphaera > Kineosphaera intestinalis. Next base: position 5,985 of record NZ_BCNQ01000051.1, on the reverse strand, counting down.
CTCGCGATGTTCGTCGGCATCGCCGCCTTCGGCTGGAACAGCAACAACCTCGCCGACTTCGCGCCCTTCGGGTTCGCCGGCGTGTGGGCCGCCTCCGCCGGAATCTTCTTCTCGTTCATCGGCCTCGACGCCGTCTCCACCGCCGGCGAGGAGGTCAAGGACCCGGCCCGCACGATGCCGCGCGCGATCGTGCTCGCGCTCATCATCGTCACCACCGCCTACGTGCTCGTCGCGCTCGCCGCCGTCGCCGCGCAGCCGTGGCAGCGGTTCGAGGGCCAGGAGGCGGGGCTCGCGCAGATCCTCACGGAGGTCACCGGCTCCTCGCTGCCGGCGACGATCCTGGCCGCCGGCGCGGTCATCTCGATCTTCTCGGTGACGCTCGTGACGATCTACGGGCAGACGCGCATCCTGTTCACGATGGGCACCGACGGCGTGCTGCCGCCGCTGTTCAAGAAGGTCAACCCCAAGACGATGACACCGATCGCGAACACGATCATCGTCGCCGTCGTCGTCTCCCTGCTCGCCGGGTTCGTGCCGCTCGCCGGCCTCGCCGATCTGGTGAGCATCGGCACCCTCGTCGCGTTCACCGTCGTCTCGGTCGCGGTCATCCTGCTGCGCCGCCGGGAGCCCGACCTGCCGCGTTCGTTCAAGGTGCCCGGCTACCCGGTGACCCCCCTGCTGTCGATCGTGGCCTGCGTGTTCGTCATCTCCGGCCTGCACTGGGTGACGTTCGTGTTCTTCGGTCTGTGGGTGGGGGCCGTGCTGATCTTCTACTTCGCCTACAGCATCAAGCACTCGAACCTCGAGCCCTACCCGGACGGGACGGAGTCGTGAGCAACCCTGCGCGAGAGGCCGATCGCGGCCCGGTGCTCGTCGGCTACGGCCCCGAGGACCGCGGGCACGGCGGGCTCGAACTGGCCCGCCTCATCGCCGCGACCTCCGGGAGCCCGCTGCGGATCGTGTGCGTCATCCCCGACCGCTGGGGGGCCGTCGGGCCCGGTCGCGGCGTCGACAAGGACTACCACGACTACCTCGCCTCGCTCGCCGAGCACGCGCTCGCGCAGGCGCGCGAGGCGATGGTCGACTGCGGCGTGCAGGTCGACTACGAGGTGGTCACCGCGCGCTCGGCCCCCGCCGGGCTGACGTCGGCGGCGCAGGCGGCCGGAGCGTGGCTGCTCGTCGCCGGATCGTCGGCCGACGGCGCATGGGGGCACATCGCGCTCGGCTCGACGAGCGACCGCATGCTGCACAGCTCGCGGATCCCCGTCGTCATCGCGCCGCGCGGGCAGCGGTACGCGCAGGCGACGCGGATCACCCGCGTGACGGCCGCGGTCGACGGCGCCGGGGGCACCGCGCAGGTGCTGTCGCAGGCCGCCGGGATCGCGGCGGATCTCGGGGCGGCGCTGCGGGTCGTCTCGTTCGCGGTCCGGCGCGGCACCATGTACCCGCCCGAGGTGGGTCTCGACGCCGAAGACCGGGTCGTCGAGGCCTGGCGCGCCCAGGCCGCGGAGGCGGTTCGCCGGGCGATCGGCACGCTGGCACTCCCCGAGGAGCCGCAGGTGCACATCGCCGAGGGGCGCTCGTGGGACGAGGCCCTCGAGGAACCGACCTGGGACGACGGCGAACTGCTCGTCGTCGGCTCCAGCCAGAGCGAGTCGCGGCTGTCGTGGGTCTTCCTCGGCTCCAACGGAACCCGCATCATCCGGCATTCACCGGTGCCGGTCGTCGTCGTGCCCGGGGCGTCTCGCTAGCTAGCTCGCGCGGAGCCGGGGCGGCCGCTGGAGTGGCGACCGGCCCGGCTCCGGTGGGTTGGGATAGCGGGTCGCGGGTCAGCCCTGCGGCCAGACGCCGATGCCGCGGACGTGCCAGCCGAAGTGGTTCATCGCCGCGCGCTCGGAGAAGCGCACCTTCGAGCTGCCGGTGCGCACCCACTCGTTCGCGCGGGTCGACCAGGTGAATCGGGTGGCCCGACCGACGTAGCTGCCGCGCTGGTTGTTCTCGGCGAAGGTCGTCGTCAGCGTGCGCTTGGAGCCGCTGCCGGTGACTCGGTAGCCCATGCCGTAGCCCCAGGCACCGTCGGGGGTCCAGCGCGTGTCGCCGTCAGAAGGGTCGCGGGTCGCGTAGAGCTTGCCGTTGCGCCACGTGATGACCTTGAACGACGGGGTGTGGGCGCCCCAGCCGTATACGACGAACAGCTCCTTGCCGCGCACGCCGTCGAACTCGGCTGCACCATGGAAGGGCTTGTCGGGCACCACCACTTCGTCGCGCTGGTCGATGAAGAGCGCGGAGGTCGCACCGCGGGCGGTGCGGGCGCCGACCCGGAGCCGATGGTTGGAGGCCGGTCCGACCGTGACGGTGTCGAGCCGACCGTCTCCGTCGACGTCGACCCGGTGCGTCGTGGTCGTCGCCGTGTGCGCGGTGGACGCTGTTGCCGGCTCGGTGGGTGCGGCGGTGGCGCCGAGCGCGGGTGCGGTGAGCGCGATGGCGCAGGCGGCTGCGACGGAAATGCGGCGTGTTCGTGGCATGAGAAAGCCTTCCCCTGTGTCCCCTTCAGGTGGCGGCGGTGTGTCGTCCCCAGCCGGAGTATCCGCCCGCCCTCGCATCTCTTCTCGGCACTTCGGGCGAACGTCTCATCACAATTGGGAGTACGCCGTGCGCGGGCCGCGGAAAGTGCGGCGGCGCATGGCGGGTGGGGGCGAGAAACCGTCTCGGCTCGGTCCGCATGGTGAGCCGCAGCTGGCTCCAGGGGTCAGCGGGGCCAGCGGGGCCAGCGCGCTCAGGGGCCCGACGGGCTCAGCGGGGGCCGGGCATCGCCGGTGGCCCGACAATGCAGCAGTGGACACGATGGCGGACCAGGAGCTCATCGCGCGGGTACGTGCCGCGCTCGCCGCGGGCGGCGATGCGCAGCGGGCCGTCGCGCAGCAGCGGTACATGAAGTCGGCGATGCCGTTCTACGGCCTGGGGCTGCCCGCGGTCCGCTCGACGTTGCGCCCCATCCTGCGCGAGCATCCGCCGGCGGACCGCGAGGTCTGGGAGGCGACGACGCGGGCGCTGTGGGACGAGGCCACGCATCGTGAAGAGCGTTACGCGGCCATCGAACTCACCGGCGTCGCCGCCGCCCGCGCGTGGCAGGACCCGGCGGCGCTGGCGCTGTACGAGCACCTCGTGCGCACCGGCTCCTGGTGGGACTACGTCGACCCCATCGCCTCCGGGCGCGTCGGCCTGATCCTGCGTGGGCACCGCGCGGCGACGACGCCGGTGATCCGGGCGTGGGCGGTCGCCGACGACCTGTGGGTGCGGCGCACGGCGATCCTGTGCCAGCTGCAGGCGGGCGCCGACACCGATCTCGACCTGCTCACCGCCGCCATCGACGCGAACACCCTCGGCACCGCCTTCGGCCGGGAGTTCTTCATCCGCAAGGCGATCGGCTGGGCCCTGCGCCAACACGCCCGCACCGACCCCGACTGGGTGCGTTCCTTCGTCGCCGCGCGCTCGGCCCGCCTGGCCCCTCTGTCGATGCGCGAGGCGCTCAAGCACCTGTGACGGGCTCCTTCGCCTCCCGGACCGCCCCCGTCGATCGCACAAACGCCTGGGCAGTGACCACTCACGAGTGGACACTTGCGCTGCACGGGACAACACCGCAGGTCAGGAGACTGCCTCACGGCGAAGGATGGCTGATTGTCCACTCGAAGCCCGTCGAGTGGACAATCAGCGATTCACCGGGCCGCGGACGCGACGAAGGGCGGACCCGGCAGGGGTCCGCCCTTCGCTGACGGCCACTGGGCCACAGACCGACGAACCAAATCGTCAGGAGCGCTGCGACCAAAGCGGCGAGGGTGGCCTGCCCGACGAGGGGCCACAGCCTTGGCCTGGAGGCACGCCGGTACCGCGACAGCGGTGCTTTCGACGGTCGTTGAGCGTGAAGGAGCTGTTTGACCACTTCCTTCTGGATGAGGTTCGTGACGCTCACCGCAGACGCGTCGGGGCGTCCTTCCGCGCTGGCAGCGTCGATGGTCGCGAGCGACACGGTCACGGATCGCAGATCCAAATCTTGGAAACGCTTATCGCTGCGCAGACCTAGCAGGATGCTGCTTTTGCCTGTTCCGTACTGGCATGCCAAGGCGATCCGCCGTACGTCGGAGCGCCCAAGCGCGTCAAGCAACTGCTCCACGTAAATCGCATGCTGCTCGGGGTCAAACTGCGGCGTCAGCGGCCTCAACGAAAGTGGACGTGCCTCGGCGCCCGTGCCCGGGGGACTGGTAGAGGACACGTCCCCAACGACGTCCCCCCTTGACGCACCAGTGCCGTCGGCCCGGGCGGCTGCAACCTCTGAAGTGGGGCCAACCCCTTTTTCAGCAGGAACCATGGCTTCAGCCTGCCACCTACCGCCGACAACCCTCCCAGCCAGCCCCTGAGGCCAGCGCGGCCAGATGACCTGCCCCACCGTTTGGGTTCCGCTCTTGGTGGCTAACTCGCGGTCGGGATGGGGTGGTTTTCCGAGCGTAGTTCGAACTCGATGGGGCTGAGGTACCCCAGGGCGGAGTGGCGTCCTCACTGCGGGTCGGCAGCCTTCCGCTCGTGGACTTCATCGATGACAGGCTTCAGGCCGAGAAGAGGAAGAGGGGCAGACCGTCGTCCATCCCAACCCGAGCCCTCCTCGTGGCAGCGATCCTCGTGGGGACCGAATACCAGCCCATCAACGGCCCCACCACCGCCTGCCTGCTCTACGAGCGGATCAGCGAAGAAGCCTGACGCCCAGCAGGCTCTCGACCTTCTCACGACCGGACTTCTAGCCCTCCCCTGGGAGTACCTTCCTCGCAAGAACCGGGCGCTCTACGACGGGTCGGCATGCATCGACGCCACCCCACTTCCACTGTCCGCCCGGGGTCGCGCCATCAGCGACACCGTGGCCTCCACGGACCCCGACGGGGGCTGGTACGTCCGAACGGGCGATCACAACGGCGACCGGGCACCGATCCGCAAGGCCCTCTGGGCGCTGGACCTGCACCTCATCATCGCGTCGCAGCCCACAAACACCGGGCGTCAGTACATCCCGGCACTCCCCATCGCGATGACTGCCTCCCGCCCTGGCGCTGACCCTGCAGGCGCAGCGCGGCGCATGCTCGCCGCCCTCGCCCTGTTCGGCCACGCCCCCGGCTACCTCGCCGGCGACAACCTGTACACGCTCGCGAACCCAGTCGCCTTCCAACAGCCCGCCAAGGAAATGGGCTGGTCACTGGTGCTCCCCTATCCGCAAGGCCACACCGGAAAGCAAGGATCATGTGGCGGCGCACCCTTGGTTGAAGGGCAGTGGTGCTGCCCAGCCATGCCCGAGAGCCTCGTCGCCGCGACCGAAGACTTCCGCGCCAAGCGCATCGACCTCGCAACCTACCGGGCACGGATCAAGAAGCGGAACGACTACTTCCTGCGTGCCAAAGAATCCGCGGACCCAGGCCGCGCACAACGGTTCATGTGCCCGGCCGCAGGCGCCAGTCCCACAGCAAAGTGCCTGCTCAAGCCCCACTCCACGACTCCACGCTTGATTCACCACGTCGGCACGTCGCAGGCCGACCTGCGCCCCCGCATCTCGCCCGACAACGAACTGATCGCCGCGCCGCCGATGGTATGCCGTCAACAGACCATCACCATCAAGGCCACCGAGGGGGCCAAGTATCGCCAGGAGCTCCCCTTCGGCAGCGAGGAACACACAACGATCTACTACTCACTGCGCGAAGCCCAAGAGGGCATGCACGGCTACGCAAAGAACGATGCTGCAGAGGCACTCCATGCCAAGGGGAGACGCCGGGCACACGGCCTGGCGCAAAACTCCATCCAGGCCGCACTCCTCCTCGCCTGCAGCGGCATCCGCAAGGTGCGCAGCTTTCTCAACGAGGCCGTCCCCGACGCCAAGGGCATCCTCTACAAGCCGGTCCCGAACACACGGCAGCGGACACCTGGGGCACCAGGCACCGAGACGGTGACCGA
>NZ_BCNQ01000050.1 GCF_001515525.1 Piscicoccus intestinalis NBRC 104926 | reverse complement strand
TCCCGGGCCAGTCGGTGGCGTTCGACACCGACGCGGTGGGCGGGGCGGCCGCGGTCACCGGAGCGCCGACCGTGCGGCTGCGGGTCACCTCGACGGCCCGCGACGCCACGCTGTTCGTGTCGCTGTGGCGGCTCTCGGCGTCGGGCCCGACGTCGCCGCGGGGCCTGGTCACCCCGGTGCGCGTGCCGACCACCCCCGGGCAGCCCGTCGACGTCGACGTGCGCCTGCCCGCCGGCACCTACGACGCCGCGGCCGGAAGCCGCTGTCGCGTGCTCGTCAGCGCGACCGACGCCGGCTTCGCGGTGCCGACCGACTCCCGGGTGTACACGGTGGCCCTCGCCGACACCGCGCTCACGCTGCCGACCGCGCCCCTGACCGCCACCACGTCAGCCGGCCTCGACCGCGAAACCCTCTGGGCCGGAGCCGGTCTCGCCGCCGCCCTGGCGGCGATCGGGGCGTTTGCGTTGTTCGCGGCCCGCCGCCGGCGGCGCACCGACAAGCGCGACACGCACCCGGAGTACGCGGGCGTGCCGCTCGTCGTCGACGGCCTGACCAAGACGTACAAGGACGGTCACCGGGCGGTCGACGACGTGTCGTGGCGCGCCGAGGCGGGCCAGGTCGTCGGGCTCCTCGGGCCCAACGGCGCGGGCAAAACGACGACGATGCGCATGCTCGTCGGCCTCATCCGCGCCGACGCCGGGCACGTGCACGTGCTCGGGGAGCCGGTGCACGCCGGCTCCCCCGTGCTCGCCCGGGTCGGCGCGCTCATCGAGGGCCCCGGATTCCTGCCGCACCTGACCGGCCGGGCCAACCTGCACGCCTATTGGCAGGCGACCGGCCGCGACCCGGCCGAGGCCGACATCGAGTCGGCGCTGAAGGTCGCCGCGCTCGGCGACGCCGTCGACCGGCCGGTGCGCACGTACTCCCAGGGCATGCGGCAGCGGCTCGGCATCGCGCAGGCCATGCTCGGCCGGCCCGAGGTGCTGCTGCTCGACGAGCCGACGAACGGGCTGGACCCGCCGCAGATCGCCGCGATGCGCCCGATCCTGCACGCCTACGCGCAGACCGGGCGTACGGTCGTCGTCTCCAGCCACCTGCTCAGCGAGGTCGAGCAGACCTGCACGCACGTCGTCGTCATGAACCGCGGCCGCGTCGTGACCACCGGCTCGATCGCCGACCTCACCGGGGACGCGACGACCCTCGTGCACGTCGAGGGCGACGACGCCGAGCTCGACCGGCTCGCGGCGGCCCTGCGCGCCGACCTCGGCGAGCATGTCGAGCACGTGCGCGTCGACCACGGCCGGCACACGCTGGCGCTCACCGGCTCCGCCTCCCGGGCCGACCTCGTCGCGGCGGTCGTGGCGGCCGGCGGGCGCATCGTCGAGGTGAGTGCGCGGCGCCGCCTCGAGGAGGTCTTCCTCGGGGTGATCGGCCGGCCCGACGCCGGGCGCGACCCCCTCGGCGCGGCGGGCGGCACCGCCGACGACAGCGACAGCGACGACGACGAGGAGGCCCGGATGGAGCGGCTGCGTCAGGTGCGGGCCCGATGACCGGCTCCACCGGCTCCACCGTCTCCGGCGAGCCGCGGCTGGTGAGCCGGCCGCTGTCGTGGCGCGCGGAGACCCGCCGCCAGCTGGGCCGGCGCCGCACGCTGTGGTCGTTCGGGCTGCTGCTCGCGCTGCCGCTCGTGCTCGTCGCGGCGTTCTCGCTCGGCGACGGCAACGGCGGCGGCGGCACGTTCATCGACCTCGCCCGCAGCGGGTCGGCGAACTTCGCGGTGTTCACGATGTTCGCGGCCAGCGACTTTCTGCTCGTCATCCTCGCGGCGCTGTTCGCGGGCGACGCGGTGCCGTCGGAGGCGAGCTGGTCGTCGCTGCGCTACCTGCTGGTCGCGCCCGTCTCCCGGGCGCGGCTGCTGGCGAGCAAGCTCGTCATCGCCGTCGGCTCGACCGCGCTGGCCACGGTGCTGCTGGCGGGCTGGGCGCTGCTCGTCGGCGGCGTGTTCTACGGCTGGGCGGCGTACACGAGCCCGGGCGGCACGGCGCTGGACTGGGCCGACTTCCTGCCCCGGTTCGGCCTCGCGGTCGGGGTCGTCGTGCTGACGATGCTGCAGGTCGTCGGCATCGCGCTGCTCATCGGCACGCTCAACGACGCGCCGCTGGGAGCGGTCGGCGGCGCGGTGCTGGTGACGATCGTCGCCTCGATCCTCGACTCCATCGACGACCTCGGCGACCTGCGGCACGCGCTGCCGATGCACTACTCGCGCGCGTGGATCCGGGCGCTGTCGCCGGACGTCGCGTGGACCGACATCCACCGCGGCGCGCTCTGGTCGCTCATCTACTTCGTGCTCAGCGTGGCGATCGCGTTCTGGTGGTTCCGCCGCAAGGACGTACTCAGCTAGAGCGACCCCGCGGCGGGCGGCCCGCACGGCACGATGGGAGCACGTGGTCGACGTGGACCATCGCACCCGGGAGGTTTCGCCATGTTCGCACTCGTGTTCCACGGCCCAGGGCGCATCGCGTGGGAGGAGGTGCCCGACCCGCAGCTGACGCAGGCCTCCGACGCGCTCGTGCAGATCGAGACGACGACGATCTGCGGCACCGACCTGCAGATCCTCAAGGGCGACGTACCGGCCGTGCAGCCGGGCCGCGTTCTCGGCCACGAGGGAGTCGGGGTGGTCACCGCCGTCGGAGAAGACGTGCGCGACATCGCGATCGGCGACCGCGTCATCGTCTCGTGCATCAGCAAGTGCGGTGCGTGCGACTACTGCGCGGCCGACATGGCCTCGCACTGCCGCGGGGCCGGGGGCATCGGGTGGCTGTTCGGCCACCTCATCGACGGCACGCAGGCCGAGTACGTGCGGGTGCCGTTCGCCGACACCTCGCTCGTGCGCGTGCCCGAGGGCGTCACCGACGACCAGGCGGTCATGCTCAGCGACATCCTGCCCACCGGCTACGAGATCGGCGTGCGCTACGGGTCGGTGCGCCTGGGCGACACCGTCGCGATCGTCGGAGCCGGTCCGGTCGGCCTCGCCGCGGTGATGACCGCCGCGAGCACCGGCGCCGAGCGCATCATCGCGGTCGACCCCGACCCCGCCCGGCTCGCGCGGGCCACGGAATTCGGGGCTACCGACTCCCTGCGCGTCGCCCCCGACGAGTCCCCCGGCGAGGTGGCGGAGGGGCTGCGGTATCTCACCGACGACGGCCTCGGCGTCGACGTCGCGATCGAGGCGGTCGGGCTGCCGTCGACCTTCACGACGTGCGTGGAGGCGGTGCGCCCCGGCGGGCACGTCGCGATCGTCGGGGTGCACGGCGTGCCGGTGGAGTTCGCGCTGCAGGAGCAGTGGATCAGGAACATCACGCTGACGACCGGCCTGGTCAACGCCGTGACGACCCGCGACCTGCTCGGCCAGATCGCCGCGGGGGCCATCGCGCCGGAGAAGTTCGCGACCCACCACTTCGCGCTCGACGAGATCGAGGAGGCCTACGAGGTGTTCGCCCACGCCGCCGAGCACGCCGCCCTCAAGGTCGTCCTCTCCGCCCGCTGACACATCCCCCTGTCTCGACCGAAGGCGCCCCAATCTTGGCCGAAGGCTGCCCTATCGGTCGAGGGCTAGGGTTTCGGCAGCAGCCCTCGACCGAAAGGGCAGCCTTCGGCGCAGTGGGGGGTGGCTTGGGCGCGACTCGGGTGGCGGGCGCGGGGAAGATGGCCGCATGAGCACCGACGCCGACCGCACCGGAATCACCCTGCGCTTCCTCGCGGCGCCCACGGACGCCGGCCAGTCCGGCTCGGTCTCCGCGGGGCGGGTGCTGGAGTGGATCGACAAGGCCGGGTACGCCGCGGCGGCCCGGTGGAGCGGCCGCTACTGCGTCACCGCCTACGTCGGCAACGTGCGGTTCACGCGCCCGGTGGAGGTCGGGCACCTCGTCGAGGTGCGCGCGCGGATCGTGCGCACCGGCCGCTCGTCGATGGACGTGCTCGTCGAGACGTTCAGCGGCCCGCCGAGCACCGGCGAACTCGACTCGGCCACACACTGCCTCATGGTGTTCGTCGCCGTCGACGACGAGGGCCACTCGACCGCGGTACCGCCGCTCGTGCCGAACGGGGAGGCGGGCCGGCTCCTGCAGGCGTGGGCGGTGCGCCGGGCCGAGGTGCGCGCCGAAATCGAGCAGGCCATGCGCGGGCAGGTCTACTCGGAGGCGGGCACGGCACCGCGCATGACGATGCGGTTTCTCGCCGCCCCCACCGACGTCAACTGGGGTGGCAAGGTGCACGGCGGCATCGTCATGCGCTGGATCGACGAGGCGGCGCACGTGCTCGTCACGTCGTGGACGCACAACGCGGCCAACGTCGCGATCTTCACCGGCGGCGTGCGGTTCTACCGGCCGCTGCGCATCGGGCACCTCGTCGAGGTCGAGGCCCGGTTGCTGCACACCGGCCGCACGGCGATGCACGTCGGAGTGCACGTGCGCTCCGGCGACCCCGCCGGAGGTGACCTGGAGTTGACGACCTACTGCCGCACGGTCTTCGTCGCCATCGACGAACAGCGCCGGGCCCTGCCGACCCCGCCCTGGGACCCCATCACCGACGAAGACCGCGCCCTCGACGAGCACGCCCGCGACCTCGTCGCGATCCGCGCCCGGCACGAGGACTGACGCGCTTCTCGGCAGCGTCACCCCCGACGCGCCGATCGGGAGCATCACGGCCTGCCCAGCCCGAGCACCACGGTCAGCTCAGCGCGAGCACCTCAGCCGTTTCGGCCCGGTGAGCCCGCGACTAGGCCTCGGCCGATCTCGGGTGAACCTGCACGGAGTCCGGCCTGGACGGGCCGGAGACGAAGATGACTTACACACTCACATCCCCGCGCCGGCGAGACGCCGGTGACCTGCAGTCATGCTCCGAGCTAGCAGCCCTGAACACGAGTATGTAAGTCAACTTCGTCTTGCCCCCGCCGACCGCCCCTGTGCCGGCGGATCGGCGCAGGGGCTGGAACGCCTCCCAGCCGACTCGCGGGTCGACGACATCACCGTGGGCGCCCGTCGAGCGCGGTGTCGGTTGGCCGGGCCGCCCGCCCTCGCGGCCGGGGTGCCGTTACCGCTAGCGTGCGGTCGTGGCCACGGCGTATCACGCGGATTCCAGCGACCTGGTGGAGAAGGAAATCCTGACCTGGGAGCGCTTCGGCACGTGCTGCCGCGAACTCGCGCGCCAGATCGCCGATTCCGGCTTCGAGCCCGAGGTGCTCATCGCCGTCGCGCGCGGCGGAATGCTCCCCGGCGGCGGGCTCTCCTACGCCCTGGGGGTCAAGCTCACCGACGCGATCAACGTCGAGTTCTACACCGACGTGCACGAGACCCTGCCCGACCCGGTGCTGCTCGCCCCGATGCTCGACACCGACTCCATCGAGGGCAAACGGGTGCTCGTCGTCGACGACGTCGTCGACTCGGGGCGCACGCTCGCGCTCGTGCTCGACCTGCTGACGAACGTCGGCGCGCAGCCGCGCAGCGCCGTCGTCTACGCCAAGCCGACGACCGTCGTCGAACCCGACTACGTCTGGGCCCGCACCGACAAGTGGATCGTCTTTCCCTGGAGCGCCGAGCCGCCCGTCACCGCCTCCTGAGGCACAGCGCCCAGTCACTCTTCTTCGCACGTAAGCCTGTGCCGACTCGCCGGACCGCCGGGCTGCCGCCGAACCACCCCCGCGGAGACGGTTCCGCGGCAGCCGAGCGGTCCCGTACCGAGCGTCAACATCGGCGTCCGCACCGTGAGACGGCAAGGTCGCGGGCGACCGCCGCTGCCCGCCAACCCGATTGGCGAGCGCCCACCACGCGAAGCCCCGCGAGCGCGGGCGCATGGGCCCGTGGGTACTTGGACGAGTGACCGACTCCGTCTAGCTTGATCGACCGGACGGCGACCACGACACGACTCCTCGCGCGCGGCATCCGCCGCCCCTCGAGTCGAAAGGCGGCCGCTCCATGCGTCTGGGCCAACGCACCCCTGCCCGTTCCCGCTCGCTCGCGCGGCGCGCCACCGGCCTGGGAGCCGGTGCCACCACCCTTGCGCTCGCCGGCGCCCTCGCCGCGAACCCGGCCCCCGGCGCGCTCGCCGCGCCGACCGCCCAAGGCGCCTCGGCGACCACCGCGACAACCGCGACGAACGCGGCCGCGAACACCACCGTCGCCGCGAACACCGCGAACACCGTTGCGGCGAAAAGCTCCTCGGGGGCGGCCGCGCGCCGCTACCTCGGCGCGTCGGCCTCCCGGCTCAGCTGGCACTCGGGCGCCTGGGTCGGCGGCTAGATGAACGCCAAGCGCGCCACCGCCTGGGGCACGTGGCGCGGCACGCCGTCGGACACGACGATGACGTACCCGGAGGCCCCGACGTGGGCGGCGCTGAGCAACTCGACGTGGCACATCGACACCTTCCGCGGCTTCAAGGGGCGCCTCGTCTACGGCCTGCCGATGCTGCCGGCCAACGCCAAGCCCGCGCAGCTGCGCGACGTCGCCGCCGGCAAGCACGACGCCGTCTTCCGCAAGCTCGCCCGTGACCTGCGCGCCCGCGGCCGCGGCAACTCGATCGTCAAGATCGGCTGGGAGGCCAACGGCTACTGGATGTCGTTCAGCGCCACCGCCCCCACGGCGCCGACGTACCGCGCGGCCTGGCGCCGTATCGCGCAGGTCATGGCCAAGGAGTCGCCGGCGCTCGTGTTCAGCTTCGAGGTCAACTGCGGCACCGCCTTGAAGGGCCAGCGGAACCGGCTCGACAGCCTGACCAAGCTCTACCCCGGCAACGACGTCGTCGACCTCGTCGGCTGCTCCACCTACGACTGGTGGATCACCGGCGCCCGCAACGAATCGACGTGGCGCACCTCGATCCGGCCCCCCAAGGGCCCGGGCATCGCCGACGTCGCCTCGTTCGCCCGCGCCAAGCGCAAAGGCCTGTCGATCTCCGAGTGGGGGCTGGCCACCAAGCGCCGAAACGGCAACGGGGACAACCCGTTCTACATCCGCAAGATGAAGCAGTTCTTCGATGCGAACGCCGACATCCTCGTGCTCGAGCAGTACTTCAACGAGCCGGCCGCGAGCATGGGCAACTCGCTGTGGCCCGAGGCGCCGCAGAACCCCAAGGCGGCCGCCGTGTACCGGCAGCTGTGGTGACGCCCCTGCGCGCGCAGCCCCCACCGCGGGCGCCGGGAGCGACCCGGGCTGTTTACGTCAACATCACCCAACAGTTGGACGGTCGTCCAATTCAGCCGCTAGCTTGACCACGGAGCCGGCTCGGCCGCCGGGACATCGGCCGACCGAACGCTCGATCCACAAACGAAAGGGGACCGCCCCATGTCAGCGCGCCACATCGTCGTCGCCGCGGCTCTCGCGGGATGGGGCGGCGTCGCCGTCTGCGCGGCACCCGCCGCCGCCGCACCGACTCCCGCCGCACCGACTCCCGCCGGCCGGGCGACCGCCGGCCCGGCCACGGCCTCACCCAGCGCGGGAGTTGCGCTGCCCGCCAAGGGCCCACCGGGCGACAAGGCCCGCCGCCTCCTCGGCGCATCCCGCTCGCCACATCCGTGGCACTCCGGCGCGTGGGTCGGCGGCTACATGAGCGCCAAACGCGCCAACCAGTGGGGCGCGTGGCGCGGCAGCGCGAGCGACACCACCCCGACCTTCCCCGAGCGCGGCTCGTGGCGCGCCATCGAGACCTCCACCTGGCACATCGACACGTACCGCGGCTTCGACGGCGTCCTGTCGTACGGCTTGCCGCTCCTGCCCGAGGGGGTCGATCCGAACCGCCTCCAGGACGTCGCCGCCGGCCGCCACGACGCCACGTTCCGCACGATCGCCCGCGACCTGCGCACCCGCGGCCGGGCCAACACGCTCGTGAAGATCGGGTGGGAGCCCAACGGCACGTGGTGGTCGTGGAGCGCCGACAAGGACTCCGCCCGGCACTACCGCCAGGCGTTCCGGCGGGTCGCCGCCGTCATGAACAAGGAGACGCCCCAGCTCACGTTCGCCTTCGAGATCAACTGCGGCTCAGCGCTGCCCGGCCAGACCGGGCGACTCGACAGCCTCACCCGCCTGTACCCCGGCAACGAGGCCGTCGACGTCATCGGCTGCTCGGCCTACGACTGGAGCGGCAGCGGCGCCACCACCGAAGCCCAGTGGCGCAGCGCGCTGCATCCGCGAAACGGAGCGGGAGTCGGTGACGTGGCCGCGTTCGCCCGCGCCAAGGGCAAGGGCCTGTCGTTCACCGAATGGGGGCTCGCGCCGACGTCCAAGGGCGGCAACGGCGACAACCCGTTCTTCATCCGCAAAATGAAGCAGTTCTTCGACTCCCAGGCCGACATCCTCGTCATGGAGAGCTACTTCAACGAGCCCGACGCCACGATGCGCAACGGGCTGTGGGCGCAGGATCCGCAGAACCCGCGGGCCGCGGCCGCCTACCGGCAGCTCTGGTAGCACCCACGCACGAGTCTCACTATTCGGACCGCCCTGCGGGGTGATGCATCCCAGCGATTCCCGCGCGGCGCCGCGAAATTGGACGCTCGACCCACTGTCGTCCCGGTGGCCCCGTGCCGGGCTCCTGGACGAACGCCCAGGTCGCGACCTACTTTCGTGTCAAGTCTCCGTTGGGGGGAGGCGCGGATCGGGGGATCCGCACGAGACATCGTGCACATGGGGGGAACACATCATGGCGTGGGGGACACGCGCATCTGGGGGACGCATCATCGGGGTCGGCGCCGGCCTCGCCGCGGGGCTGCTCGCGACCGTTCTGGGCGTCGAGACCTCGGGCGGAGGAGCGGCGGTGGCCGAGGCCGACGCCGCCACCCAGTCCGCGCAGCAGCAGGCGACGCAGGAGCAACTGGACCGCTCGAAGGTCGTGCGGCTCGACGCCGCGAACCTCGACACGATCGAGGCGCAGAATCCGGCGGCGCTGCAGAAGGGCGCCGCGGGCGCCGCGGCCAACCGGTACCTCGGAGCGTCGACCACGTCGTCGCGCAGTTGGCATTCCGGAGCCTGGGTCGGCGGCTGGATGAACGGCTCCCGGGCCACCAGCTGGGGCGCCTGGCGCGGCACGACCAGCGACGTCACCCCGACCTTCCCGGAGTGGGACACGTGGGGCGACCTGGCGAACTCGACGTGGCACATCGACACGTTCCGCGGCTTCAAGGGCCGGCTCGTCTACGGGCTGCCGCTGCTGCCGCGCAACGCCAAGCCGGCGCAGCTGCAGGACGTGGCCGCCGGTGAGCACGACGCCACCTTCCGCAAGATCGCCCGCGACCTGAAGGCTCGCGACCGCGGCGACGCCGTCGTGCGGGTCGGCTGGGAGGCCAACGGAAACTGGATGCCCTACAGCGTCACCGCGGCCAACGCCAAGGACTACCGGGACGCCTACCGGCGCGTCGTGCACGTGATGCGCGAACAGGCTCCGGAACTGCTGTTCAGCTTCGACATCAACTGCGGCACCGTGCTCGACGGGCAGGAGAGCCGGCTCGACAGCCTGACCAAGCTGTACCCCGGTGACGACGCGGTCGACCTCGTCGGCTGCTCGGTGTACGACTGGGACGTCATCGGCGGCACCAACGAGCACCAGTGGGAGAGCGCGCTGCGCCCCGCGAAGTCGGTGGGGCTCAACGACATCGCCGCCTTCGCCCGGGCCCACGGCAAGGGCGTCGCGATCTCGGAATGGGGCCTGGCCGCCGAGGACGTCGACGGCAACGGCGACAACCCGTTCTTCATCAAGGCCATGCACAAGTACTTCAGCGACAACGCCGACGTCGTCGTGCTCGAGAGCTACTTCAACGAGGGCTCGACCAAGCAGGGCAGTTCGCTGTGGCCCGAGGCCCCGCAGAACCCCAAGGCCGGCGCCGAGTACAAGCGCCTGTGGGGTGCCTCGAGCCAGTGAGTCTTCGGCGAGGGTCGGTCTCGACCCGCGCCCTTCCACCGGGAGCCGGTGTGGCCGCGAGCCGCCGGAACCCGCCACGAACCGAGGTCGGCACTCCCTCCGGCTGATCTCACCATGCCCCTCCCTGCCGGCACCTCTCCCCGCCGGCACCCCTCGCCGGCAGTAGCGCGACGCACCGCGTCACTGCCGGCCCCTTCCGTTCACGGGCCGTGCCTCGCCAAGGGCGACCCGCCGACCGCGGCCCAACGACCGTGAAAACTGCGTGTCGTGGTCGGAACTGCGGTTCGGACTGCAGTTCTCACCGTGACACGCAGTTTTCACGGTCGTTGACGGTGACGTTGACGTGGCGTTGACGCTGGGCTCAGGCGCGGGCGGCGAGGACGCGGCCGATGCGGTCGATGATCTCCTCGAGCACCGGCAGCGGGGTGCCGAAGTTGAGCCGCGCGAAGCCGCGACCCGCCTCGCCGCACGCCGGTCCGGGGGTGAGCACGACCTTGACCTCCTCCTGGAAGACGGCGGCGGGGTTGTCGCCCAGGCCCGTCTCGCGGAAGTCGAGCAACGCGAGGTAGGTGCCCTCCGGCTCCGAATAGCGCACGCCGGGCAGCTTGTCGGCGACGAGGCCGGTCAGCGCCTTGCGGTTGCGATCGAGGTAGGCCAGCGTCTCCAGCAGCCACGGGTCGCCCTCGCGGTAGGCCGTGATGTTCGCGACGATGCCCGGCAGCGACACCCCTTGCTCCACCCAGCGCCCCGCCTTGGCCCACGTGGCCCGGTGCTCGGGGTTGCTGAACACGATCTGCGCGCACTTCAGGCCCGCGAGGTTGAACGACTTGCTCGCCGAGGTCGCGGTGATCGTGTGCGCGGCGGTCCGCTCGTCGAGGCTCGCGTACGGCACGTGCTGGGAGCCGGGGTAGACCAGCGGCGCGTGGATCTCGTCGCTGAACACCAGCCCGCCCTTGGCCTCGACGACATCGGCGATCGCGAGCATCTCCTCCCGCGTCAGCACCCGCCCGATCGGGTTGTGCGGGTTGCACAGCGTGAGCAGGTGCGCGCCCGCGTCGAAGGCCGCGCCGATCGCGTCGAGGTCGTAGACCCACCGGTCGCCGTCGCGGGCCATCGGCACCTGGATGACCTCACGGTCTCCCCACCAGTCGGGCAGCAGCAGGAACGGCATGTACGCGGGCGTCGGCACGATGACCGCGCTGCCCGCCGGCGTGTAGTGGTCGATGATCGCGGCCATGCCGGCCAGCACATCGGGCAGCGGCCGCACCATCTCCGGGTCGGGGCCCAGTCCGTAGCGGCGAGCGCTGAATTCGGCGTAGGCCCGGCCGAGATCGGCGACGAGCGAGGGCGGGTTGTAACCGAACCGCGCCTGGTCGACGACCTCGTGCAGGGCGCTGGTGATGGGTTCGGCGATACCGAAATCCATCTCCGCGATCCACGCCCCGATGGTGTCGGGGTGCGTCGTCCACTTCGTGCTGCCGGCGGCGCGCAGCTGCTCGACGGTGATGGCGTCCAGGCGCGAGAAGTCGTTCATCCCCCCAGTCTGGCGGGTGCGCAGCGGGCCGCCGAGCGCGGGCGGTCGACGAGCTCAGCGGGCCTGGGCCACCACACTCGTGCGCAGCTGCCCGATGCCGGGGATGTCGGCGCGCGCGACGTCGCCGTCGGCGATGACGATGGCGCCCGGGGTGCCGGTGGAGATGATGTCGCCGGGGAACAGCGGCATCATCTGGCTGTGGAAGGCCACGAGCGACGCCGGGCTGTGGGTCATGTTCGCGACGACGTTGGTGCGCCGCTCCTGTCGTCCGTCGCGCTCGACGATCGTGGTCACCTCGATGTCGGCGAGCGAGCCGAAGGTGTCGAGCACCTCGCTCATCGGCACCAGTTCCGGCCCGAACACGAAGAACGTCTCGAAGTTCTTACAGCGGGTGAGGAATCGGGGGTTGAGCCGGAGGATGTCCTCGGCCGTCTGGTCGAGGATCGGCGTCACGCCCCACACGTAATCCAGCGCGTCCGCCTCCGACACGTCGCGGGCCTCGCGGCCGATGACGAGCCCGAGTTCGGCCTCCGCGGTGGTGCGTTCGCTCTGCCACGGGATGACGATCGGGCTGTCCGGGCCGGCGATCGTGTGGTCGCCCTTGATGAAGGAGGCGGGCTGGTCGGGGGCCTTCTCGGAGAGGTCGGCGGCGTGGTCGGCGTAGTTCAGTCCGATGCCCCAGATCTTGCGCGGCCGCCGGTAGGGCACCGTGAAGGTGACGCTCTCGCGGGGCCGCCACACCGACTCCGGAGCCCGTTCGGCCGCCTGCTCCACCGCCGGCCAGTGCGCCAGCAGCGCCATCGTCTCGCCGGCGAAGTCACCGAGTTCGCCGACCGGCGCCACTCCGCGCGGCCCGACCACCGCGGGCGTCGGGTGTCCATCGATGATCGTCGCCAGGCGCATCGGCGCGCTCCTTCTCCCTCGGCGCGGGTCGTCTCCCTGATGGTACGGGTGGGCGGACGCGGGTCGTCCTGGAGCCGGGTCTCGGGGATGGCCCTGGTCGTTGCCGGGATCGCGCGCGCACTCCCCCCACGCACGGGTTCGTGTGCCTACGGTTGGTGCCGTTCCGCCCAACCGGGGGCGGGCGGTCAGGGGAAGAGGAACGATGGCAATTCACGGGGCGCTGTTCGAGCAGTACGCGGAGCAGCAGGCGAGCGAGCCGTTCACGCGGCAGAACGCCAAAATGCTCAAGATCGTGCTGGGCCGCGGCCCGGTGTGGGCCAAGGCCGGAGCGATGGTCGCCTACCAGGGCGACCTCCGATTCGAGAACAAGGGCTCCGGCGGGCTGGGGCGGCTGCTCAAGCAGGCCGCGACCGGCGAGGGCGTGCCGCTGATGAAGTGCTCCGGGCAGGGCGAGCTGTTCGTCGCCGACCAGGCCACCGACGTGCAGGTGCTCTACCTGGAGAACGACATGATCTCCGTCAACGGCCGCAACATCCTCGCGTTCGACGACAGGATCGACTGGGACATCCACCGCGTGCAGGCCCGCGGCGCGATCATGACCGGTGACCTGTACAACGTCTCGCTGCGCGGCACCGGCTACGTCGCCGTCACCACCCGCGGCGAGCCCGTCGCCCTCGACGTGGGCTCCGCGCCGACGTTCGGCGACCCGCAGGCCGTCGTGATGTGGACCTCCGGGGTGCGCATGGACGTGCGCGTCGACACCGGCGGACTCGGCTCGATGCTGCGCGGCGGCTCCGGCGAGACCCTGCAGATGGCGTTCGGCGGCCAGGGCCACGTGCTCGTGCAGCCCTCGGAGAACATGCAGCCGCACCACAGCTCCGGTGGCGGGGGCAACCGCGGCGGCGGACTGCTCGACAACATGTTCGGAAACTGACTCTCTGCCTTCGGTTTAGCCGGAGACGGGTCGGGCCCCTCGGGCGCTCGACCCCGGCGCCGCGTCGCGGTCGGCGGCGCGGCGCCCCCATGTGTGGAACCGCCCACGAGGCCCGGATCGGGAAGGAGCAGACTAGGCGCCGTGACTGCCAAAGTGACCTCGGTGCGACTGTCGCTGCGACCCCGCGCGCTGCAGCCCGACGACGAACGGCTCTCGGCCACGCGAGTCGGTGACAACCGTTACCGGCTCCTGACCTCGTCGTTCTTCGCCCCGCTCGCCGTGGGCGACATCGTCGCGACCGACCCCGATTGCGGCTCGGGCTCCGGTTCCGGCTCGGGCTCGGGCTCGGGCTCGGGGGAGCCGGTGATCGTCGGCATCGCCGAACCGGGCGACCTGAGCCTGTCGGTCATCCGCCTCGACGACGACGTGCCCGCCACCCGGGTCGCCTCGGTGACGCGCTCCTGGTGTGCGGCCGGGGCGTCGTGGTCCGAGACCCGCGACGGCATCGTCAACACCGTCTGGCGCGCCGAGGTGGACGCCGACCAGGTCTACGACTTCCTCAGCGGCGCACTGCGCGGCCGGCCCGACTGGCACCTCGTCGGCGTCTACGGCCCCCAGGACCGCACCCGGCGCGCCCTCGGCGCCGCCGCCCTCATCGCCTGACGCCCGACCATCCCCGCCGGTTCAGCAGTGCTCGTCAGGGCTGGTCCGTGCTCATCAGTGCTGGTCAGGGCGCATCAGTGCTGGTCAGGGCTGGTCAGGGCTGGTCAGGGTGTTCCCAGCGGCCGCTCGCGCCGAACACCGGGCCGGTCGAGCCGGGGGCCGTCGATCCCGGGGCGCCGGGCCGAGTGTCCTGCGGTCCCGTTGCCGTGGATCCCGATGCGCTGGGCCCCGATGCGCTGGGCCCCGATGCGGTGGACCCTGACTGATCTCGCTGCGCGAGCCATTCGTGGTAGGAGGGGTTGAGCAGGAGGGCGGTGACGATCGCTGCGGCCCAGACGAAGACGAGCATTCCGCCGGAGACGTTGTTCTCGGTCTCCGGCATGAATGCCGCGACCGCGCCCGCGACCACGAAGAACACGGCGATGCCGATCCAGGAGCGGCGTCGGGTGCGTGCGGCGACGTAGACGAAACTCACCCAGGCCAGCGCGCCGATTCCGACGAACGCCGGAATCATCCACAGGCTGTGCCGAAACCGCCAGCCCAGGCTGGTCGATCGGCGCTGTTGTGTCTCGAACGCAGCGTCCATGCCCCGTCTCTCGTCTCGCATCCGGTCGGTCTCGGTGAACCATTCGGCCTGTTGCGGCGGGCCTGAAGTCGACCGCGGCGGCGCCCGTTCGACGTGGCGGTCAGCGCTCGACGACGTGGCGCGGGCGCGGCAAGAGCGGGGCGCGGCGGTCGACCGCCTCCCCCTCGACCTCGAGCACGGCGTCGGCCAGGTCGAGCACGGCGGGATCGACGACCCAGCGCGGCGAACCCGGTGAGCAGCGGTCGACGGCGAGCGGGGGCAGCGGGTGGGCGCCGGTGCGGGCGCGCCAGACGCCGACGCGGCGGCCGAGCATGATCGTCAGGTAGTCGGCGTGGGCCCGCACCTGGGTCGGGGACGGGCTCCAGAGCAGGTCACCGGCGGTCCAGAGCTCGGCGTCTATGCCGTGCTCGCGCGGCCCCTGTGCACCCCGGCCGGTCGTGGCGACCCGGCGCAGCAGCCGCAGCCAGTCGTCCAGCGGGCGGTGGTAGCGGCTCGTCGCGCCGAGGAAGAAGCAGGTGGCGGGCGCGTCGGCGAGGGCGTGCAGGTCGAGCGCGCCCCGGTCGAAGAGCTCGAACAGCAACCGGACTCGCGGCTCGCGGCCCTCGCCGAGGCCGGTGAGCCGGGCGCGGAGCCGGTCGACGGGGTAGGGCGCGCCGGAGCACACCGCCCGCTGGACCTCGAGTTCGAAGCGGTCGTCGACCACGTCGCGCACCCGTTCGATCGCGCGCAGACCGCGCAACTGACGGTTGACCTCTTGTGCGGAAATCGGTTCGCTCACGAGTCCCCCTCGCCAGGCGCGACCATTCTGTCGAATCACCATAGTCACGCGTTCGGCCCATTATGTGGAACACGTCGAATTCGCATGTGCGCACGCGGCGGCGTGGAAAACAATGACGTGAACCGTCGAAAGAATGTGCGTGATTGACGAATACTCGGCGCCCCGCGCTAACCCCTTGCCAACCAAGGCATTTCGGCAGAGGCAACGGTGGCGAACGGCATGGTCACGTCCAGCGGCAACTCGACGACATAGCGCACCAGCTCACCGACGTGCCCGGGATCGAAGGTGGGCTCGACGCGCCTGGAACCGTCGGGTTGGGCGATGCCCTCACCCATTCGCGCGGTCATCGCGGTGCTCGCGTTGCCGATATCGATCTGGGTGCACCGGATTCCGAGGCCGCGCCCGTCGATCTCCAGCGACTTCGTCAGCCCGGAGACAGCGTGCTTGGTCGTCGCGTACGCCAGGCCCCCGACGCGCGGGACCTGCGCGGCGATCGAGCCGTTGTTGATGATGCGGCCGCCGCTCGGGTTCTGCGCGCGCATCTGGCGCCACGCGGCGCGAGCGCACCGGAAGTAGCCGGTGAGGTTGACCGCGACCGCCTGCTCCCAGGCCGCGTCGTCGATCTCGTCGATCGTGCCGCCGCCGACACCGGTGCCCGCGTTGTTGACCAGCGCGTCGAGCCGACCGTAGGCGGTGACCGCCGCCTCCACGAGCCGGTCCGCGTCACCCGCGACCGTGACATCGGTTGGCACGACGAGGATTTGCCCGGCCTCGCTGGCGTTCGGGTCGGTGGGCTCGGTGGCGTCCGGGTCGCCGGCGTCGCGAGCGGTCGCGGCGTCTATGTCGCGGGCGGCTCGGGCGGTGTCCTCGCTGGCGGCCGCGGCGGCGAGTGCGGCCGTCTCCTCCAGCGCCTCGCGGCGGCGGCCCGCGAGCGCGAGGGCGTGGCCGCCGCGGGCGAGGGCGAGCGCCATCGCCCGGCCCAGGCCCGAACCGGCTCCGGTAATGACGACGACGCGAGGCTGAACGGGGTGCATCGCCCCAGGATGCCGGATTCGCGGCGACCCGGTCGCGCCCGAGGTTCGCGTCCGAGGTAGCGCGAGATTCGCGCCCGAGATTGACGCCCGAGGTTCGCGCCTGCGCCGCCGTCCGGTCGGCAGTCGGGTCCCGCGCATCGCGTGGCCGGACGGCCGCGCGGCTGTCGGGACCGGTGGCCTACGAGATCTCGGGTTCGGCCTCGGCCTCCGGCGGCTCGGGGTCGTCCGTGCTCAGCCCCTGCGCGTCGTCGCGCTCGGCCCACTCCAGCAGCGGCGCGATGTCGAACACCGCCTCGTCGATGCCGTCGTGCAGGTCACCGAGGCGCTCGTAGCGGGCCGGCATGGTGAGCACGGTGAAGTCGTCGGGCTCGCAGTCGTCGATCTCGTCCCACGTCACCGGCGCGGAGACGGTGGCCCGCTCGGTGCCGCGCACGGAGTAGGCGGCGGCGATCGTGTGGTCGCGAGCGTTCTGGTTGTAGTCGACGAAGAGCGCGGCCGGGTCGCGGTCCTTGCGCCACCAGGTCGTCGTGACGTCGTCGGGGGCGCGGCGCTCGACCTCGCGGGCGAACGCGAGCGCGGCCCGGCGTACGTCGGCGAACCCGTGGTCGGGCGCGATCCGCACATAGATGTGCAGGCCGCGGCCTCCGCTGGTCTTCGGCCAGCCGACGGCGCCGAGCTCGTCGAGCACCTCGTGGGCGACGCCGGCCACCCGCTGCACCCGCGGCCAGTCGCAGTCCGGGCCGGGGTCGAGGTCGATGCGCCACTCGTCGGGGCGTTCGACGTCGGCGCGCCGGCTGTTCCAGGGATGGAACTCGACGGTCGACATCTGCACGGCCCAGATCACCGCGCCGATGTGGGTGACGCACAGCTCGTCGGCGGTGCGCCCGAACCGCGGGAAGTAGACGCGCACGGTCTCCAACCAGGGTGGGGCACCGCGCGGCACCCGCTTCTGGTGCACCTTCTCGCCGGTCAGCCCCTCGGGAAAGCGGTGCAGCATGCACGGCCGCTCCCGCAGCGCGCGCACGATGCCGTCGTCGACCGCCAGGTAATAGTCGACGAGATCTCGCTTCGTGACCCCGAGCTGCGGAAAGTAGACGCGGTCCGGGTTGCTGACCCGCACCTCCACCGGACCGGCCTCGACGAGGATCGCCGGGCTCTTCGACCCGCGTGACGCAGCCATGGCCGCCACGGTACGCGCTCGCGACCTCGGCACCCGGCCCGTGGCGCAGCCATGACGGCCCCGGCACACGCTCGCGACCTCAGCACCCGGGCCGTGCCGCAGCCATGACGGCCACCCCACGCGTTCGCGGCCTGGGCACCCGGACCGTGACACAGCCAAGGCGCCCCGCCACGCCCTCGCGCGCCCTCGGCCCCGAGCCGTGACGCCGCGTGGCCGGGCCTGTCGCACCCGGTTTCGCGGCAGGGTTTCTACTCAGCCCTCGCGCCCCACCTCCCCGTCGCTCTCCTCCGCCGCCTCGTCGGCGCCGGCACCGAGGCCGGAGCCGGTCGGCGGTTGCGCGCCGGCGCGGGCCGCCGCGAGGTCGGCGCCCTGCGCGATGAGAGCCTCCCCGCGCTCGTAGTCGTCGTCGGCGTTGTACGCGAGCACCCCGACGAGCCGGTCGGATTCGTCGCCGTACCAGATCGTGAACCGGCCCGGTCGCGCGTCGACCTCGGCCCGGGCGTGCCCGTCTCCCCAGGCGGAGTACTTCAGCGTGTGCTCGCCGATCGTGCTCCAGAACCCGGGCACGTCGCTCCACGCGCCGGGCCGGTCGGGCTCCGCGGCGTTGAGACCGGCGAGCTCGCCCATCGCCAGCGCGTCGCCCCAGTGCTCGACGGCCAGCGCGCGACCGGCGACGGCGTGCATCGCGCGGGCGCTGTCGCCGGCCGCCCACACCCCCGGGGCCGCCTGCAGGTGCTCGTCGGCGACGAGCCGCCCCTCGTACACCTGCAGTCCGCTGCCGGCGAGAAACCCGGCGCCGGGCTCGACACCGATCGCGACGAGCACGAGATCGGGAGACAGCGTGCCGGCGGCCCCGTCGACGTCGAGGTGCACGATGCGCGGGGCGCGCACGGCGGTGACGCTCGCCCCGGTGCGCACGGTGACACCGACGCCGGTGAGCCAGTCGGTGATGGCGGCCGCCGCGTGCTCGCCGAGCCGCTCGCGCTGCGGCGCCGCCTCCACGGTGACCATCGTGGTGTCGATGCCGCGCGCGGCCAGGGACGCCGCCGCCTCGCACCCGATGAAGCCCGACCCGATGACGAGCGCCGTGCGGGCATGCTCGGCGGCCTGCGTCAGCCGGCGGGCGTCGTCGAGCGACCGCAGCATGTGCACGTCGGCGTCGGCATCGACCGCCGGCAGCGGCAACGGTCGGGCTCCCGTCGCCACGACGAGCTGGTCGTAGCCGAGCACCTCCTCCCCGGCCGTCACTGTGCGCTCGCCGGGATCGACGTGGGAGACGGTGGTCGCGAGCCGCAGCTCCACCGTCTCGGGCAGAGGCTCACCGTCGATCGGGTCACCCTGCGGCGCGGACTGCCCGGCCAGCACCTCCTTCGACAGCGGCGGCCGCTCGTACGGCGCGTCGCCGTCGCTGCTGACGAGGCACACCGGGCCGGGGCCGCCCGCGTCGAGATAACCGCGGGCGGCGCTGACCCCGGCCGGTCCGCTGCCGATAACAAGGAGTGCGTAGCGCTTCATGGCCGCTCCGTACCCGGCGCGGCGCGCCTCGACGCATCCGCCCCCCGGTCAACCCGGCCAGCCCGGTCAGCCCGGTCACCCCGGTCAACCCGGCCGGACCGGCAACGGTCCCTACCGGCAGACCGCGTCGACTCGCCCAGCCGTTGTGTACGCCAACCTCTTCGGGAGCAGCCCCGCCGGCGTGGCCACGGCGCGAGCCACGACTCCATCGACCTACCGGTCGACGGCCGCGAGCCCTCCTCACAGATCGTCGGGGCCGAAGCCATGGGGCAGAATCTCCTCCCACGCATATCGGGTGGTCACGCCCTCCTCGTCGACCACGACGTACTCGCAGCCGAACTCGTTGAGCACCTGCCGGCAGGCGCCGCACGGGAAACACGGGGCCGCCTTCAATCCGATGACCGCCACCCCGACGATGCGGCGCGCGTCGGCGTCGTCGGCGTCGTTCTCGGCGCACATGCGCGTGCACGCGGTGCGTTCGGCGCAGATCGCCAGCCCGTACGAGGCGTTCTCGACGTTGCAGCCCGTCACGACCGTTCCGGCGGCAGTGAGCACCGCGGCCCCGACCGGAAACCCGCTGTAGGGCACGTACGCCCGAGCCGCCGCGACCCGCGCCAGGTCGAGCAGCTCGCCGTCGCTGGGCGGATCGCCGGCCGGGCCCGCCGGCCCGCCCAGCCCTCTCGACCCGCTCGATCCAGTCGGGGGCGGGGCGGGAGCCGTCGGTCCCGCGGTGGACCTGGTGGTGATGTCGTCGCTCATGCGCAGCAGGCTCGCACCGAGCACCGACAAGATCCACCGACCCGGCCGCGCGCGCATCTTGTCGGGGGTCGGTGTTTGACTCGTCGGCAACGACCGGACGGGCGGTGACGACGCCGCCACACCGGCTCCACGGAAGGAGCGTGACATGGGCAGCGCGGGCGAGCACGACATGGTCGACGTCATCCGCACCAAACGCGACGGAGGCCGACTCAGCGACGAGCAGATCGCCTGGACCGTCGACGCGTACACGCGCGGGCGGGTGGGCGACGAGCAGATGGCGGCGTTGGCGATGGCGATCTTCTGGCGCGGCATGGATCGCGCCGAGACCGCCCGCTGGACGGCCGCGATGATCGATTCCGGAGAGCGGATGAGCCTGTCCGACCTGGGTCGTCCCACCACCGACAAGCACTCCACCGGCGGTGTCGGCGACAAGATCACGTTGCCGCTGGCGCCGCTCGTCGCGTCGTACGGGGTGGCCGTGCCGCAGCTCAGCGGACGCGGGCTCGGGCATACCGGAGGCACGCTCGACAAGCTCGAGTCGATCCCGGGGTGGCGGGCCGAGCTGTCCAACGAGGAGTTCCGGTCGGCGCTGCGGGAGGTCGGGGCGGTGGTGTGCGCGGCGGGCGCGCAGCTGGCGCCGGCCGACGCCAAGCTGTACGCGCTACGCGACGTGACGGGCACGGTCGATTCGATCCCGCTCATCGCCGCGTCGATCATGAGCAAGAAGATCGCCGAGGGCACCCAGGCGTTGACGCTCGACGTCAAGGTCGGGTCGGGGGCCTTCATGCGCGATGTCGAGTCCGCTCGGGAGTTGGCCCGCACCATGGTCGATCTCGGCGCCGACGCCGGCGTGCGCACGGCCGCGTTCCTCACCGACATGTCGACACCGCTGGGGTGCACCGTCGGCAACGCGCTCGAGGTGCGGGAGGCGGTGGAGGTGCTGTCCGGCGGCGGGCCACCCGACGTCGTCGAACTGGTCGCCACCCTGGCGCAGTCGATGCTCGCGCTCGCCGGCATGGAGGAGCCCGACGTGGCGCAGCGGCTGCGCGACGGCCGGGCGATGGATTCGTGGCGGGCGATGATCCGCGCGCAGGGCGGTGATCCGCAGGCGGCGCTGCCGGTGGCCCGGCACACGGACGAGGTGTGCGCCGAGACCGACGGGGTGTTGACCCGGCTCGACGCGCTCGCTGTCGGGGTCGCGAGCTGGCGGCTCGGAGCCGGGCGCGCCCGCAAGGGCGAGGCGGTGCAGCTCGGCGCGGGGGTGGAGATCCACGCGACGCCGGGCGAACGGGTGCGCGCGGGTCGGCCCCTGCTCACGCTGCACACCGACACCCCCGAACGTTTCGATCGAGCGAGGCAGGCCCTGGCCGAGGGAATCGTCATCGACCCTGCGGCGGACGAGGGCAGCGGCGCCCGAAGCAGCGTGGTGTTGGAGCGCGTCGTCGGCTGAATTCCCCACGGCTGCAAGCGTTTTTTTGCCGTTTCCGTTACCGACCCGTTGTGTTCGACCGGGCGCGACGCGCCCCGGAAGGGCTAGGGTCACCAACCAATCTGCTCTCGCATCATCCTCGTCGCCGCGGCCGATGCCGCGCCGGCCCGTCACATCGAGGCACATCATGTCGCAGCCCTTCACCGTCGAAGAGCGGTTCCACACGGCGCGGGTCATCCAACTCGCGGCCGTCGCCGCCCTCGGCGGGTTCCTCTTCGGATTCGACACCGCCGTCATCAACGGCGCGGTCACCCCCATGCGCGACGACTTCGGCATGAGCGCCGGGCTCACCGGTTTCGTCGTCTCCTCCGCGCTGCTGGCGTGCATGGTCGGCGCTTACCTCGCGGGCGCGCTCGCCGACCGCATCGGCCGCATCCGGGTCATGGTGCTGGCCGCCGTGCTCTTCACGGTGAGCGCCATCGGCTCCGGGCTGGCGTTCGGACCGTGGGACATGATCCTGTGGCGCGCGGTCGGCGGCATCGGCGTCGGCGCCGCCTCGGTCATCGCCCCCGCCTACATCGCGGAGATCAGTCCGGCGTCGATCCGCGGGCGGCTCGGCTCCCTGCAGCAGCTCGCGATCGTCACCGGCATCTTCGTCGCCCTGCTCTCGGACTTTGCGATCGCCGCGGCCGCCGGCGGGGGTGGCGAGGAGTTCTGGTTCGGCCTCCCCGCGTGGCGCTGGATGTTCATGACCGAGGTCATCCCGGCCATCATCTACGGCGCGCTCGCGCTGACCATTCCGGAATCGCCGCGCTATCTCGTCGCCAAGGGCGAGCACCACACCGCCCGCGAGGTGCTCTCGAAGGTGCTCATCGACGGCATCGACGAGCGCATCGCCGAGATCCGCCGCACCGTCCGTCGCGAGGCCAAGGCCTCGTTGTCCGACCTGCGAGGCGCCTCGGGCAAGGTGCTGCCGATCGTGTGGATCGGTATCGCCCTGTCGGTCTTCCAGCAGTTCGTCGGCATCAACGTGATCTTCTACTACTCCGCCACGCTGTGGCAGGCCGTCGGATTCACCGAGGAAGACGCGCTGACCCAGACGGTCATCACGTCGGTGACCAACATCATCGTCACGCTCGTCGCCATCGCGCTCATCGACAAGATCGGGCGTCGCAAGCTGCTGCTCATCGGCTCCGCCGGCATGATCCTCAGCCTCGGCACGATGGCCTGGATCTTCAGTCAAGCCCCGATCGTCGCCGGTTCGCCGCAGCTGGGGCAGGGCGAGGGCATCGTGGCGCTCTTCGCCGCCAACGCGTTCGTCGTCTTCTTCGGCATGTCGTGGGGCCCAGGCGTGTGGGTGCTACTCGGCGAGATGTTCAACAACCGCATCCGCTCCACCGCCCTCGGCATCGCCGCCGGCGCGCAGTGGCTCGCGAACTTCGCGATCTCCACGACCTTCCCGTCGATGGCCGAGTTCGGCCTGTGGTTCGCCTACGGCTTCTACACCATCGCCGCCATCGCCTCCTTCTTCTTCGTGCTGAAGTTCGTGCCGGAGACGGCCGGGCGGCAGTTGGAAGACATGGAGTAGCGCCGAGTTGGCGGCTGCCGCGGGAGCGCTCGCGCAGGCGCCATGGGTGCGAGGGCTGCGAGCGCGTGCGAGGGTAGGGAGCCATGAGCTTCTCCCGCGAGCAGGTCGCCGCTCTCGTCGACCACACGCTGCTCAAGCCTGAGTCGACGCCGCAGCAGGTCGCGGCGTTGGCCGCGGAGGCCGCCGCGTTGGGCGCCTACTCGATCTGCGTCTCGCCGAACTTGCTGCCGGTGGCCACGCCGGAGTCGGTGCGCGTCGCGACCGTGTGCGGTTTTCCCTCCGGCGCGCATCACAGCGAGGTCAAGGCCGCCGAGGCGGCCCGCTCGGTGCGCGACGGCGCCGACGAGGTCGACATGGTCGTCAACCTCGCGCTCGTCATGACCGGCGACATCGCGGGCGTCGAGGCCGACATCGCGGCGGTCCGGGCGGCGTGCGCGGCTCCGGTCGTGCTCAAGGTCATCATCGAGTCGGCCGCCCTGACCGACGAGCAGATCGTCTCGTGCTGCCAGGCGGCGGAGCGCGCGGGCGCCGACTTCGTCAAGACGTCCACCGGCTTCCACCCGGCGGGTGGGGCCTCGGTGCAGGCAGTGACGCTCATGGCCCGCACCGTCGGCGGCCGGCTCGGCGTCAAGGCCTCCGGCGGCATCCGCACCGCGGAGGCTGCGGTCGCGATGATCGAGGCGGGCGCCACCCGGCTCGGCCTGTCCGGCACCCGCGCCGTCCTGGACGGCCTCAACGACCCCGCGCATCGCCCCTGACAACCACGCCCCTCAACCAACCAACGAGCCTGACGACCACCGACCCTGACAACAACGACCCCGAGACCTGCGTGTCACGGTGAGAACTGCTGTCCGTGTCGCAGTCCTCACCGCGACACGCAGTCTTCAGGGTGCTCGCCGCGCTGGACGCGGGGCGCGGGAGTTCGTGAACTGAACCGGGCGCGTGCCCGGCGCGTTCGCGCAGCGCGGCCGCGTCGTGGCCGTTCGGGTGCTCGTGGGCGTCACGGAGGTGGCGGCGCGCCATCGCCAGCATGGTGCGCGTGCGAGGAGACATTCGTGGAAAGTGGTCGTGAGAGGAGTTCGAGGTAGCGCTGACCAGTGACCCGCCTCGCACCCGCAGCCCGCAGCCCGCAGCCCGCAGCCCGCAGCCCACCCAACCGCACCGAACCGGAGGAGCATGCCGATCGATCTGCCGCTGGCCACCGACCGCCTTCGACTCCGGCTGCACCGGCCGGACGATCTTGAGCCGCTGTTCGCGATCTACGCCGACCCGGGGGTCGTCCGCTTTCTGCTGCACGAACCCTGGACGCGCGAGGACGCCCGGGAGCACCTCGACAAACGAGTGGAGCGGGTCGGGCTCGGGTCGCCTGCCCGCGCACTGGCGCTCGTCATCGAGCGCGACGGACTCGTGGTCGGCGACCTTGCACTGTGGCTGACCGGGGAGTCCGAGCAGCTGGCCGAGATCGGCTGGATGCTCTCACCCGAATGCGCTGGTCAGGGACTGGCCGCGGAGGCGGCGGCCGCGCTCATCGACGCGGCCCTCGTCGACGGACTGCGCCGGATCGAGGCCCAGATGGACGCCCGCAACGACGCCTCCGCTCGGCTGTGCGAACGCCTCGGCATGACTCGCGAGGCGCACCTGCGCCAGAACTGGTGGAGCAAGGGCGAGTGGACCGACACCCTCGTCTTCGGCCTCCTCGCCACCGACCCCCGCTGACCGACCCGCGCTGACAGACCCCCGCGGACCGACGTCGCCGCCGAAACGCCCCTGAGATCGGCGCGAGAGAAAGCCCCTGGGCACGTCGCTGAGAACTGCGTGTCGTGGTGAGAACTGCGACACGAACCGCAGTCCTCAGCGTGACACGCAGTTCTCAGCGATGGGGGCGTCGAGTCTCAGCGTCAGCGATGGGGGCGTTCGAGGCACCGACGCGGGCGGCGAGGAGCACGACCTGAGGGTCACGCTCCGGGGCCACCGGATCGCGCTCGAGCCGAGCGCGCACACGAAAGCCGTTCTGGTCCAACGCCTTCTCGACGCTGTCCGCGCTGCGGTGGGCGCGCTGCAGCACGACGTCGTGGCCGAGGTCACGCATGCCCTGCGCGATGTCACGGACACCGTCTCCGCCCTGGAAGGCCAGTAACAGCAGTCCGGTCGGCCGCAAAACGCGGCCCGCCTCCGCCAGCGCGAGGCGCAGGTCGGTGTCGGACAGGTGGATCGTCGAGTACCAGCTCAGCACGCCGTCGAATGACCCGTCGGCGAACGGCAGGTGCGTCAGCGACGCCACGGCCGTGGCGAACTGCGGGTGGTCGCGCCGAGCACGCGCGAGCATGCCGGACGACAGGTCGACGCCGGTGACGTCGCAGCCACGATTCGCGAGATAAGGCAACAGGCGCCCCGCGCCGCAGCCCGCGTCGAGCACCTGCGGTCCGGGACCGGGGTCGCGTGGACCCACCGGGCCGGCACCCACCGACTCAGCCACCGACGAGCCGGAAGTCGACGAGCCGCCTCCGCGCGTGTCGCCCAGCAACCGCACGAAGAGGTCGATCATCGCCAGATCGACGGGCTGTTCGGGCTCGGTCGAGGGGAAGGCGTCGGCGTAGTCGTCGGCCACCCGGTCGTACACCGCACGCACGTCACGCACGGCCTGGAGACGGTTCACCGACTCACCCTCGCACCGGCTCCCCACGTCCCCGCACAAACTGAGAACTGCGTGTCGTGGTCGGAACTGCGACACGAACAGCAGTTCTCACCACGACACGCAGTTTTGAGCGAAATGGGGAGGGTGTGGGGGTGGGCGTGGAGTGGGGGTGGGAGCGTCAGCGGCGGGTGAGGAGCTCTTCGGCGACCTGGACCGCGTTGAGGGCGGCGCCCTTGCGCAGGTTGTCGCCGACCACGAAGAGCGCGAGGCCCTTGCCCTGGGGGGCGGCCTGGTCGGCGCGCACCCGGCCGACGAACACCTCGTCGGCGCCGGCGGCCTGCAGCGGGTTCGGCACGTCGACGACCTGCACGCCCGGGGCCGAGCCCAGCAGCTCGAGCGCGCGCTCCGGGCTGATCTCGCGGTCGAACTCCGCGTGGATCGCGAGGCTGTGCCCGGTGAACACCGGCACCCGCACGCAGGTGCCCGCCACCCGCAGGTCCGGCAGGTGCAGGATCTTGCGCGACTCGTTGCGCAGCTTCTGCTCCTCGTCGGTCTCACCGGTGCCGTCGTCGACGAGCGACCCGGCGATCGGCACGACGCTGAAGCCGACCGGCACCTGGTAGACCGCCGGCTCCGGCAGCGTCACCGCGTCACCCGCGAGCGCCAGACCCATCGGGTCGCCGGAGGCGTAGCCGGCTCGCAGCTGGGAGTCCAGCTCTCGCACGCCCTTTCCGCCGGAGCCGGACACCGCCTGGTAACTGGCCACCCGCAGCGAGACGAGGCCCGCCTCGTCGTGCAGCGGCTTGAGCACCGGCATCGCGGCCATCGTCGTGCAGTTGGGGTTGGCGACGATCCCCTTGGGGATGTCGTTCAGGTCGTCGGGGTTGACCTCGCTGACGACCAGCGGCACCTGCGGGTCCTTGCGCCAGCCGCTGGAGTTGTCGACGACCGTGGCCCCGGCCGCCGCGACCTGCGGGGCGTACTTCTTGCTCGCCGTCGCCCCGTTGGAGAACAGCGCGATGTCGATGCCGGAGAAGTCGGACTTCTCGGAGTCCTCGACGGTCACCTCGCCGTCGGCCCACGGCAGCTTCGTGCCGACCGAGCGCTCCGAGGCGAAGAATCGAACGTCGTCGACCGGAAAGCTCCGCTCGGCGAGCAGGGATCGCATGACCGACCCGACCTGACCTGTGGCTCCGAAGACTGCAACGCGCATACCGCCAGCCTACGGAATCGAGGCAACCGTATTTGCGCGCCGTCCAGCGTGCGAACCCCAGACGCCCTACTCGCCCGGGGTGAGTCCGATCGCCGCGGTGACATCCGCCGCGAGCAGCCGGAGCCGGTCACCCGCCTCGTCGTGCGGCACCGGACCCTGCGGCGGGCAGGTCAGCACCGCCTCCAGGTAGCACTTCAGCTTCGGTTCGGTGCCCGACGGGCGGACGACGACGCGGTCCCCCGCGCCGCTGATGAGCAGCAGCCCGTCGGTCGGCGGCAGATCAAGGCCCGGCAGGCCGTTGGCGAGGTCGACGACCGTCTCGACCGGGGAGCCGCCGAGGGTGCGGGGCGGTTGCGCCCGCAGCCGCGCCATGGCGGCGCCGATCTCGTCGAGTCGGTCGACCCGGAACGTCAGGGGCGCCGTGGCGTACAGGCCGTGCCGCCGAGCGAGGTCGTCGAGGGCGTCGAGCAGTCCGCGGCCGTCGACGGCGAGCCGGGCCGCGAGGTCGACGACGCGCAGGGCCGTCGTGATGCCGTCCTTGTCGCGCACCGCGGCCGGGTCGGTGCAGTAGCCGATGGCCTCCTCGTAGCCGAAGACCAGCCCGGGCACGCGGGCGATCCACTTGAAGCCGGTCAGCGTCGTGACGTGCCGCAGGCCGTGATGTTCCGCGATCGCCCCGAGCAGCCGGCTCGACACGATCGAGGAGGCGAGCACGGCGCCCGAGTCACCCGAGCCGACCGCCCGGCTCGCGGCGTCGTCGCCGAGCAGCGCGCCGAGCTCGTCGCCGGACAGCTGCTGCCAGCCGCCCTCGACGTCGGCGGGCACCGCGACGCTGCACCGGTCGGCGTCGGGGTCGAGCGCGATGACGAGGTCGGCGCCGACCTCGCGGGCCCGCGTCAACGCGAGCTCCAGCGCGCCCGGCTCCTCGGGGTTGGGAAAGGCGACGGTCGGGAAGTCCGGGTCGGGCGCCGCCTGCTGCGAGACGAGGTGCACCTCGACGAATCCCGTTGCCGCCAGGGCCTCGTGGGCGACGAATCCGCCGACACCGTGCAGCGGTGTGAGCACCACGCGCAGCGGCCGACGCAACCCGGGAGGCGGTGGCGTGGTCAACGTGGCCGCCCGCCGCAGGTAGTCGGCGATGATGTCGTCACCCAGCTGGCGCAGCCCGTCGGCGCCGCGCGGCACCTCGTCGGCCGGCGGCGCGGACTCGATCGCCGCGGCGATCTGCGCGTCCGCGGGCGGCACGATCTGCACGCCCCTGCCGGGGTCATCGGCGCTGGTGGCGCTATCGGTGCCGTCATTGCTGCCGACAGCTCCCACGGCGCGGCCGCCGAGATAGACCTTGTAGCCGTTGTCGCGCGCGGGGTTGTGGGAGGCGGTGATCATGACGCCCGCGTCGGCGTCCAGCGCGCGCACCGCGAACGCGAGCACCGGGGTCGGCAGCGGCCCGGGCAGCAGCAGCGCCTGGCCGCCGGCACCGGCCACGACCTCGGCAGCGTCGCGGGCGAAGGTGCTCGACCCGCGTCGGGCGTCGTATCCGATCGCCACCCGCGGCCGACCGTCCGTGCGGGGCGCGAGGTGCGCCACGAGCCCGGCCGTCGTGCGGATGACCACGGCGCGGTTCATCGCCGACTCGCCGGGGCCGATCGGCCCGCGCAGGCCCGCGGTGCCGAACTCCAGCGGTCCTGCGAAGGCGGCGCTCAGCCTCCGGTGTGCTTGCTCGTCGCCGTGATTCGCCGCGTCGAGCCAGCCGCGGACGGTGTCGCGGTCGTGGGGGTCAGGGTCGTGGTCGGCCCACCGGCGGGCCCGCGCTGTCACGTCCATCCACCCCACGCTAGCCAGCCCGGCCGCGCCCTGGAGACCGGCCTGGAGACCGGCCCGGAGACCGACCCGGCGACCCGTCCGATACCTGCGTGACGTCATCTAGTAGTTGACAACGCGCATGTGAGTGGGTCAGCGTGGAGTCATGCATCGCATCCCGTGGTCCGTGTCCCTCACCGTGGTCGTGCTGACCTCTGCCTTCGTCGCTCTCGGCGAGTCGGGGCAGTGGTGGCAGCGGCTGCTCGTCGGGGTCATCGCGGCCCTCGCGACGGTGGTCGGTGCGCTGTGTGCGCCCGCGCACTACGGTCGCGACGACGTCGGGGCCGCCGAGTTGCGTCGGCGCAAGCAGTGGCAGCTGGTCATCGCGGGCGCGACGACCGCGGTGCTGAGCAGGTCCCTGCTCGAAAACCCCGGCGTCGCCGCGATCTTCGGCATCGTCGCCGCGATGTTCGCCGGTGCGTTGTGGCCGCGCGAGAATGTCGCCCGTGACACCACCGACGCCGACGTCCGCTGAGGGCGCTCAGGGTGCTGAGGGAGCTGAGGGAGCGGCCCGCGGCCCGGCCGGGAGCCCAGCCGAGGGTGCAGAGAGCCCAGCGGAGACCCCAGGTGCGGAGGGGCATCTGGGGTCGATCGAGGCGGCGGCGGCCGGGGTGCAGGAGGCCGAGCAGCACCTGACGCAGGTGGTGCTCGCCGCTCGCGCCGACGGGCTCACATGGCAGCAGATCGGGCGGGTTCTCGGCGTGAGCCGCCAGGCGGCGTTCAAGCGCTTCGGCAAGCCGATCGACCCCGACACCGGGGTCGCCCTCACGACGGGCCCGGTCGTCGACCCCGCCCGGCTCGCGGAGTCGGTGTTCCGCCACATCGCGGCCGGCGACTACGACGACTTGCGCGACCTCATGACGCACGCGTGTTCCCGCGAGCTGACCCGGCC
The DNA here is from genome assembly GCF_001515525.1 of Piscicoccus intestinalis NBRC 104926. Classification (GTDB taxonomy): domain Bacteria; phylum Actinomycetota; class Actinomycetes; order Actinomycetales; family Dermatophilaceae; genus Kineosphaera; species Kineosphaera intestinalis. The sequence goes on along the minus strand of NZ_BCNQ01000050.1, from coordinate 4,647 downwards.
CCGTGTCATGGGGGTGTGGCGCGACGTGCTCGCCTCCGTCGGGCAGCTCGAGGGGTTCAGCGGGCACGAGTCCCGTGACCGCGACGGTGACCGGCTCCCGGGCGGGGAGACGACCGGACCGCTGGTCGCCCGCGTGCTGCTACGCCACGAGGCCGGCGAGATGGCCGGGCATGTGTCGATCAACCGGGCCGGGCGGGTCGACGGCATCCTGCTCGCACCTCCCTCAGCCGAAGACAGCATGCCGTTCTGACCTGCCGTTCACGTACGCCGGGCGCACGCCCAAGTCGCCCGCCGAGCCGCCCGCCGACTCGCACAGTGGTTTGACCTGCGCAGACACCGCCGAGACGGCCTTGCGCGAGTCGGGCCGAATGGGTAGACACACGCGCGCGCCTGCGAGGACACTGACCCCATGATGCGACTCCTGCTGCGCCCGACGACCCTCATCTCGCTGTTCGCGCTGGTGGTCGCCGGCGTGCTGTGGATCCTCATGATGGCGGGCTTCCGCTGGGGCAACCTCGCCGAGTCGCTGACCGCCGCTCTCGCGCTGTCGGTCGGCGCCATGTGCGCGCCGTCGAACTGGCGCGCCGCCGAGCTCGAGCCCGAAGACACCGCGGTGCGCAAGGGCGTGCAGGTCGCCGTCGCCGTGACCGTCGCCTTCGTCGCCGCCGTGCTGTTCTCCCGCCAGGACCACATGCCGTTGAACCCCGGACTGCCCGCGGTGCTCGCCATCGGCGCCGCGATCGTCACCGGCGCCCTACTGAGCATCCGCCGCCCCCGCAGCACCAGCACCCGCGCGCAGGAGGTCTGGGCGCCGGCCTGATCACCCGTCGTCCGGATCCGGTCGCAGGTCGCGACTGAGCCGCAGCGCGAGCGCGGTGCGGTCACGGGCCCGCAGCTTGCGCATGAGCGCCGAGACGTAGTTCTTCACGGTGCCCTCGGCGAGCACGAGGGACGCGGCGATCTCGGCGTTCGTGGCGCCGGTGGCCACCTCGACGGCGACGAGGCGTTCGGCGCGGGTGAGGATCGCCAACGGGTCGGGCCGCACCGGCTCCGCGGTCGCCTGGTGTCGGTCGGCGCGCGGTGCGCCCATCGCGATCCGGGCGACGCGCGGGTCGATGACGAGGCCACCCGCCGCGACCGCCCGGATCGCGTCGGCCAGCGACTCCGGGGAGGAGTCCTTGAGCAGGAAGCCCGCGGCGCCGGAGGCCATCGCGTCCCGCACGAGGGCCTCGTCGTCGAAGGTCGTCAGCACGACGACCGGGAGGCCGGGGTGCTGCTCGCGGCAGGCCCGCACGAGGTCGACACCGCCCATGCCGGGCATCCGCGCGTCGGTCAGCACGACGTCGGGGCGCAACCGCGGTAGCGCCGCGAGCGCCTCACGCCCGTCGGCCGATTCGCCGACGACCTCGATGTCGGCGACGTCCGCCACGGTCTCCAGGAGCAGTCGCAACCCGCGGCGCAGCAGCTGTTGGTCGTCGACGATGAGCACGGTCGTCATGACGCGAGCCCGGAGCCGGCCGGGGAGACGGCCGCGCCGACGGTGCCGACGGTGCCGGCGGGAGCGGCGTCACCCTCGGCAGCGGGCACGAGCACGGTCAGCGTCGTGCCGGCCCCTGGTTCGCTGCGGACATCGAGCCGCCCGCCGAGGGCCTCGGCGCGCTCACGCAGCGAGCGGAGCCCGAACCCCTCGGTGAGGTCGGCGGCGCCCACCCCGTCGTCGCGCAGCCGCACCCGCAGCCGGCCGGGCAGGAAGTCGACGCCGATGCGCACCTGGCCGGCTCGGGCGTGGCGCAGCACGTTGGTCAGCCCCTCCTGCACGAGCCGGTGACACAGGAGCGAGACCTGCCGCGGCAACGAGCGCGTGGGCCCGGTCTGCTCGACGGCCACGTCGAGGCCGGTGCCGCGGAACGACTCGGCGATGGCGTCGAAGGCCGCGGCGTCGGCCAGGTGCCCCACCTCGGCCGGGTGCAGCGCGCGGACCCACTGGCGCATGTGGGTGATCGCCGCGGCAGTCTGCTCGCGGGCCGCGTGCACCTCCTGCCAGGCCCGGTGCGGGTCGCGCTCGTGCATGCGCTCGGCGAAATCCAGCGACATGGCGACGACCGTGAGCCGGTGCCCGAGCCCGTCGTGCAGCTCCCGGGCCGCGCGGGCCCGCTCCTGCGCGAGCACGAGGTCGCGCTCCAGGGCGGCGGAGCGGCGCAGCTCGTCGTTGGCCACCCGCAGCGCGGCGTTGGCGGCGCCGAGGTCGTCGACGGCGCGGGCGCGGTCGTCGCGCGCCCTGCGCAGCCGGCCGACGAGCTCCGCGTAGGCGAGGCCGAAGCCGAACAGCAGCGCGAGCAGCACGGCCTGCGCGAGCGTGAACAGCACCGAGCGGTCGTACGCGACGATCATGACCGCGCCGCTGCCCAGGAGCACGAGGGCGGCGAAGCCGGCGCCGAGCGCCAGGCCGTGGTCGAGCACGAGCAGCAACACCGCGACGAGCAGCAGCGGCACCTGCACGATGCCGTCGGTCGCGAAGAACGACAGCCCGACGACGGCGGCGAACGCGACGCTGTTCCAGGCCGGCACCGCCCCGGCGTCACCCTGACGGCCGGCGCGGCGGCGCAACCACCACAGCAGGGCGGCCCCGGCCACGCCGAACCCGACGATCGGGCCGCGCCACCACCCCCCGCCCAGGTCGCCGAGGGCGAACAGGTTGAGCAGCGCGCTGGCGCAGGACAGGGCGACGAGGAGATCGGACGGCCCGCCCGGCTCCCCCGAGAACACTCCGGAGGCGGAGGCGGTGCGCGTGGCATCTCTGTCGGCGGTCACGCCCCGAGCCTAGGCAGCGCACCCGGCTCCGGGCTTGTCGCCGGGGTCACGTCCTGGATGCCCGATTCGTGACCGCCGTCAGGCACGGCGGAGCAGGACTCGTGACCGCAGCGTGCAGCGGCCCTGGCCGGGGGCTTCCTAGGGTGGCGGACATGAGCGCACAGACGACTCCGGCCGAACCCGAATCCGGGGTCCACACACCGAAACCCAGCCTTCCGGAGATCGTCCGTGTGGTGATCGCCGCCGTGTTGATGATCGCGATGAACATCGTGCCGCTCCTCCTGCTGGCGATTCCGCCGGTGGCCGCGGCCGCCCGGGACCGGTCGAACGTCGCGCTGGCCGGCACCCTCCAACTCGGCAGCATGGCGCTGGTGCTCGTCAGCGCGCTGCTGCTGCTGTGGATCGTGGCGCGCACCGTCGACCGGGTGCGGCTGCGGGACTACGGGATCGAGTGGAACCGGCGGAGCCTGCCCGGTCTGCTCATCGGTTTGGGCGTCAGTCTGGTCGTCGTCGTGGGCGCCTACGCCGCGCTCACCGCCCTCGGCCTCACACGCGAGGCGCCAGGGGACCTGACGTCGCAGCCGCTGTGGCAGATCGTGCTCGGCGTCTTCTTCCTCGCGTTCGTGCTGCAAGGCATCCCCGAGGAGTTCATCTGGCGCGGCTACCTGCTGACGACGCTGCAGGCCAAGGGGCTGGTGCGGGCGGTCTGGATCAGCGCGGCGGTCTTCGGCGTCATGCACCTGATCTCGCAAGGCGGGCAGGAGAACCTGCTCGAGCGGTTCCTCTACCTGCTGTGGCCGTTCGGCTTCGCGGTGGCCGCGGGCGCCCTTCGGCTGACTACCGGCTCGCTGTGGGCGGCCGTCGGCATCCACGCCGGCTCGCACGTGGCGGGGGCGACCGCGCAGGGCCTCGGCCTGAGCACCGGCGGCCCCGCGAGCTGGATCGTCATGGGGGCGCTCTACACGGCCGTCGGCGTGTGGGCGCTGAGCCGCTACCGGCGGCGCGGCACGTCCGACCCGCAGCTGGCGCACGCGCCCGCCTGAGCCCTGAACAGGGAGAACACCCCGTAACGCAGGGGAGACCACACACCACCGAGGGGCCGGGCAGGGGCCGGCCCCTCGGTCCTGTCCCGGCTCGTCCAGGCGCGTCGTCGGGTTCGTCGAGCTCGTCGGAGCTCGTCGGGGCTCGTCGCGGCTCGTCGGCGGCGAGCGGGTCGGCCGGATCAGCCGCCCCGGATGAGCCGGTTCGCCACCTGCTGGGCCCGCTCCATCGGCACGGCGAACCCGATGCCGATCGAGCCCGACGAGCGGCCGCTCACGGTCGCGATCGCGGTGTTGACGCCGACGACGCGACCGTCGAGGTCGACGAGCGGGCCCCCGGAGTTGCCGGGATTGATCGGGGCGTCGGTCTGCACGAACCGCTGCGGGCTGCCGCCGATCCGGGCCTGCCGGTCGACCGAGCTGACGATCCCGGCGGTCACGGTGCCGCTGAGCCCCAGCGGCGAGCCGACCGCGATCACCGGCTGCCCGATGCGCAGTTCGCCGGAGCGTCCGATCCGCGCCCGGGTCAGCTGACCCGGCTCCGTGGCCCGCAGCACCGCGATGTCGTCGATCGCGCTCGTGCCGACCACCTGCGCCGCGACCGTGCGGCCGTCGTGCAGCTGCAGACGCACGCTCGACCGCCCGGCGACCACATGGTGATTCGTGATGACGTGGCCGCGCGCGTCGTACACGAAGCCGGAGCCGGTGCTGCCGGCCGCCATGATCTGCACGACGCTCGGCACGACCGCGGCGGCCGCGGCCTCCGAGGTGCCGGGCGCCGCGGGCGCGGTCGACC
>NZ_BCNQ01000049.1 GCF_001515525.1 Piscicoccus intestinalis NBRC 104926 | reverse complement strand
ACCGGCGCCGCACCTCGCGGGTGTCGCCAATCTGAGCACGAAGGTTCGATTCTGGCAACCACTCGCGCAACAATCCCGCCAACAGCCGTCGAAGAATCCGCACGCAATTCTTTGATGATTTGCATAAGGAATTCTGCACACAAACCTTCGGTCTCTTGTGCGAGGGCGCGACAGCCGTTCGCCGGTCGAGCTGCCGACGCTCGCGCTCGTGGTCGACGCCGTGGCTCTGCGCGTGGCGCGGGGCGGTCTCGACGTTCCCGACTCGCGGGCGCGCGGCATGGGTACAGTGCCGATGAGCCCGTGAGCGCCCTCAGCCGCGCGAGCGCCGGCAGCGCCGCGCGGGATCGGCGGGCGCGAGCGGGGTTTCCACTCACCCGCGCAAGCAAAGGATGACCATGTCGATCCCGCAGCACCGTGTCGTCGCACTCCCCGGGGGGTCAGCTCGGGCGGTCCCGGTCGTCGACGTCGTCGGGCTCGTCGGGGCCGTGCGCGCCGTCGCCGCCGCGGTGGCTGTGCTGGTGATGACAGTGGCGGTGGCGCTGGTGGGGTCTCCCGGGGCGTCCGCGCACGCGGCGCTGCGCTCCAGCACGCCGGCCGACGGATCGGTGGTCAATGAGCTGCCGGAGAACTACGAGCTGACCTTCAACGAGAACGTCGACCCGAACTTCGCGCAGGTGGTCATCGCCGACTCCGGCGGCGCCACGCACGCCCAGAGCGACGTCACCGTGCGCGGCGCCTCGGTCACCGGCGCCTTCCCGCAGGACCTGCCGACGGGTCAGACGCAGATCCGGTTCCGCATCGTCAGCGCCGACGGACACCCGGTCTCCGGGTCGGTGTCGTTCGACCTGCAGGCGACGGGACCGGCTCCCGCACAATCGCCGACGACCACGACGGCCCCGACGGCCACGACCGCGCCCACAGCGGCTGCGACCGCGCCCACAGCGGCTGCGACCACGGAGGCGGCGCCCACGCCCGACACGTCGCGGGGAGCGGCCGTCGGCAACGTGACGATGCTGGTGCTCGGCGGCCTCGGCCTGTCGGTCTTCGCCCTCGTCGTGTTCCTGCTCGTCCGGGCGGACCGCCGCCGCTGAGGCGCCGCCCGGCGGCATCTGCCGCTGATCGGCTGCCCGGGTTTCGCAGTTCTCGCCACGTTCCGAGACGGGCTTCTCGGCCTCCGAGACGGGACCGCCCCTCTCCCACGGAACCAACTCCGCGGAGGCGGTTCCGCGGCACCCGGCCGGTCCCGTCCATCGGCACAGGCTCACGTGCGATAGGTGGGCTCGGCCGGTGACCTTACAGTGGGGGCGTGCTTTCCACGGCGGCGTTGCTGGGCTTCTGTCTCGCGGTGACTCCGCTGGTCATCACTCCCGGGGCCAGTTTCACCTTGGTCAGCGCCCGCGGCATGGCGGGCGACCGGCGCGGATCGTGGGCGGTCATCACGGGCACGGCTGCGGGCGTTGTCACCCACGCGGTCCTCGCGGGAGTCGGGTTGGCCGCGGTGGTGATGCGCTCGGCCGAGCTGTACCACCTGCTTCGGCTGGTCGGCGCGGCCTACCTCATCGGGCTCGGCGTGACGCTGCTGTGGCGCTCACGAGGCAGCACGCCCCTGGAACCGAAGGGTGACACCGGCGCACCGTCGACAGCCATGGTCCACCTGTATCGCGCGTACGTGGCCAACGTGCTGAACGTCAAGGCGGCGTCGGTGTACCTCACGCTCGGCCCGCAGTTCGTCCCCGCGGAGTCGGTGGGGGTGGGCTCCATGCTGCTGCTCGCCGCCGTACATGTCACCGTGATGGTCGCCTGGCTCGGCATCTGGTCGACCGGGCTGGCAGCGATCGCCTCACGGTTGAGCATCCAGACGTGGACCCGGCGCATCGATCGGGTCGGCGGCCTGCTGCTCGTCGCGCTGGGAGCCCGCACGGCGGCCCAGAGTCGGTGAACGGCGCACGACCCCGAGCCAGTCCATCGCTCTCGGACCGAATGCGGGTCGTAACCAGGTAGTGGAACCCCGAAACTCGCGATACGCGAGGGGTGTTTCCGCAGATCAAGAGTGCGCCATCAGGGACTCGAACCCCGAACCCAGTGATTAAGAGTCACTTGCTCTGCCAATTGAGCTAATGGCGCGCAACGAGGAGAAACACTACCCCAGAGGGGCCGCACGGGTGAAATCGGCTGGTCAACGGCCTGCGTCCGCCGACCGCTCCACCCCGCCCAGCCCGGTCCCGCGCCGCTCCCCACGACGCCCGCCCCATCCTCGAAACTGCGTGTCGTGGTGAGAACTGCGGCACGAACAGCAGTTCTCACCACGACACGCAGTTCTCAGGGATGTGGGGGGCATGGCTCGGCGCCGCCCACCGGGAAGGCGGGCGGCGCCGGAGCAGTTCACAAGTAGAGGCCGGTGGCGCGGGGTTCGCTGCGGGCGGCGCCGACGGCGTGCAGGTCGCGCTCGCGCAGGAGCACGTAGCTGCGCCCGTCAAGCTCGACGACCGCCTCGTCGGTGGGGTCGAACAGCACCCGGTCACCGAGTTTGACGGCACGCACGTGCTGCCCGGTCGCGACGACATCGGCCCAGGAGAGGCGTTTGCCGAGGCTGGCGGTGGCGGGGATGAGCAGCCCGCCTCCGGTCTGGCGCTCGCCGTCTTCGCCCTCCCGCCGCAGCAGCACTCGATCGTGCAGCATGCGGATCGGTAGGTCGTCGGCGCTGGCCGCCCCGGATCGCTCAGGCACGGACCCGACGGTAGATGGCCAGCGCGAGCAGGCCGACGACGACGGCCGCGACGGGGCCGACGACCTCGTAGCGCACGGCACCGTCGTTCGTGCGGGTCGCCTGGTTGAAGGAGACCTTGGCCGCCTCCACCTGACGCTTGGCCAGGTTGCCGGGGGTGACCCGATAGGCCAACTCGTCGATGGTGGCCGCCAGGCGAGCACGCGTGTGCTCGATGTCCTTCTCGATCTGGCTGGCCGAGGCGTTCTGCGAAGCCATTCCGGTGTCCTTTCACTGCCGGCGAGCGTGGTCCTGCCGCAGCCACCCGTGCGAGCCGAACGACGCGCGGCGGGCCAGCCCGCGGCGGGGTTGTCCTAGTTGCGACGATAACCTACCCGCCATGGCCCGACTCCAACCCGGCGACCCGGCGCCGCCGTTCACGCTTTCTGCCCACGACGGCACCACGGTCTCCCTGGGCGACCTGGCCGGTCAGGGCGTCGTGCTCTTCGTCTACCCCGCGGCGATGACGCCCGGCTGCACGAAGGAGGCGTGTGATTTCCGCGACTCGCTGGGGCCGCTGCGGGAGGCGGGCTACGCGGTCTACGGGCTCAGCCCCGACCCGATCGACAAGCTTGTGCGGTTCGCGGAGAAGGAGTCGCTGACCTACCCCCTGCTGTCCGACCCCGATCGCGAGGTGCTCACGGCCTACGGCGCGTACGGCGTCAAGAAGCTGTACGGCAAGGAGGTCACCGGCGTCATCCGCTCGACGTTCGTCATCGACGCCCAGGGCCGCATCGAACTCGCCAAGTACAACGTGCGCGCCAGCGGTCACGTCGCCTCGCTCGCCAAGGCGCTGAAGGTCGCGCTGCCCTGACCGCGCAGGTTGGCCAAGGACACCGTTGCCACCGCGATCTCCATCATGGCCTTTCGGCCTATCCGGACCGTAGCGGCGCGTCGTCGGTTACTGGAACGTCACGGGCTGGTTTGCGAAGTTCCAGTCCACGGTCAAGAGAAAGTCCGAGCCCGGCTTCTCGAACGCTTGCTCCCACTTCAGCGATTTGCCCGGCAGGACGCGGGACGTGGGAAACGTGGAGCGTTCACCATCGAACACCGCGTTGGATTCTGCATCCCCGGACGTTGCTCGTAGAACTGTCCTGGACGCCTCCACCGGCGCGGAAGATCCGTTCGTCAACGTCACTTCCACGGCTACGAAGTTCTTCACGCTCTTGTCTATGACCGCGGCCACGGACGACGGCTGGAATGGCTTCGGCTCCGAGATCCGAATTTTCACCCCGTCCGGCCACGTCGCCTCCTGCCCGAAAGCGGATGCGCCCTGTGCCGTTGTGGTTGCCTCCGCAGCTGTCGTCGTTGCCTCCGCGGCCGTGGTTGCCTCCACAGCCGGGGAGGCGGTCTGCGCCGCCTGCTCCCCCGGATCAGAGACCGTAGGCTCCTGCGAGCCACATCCGCTAATGCTCAACGTGATCGCCATCGCTGCCGCGGCCCCCGCCACGCGAATCCTCATGCTGCGAAGACTATCCCGCGCTTCAGTCGAAAGAAGGTCCCAAGGAACAACGCGAACGCTTCGGAGTCCTCTTCTTGGAGGCGGTTCACGGCGAGAACTTACGACCCGGCGCGGCCCCGAAACAGTCACCAGGACGTTTGCCTGGACCGTGGACTTCTCCGGCAGCGAGTTTCGGGTACACGACCGCGCCCGCCCCGGCTGCATGCAGTGCGGAAGAAGGGATTCGAACCCTCACACCCGAAGGCACAGGAACCTAAATCCTGCGTGTCTGCCAGTTCCACCACTTCCGCGCAACGCCTGAGCCTAGTGGACGCGACGGCCCCGACCGGGCGGTTCGACACGCAAGGACACCGACCGCTCGCCCGGCGACGCGCAGGATCGCCGTCGCGCCGGTGTCAGCCCAGTAGTTCGGGCAGGACCTCGGCCAACGCGCGAAACGCCTTGCCGCGGTGGGAGATCGCGTTCTTCTCCGCCGGAGCCAGCTCGGCCGAGGTCTCGTCGCGACCCGCCACCTGAAGGATCGGGTCGTAGCCGAAGCCGTTCTCGCCGCGCGGTTCCCGCGTCAAGGTCCCGGGGAAGACACCCTCGCGGGCGACAGTTTGCCCGTCCGGCAGAGCCAACACCGCGCAGCACACGAACGCCGCCGTGCGGTGCTCGTCGGGCACGTCGGCCAGCTGCGCCAGCAGCAGCCGCAGGTTCGCCTCGTCGTCGCCGTGCCGGCCGCACCAGCGGGCGCTGAAGACCCCTGGGGCCCCGCCGAGCACGTCGACCGCGAGGCCGGAGTCGTCGGCCAGCGCCGGCAGCCCCGTCTCCCGGGCCACCGTCAGCGCCTTCAGCGCCGCGTTGGCCTCGAAGGTCACGCCGGTCTCCACGACGTCCGCGACGCCGAACTCCGCCACACCGACCAGCTGCGCGTCCAGACGCGCCAGCACGTCGGCGAGGATCTCGCGCAGCTCGACGACCTTGCCCGAGTTACGCGTCGCCAGCACGATCCGCCGGTCTCCCCCGGCCCAGCCCGCGCCCGCGAGAGCGCCGGACTCGGTCGGCGGGATCATGACGCCCCCAGCGCCTCGCGCTGCAACCGCGTCAGCTCCGCGCAGCCCCGCTCGGCCAGCCCCAGCAGCGCGTCGAGCAGCGCCCGGTCGAACGGCTCGCCCTCGGCGGTGCCCTGCACCTCGACGAAGCGACCGTCTCCGGTCATGACGACGTTCATGTCGGTGCCCGCCGAGACGTCCTCGGGGTAGTCGAGGTCGAGCACCGGGGTGCCGTCGACGATCCCCACCGACACCGCGGAAACGGAGCCGGTCAGCGGCCGCGCCTTGGCCGCCACCGCCTTCATCCGGCGCCCGGTCTCGATGGCGTCGGCGAGCGCCACGTAGGCGCCGGTGATCGCCGCGGTGCGGGTGCCGCCGTCGGCCTGCAGCACGTCGCAGTCGAGCACGATCGTGTTCTCCCCGAGCTGGGTGGTGTCGACGACCGCGCGCAGCGAGCGACCCACCAGCCGGGAGATCTCGTGGGTGCGGCCGCCGATGCGGCCCTTGACCGATTCCCGGTCGCTGCGGGTGTTCGTGGAGCGCGGCAGCATGGCGTATTCGGCGGTGACCCAGCCCTTGCCCGAGCCCTTGCGCCAGCGCGGCACGCCCGCGGTGAAGGAGGCAGCGCAGAGCACGCGCGTGCGGCCGAACTCGACGAGCACGGAGCCTTCGGCGTGGTCGAGCCAGTTGCGGGTGATGCGGATCTCCCGCAGCTGATCGGGCTCCCGCCCGTCGTGACGAGTCATGCCCGCCACCCTAACGACGCCCCACCCGCCGGCAACGGGCGGCTAGAGCTCGTAGGTGTGGCCGGGCTGGGCGAGTTCGACGTAGCCGGGCCAGTGTTCGGCGGCCTGGGAGCGGCAGACCTCGGGGTCGTTCCAGGCCGGGATGTGGGTGAGCATGAGCCGCTTGACGCCGCCGGCGGCGACGGCCGCCTGCGCGGCGCGCGACCCGCTCATGTGCACGCCCCGGGCGTCGTCGCGGCCGTCGATGTACGCGCAGTCGGCGAGCACGAGGTCGGCGCCCGTGCACAGCGGGGTCAGCGCGTCGCACGCATCAGTGTCGCCGGTGTAGGCGAGCACCGCGCCGTCGGCCTCCACCCGGAGACCGAACGCCTCGACCGGATGGTGCACGGGCACGGGCGTGATCGTGAACGGACCGATCGACAGGGGCTCTCGCGCTCGGATCGTGCGGAAGTTCAGGCACGGCTCCAGCGGTTCGGGCTCGGCGGCCCCGTACGCCCGGGCCATGCGCGCGGAGGTGCCGGCGGGGCCCCACACGTCCAGGGGAGCGGTCGGTCGGCGCACCGGCGAATAGCACCACATGACCTTCAGTCCGCACAGGTCCAGGCAGTGGTCGGCGTGCAGGTGGGTGAGTACGACCGCGTCGAGGTCGAGCGGGTCGAAGTAGCGCTGCATGGCGCCCAGCGCCCCGTTGCCGAAGTCCAGCGCCACCCGCCAGGTGCGGCCCTCGTGCTGCGCCGAGACGACGTAGCAGGCGGCCGGGCTCTCCGGCCCGGGGTAGCTGCCGGAACACCCGACGGCGAGCAGTCTCATGCCACGTTCCTGTCCCGCTCGACCTCCAGGTGGTCGACCTCCGGGCCGAGGAACCGGCGGGCCAACCGGCGGAAGACCTCCGGGTCGCCGGTCGTGCGGAAGGAGTGTTCGGCGCGGCGCTCCGGGCACAGTTCCCCGCGATCGGCGAGCACCCGGTAGACGTCCTTGGCGGCCTCCTCCGAGGAGGACACCAGGGTGACCAGGTCACCCATGACGTAGGAGATGACGCCGGTGAGCAGCGGGTAGTGCGTGCAGCCGAGGATGAGCGTGTCGACGTCGGCCTCCTGCAGCGGCTCCAGGTACCCCCGGGCCACCTCCAGCAGTTCCTCACCGCCGGTGATCCCCGCCTCGACGAACTCGACGAACCGCGGGCACGGGCGGCTGATGACCTTCAGCTGCGGAGCGGCGGCGAACGCGTCCGGGTAGGCGCGGGAGCGGTGCGTTCCGGCCGTGGAGATGACGCCGATCCGCCCGTTGCGGGTGGCCGCCGCCGCCCGCCGCACCGCGGGCCGGATCACCTCGACGACCGGCACGTCGTAGCGCTCCCGCGCGTCGTGCAGCATCGCCGCGCTCGCCGTGTTGCACGCGATGACGAGCATCTTCACCCCGGTCTCGACGAGGCTGTCGAGACACTCGAGCGCGAACTCCCGGGTCTGCGCGATGGGCCGGGGGCCGTAGGGTGCGCGCGCCGTGTCGCCGAGGTAGCTGACCGCCTCGTGCGGGAGCTGGTCGAGCACGGCGCGGGCCACCGTCAAGCCGCCGTATCCGGAGTCGAAGATGCCGATGGGAGCGTCCGCCACACCGCAAGAATACGGGCGCAACCGGGCGCCCCCGCACGTCAATAACAGTGTCGTCGGACACGGCGGGCCGGCGCCCGGGCGGAACGAACCTGCCCGAACCGGGCGAACCGGCTCCGTCGAGAGCCGTGCGGTCAGGCCCCGGAGCGGTGCCGCTCGGCGTGCGCGGCGTCCTCCGTTCCGGCGTCGACGTGCGTCGGATCCAGCACACGCTGCAGGAACGTGCGCGTGCGCTCGTGCGCGGGATTGCCGATGACCTCGCTCGGCGGGCCCTCCTCGACGATGACGCCGCCGTCCATGAACAGCACGCGGTCGGCGACGTCACGCGCGAACGCCATCTCGTGTGTGACCACCATCATGGTCATGCCCTCGGCCGCGAGCCTGCGCATGACCGACAGCACGTCACCGACGAGCTCGGGGTCCAGGGCCGAGGTGGGCTCGTCGAAGAGCATGAGCTGGGGGTCCATCGACAGGGCCCGCGCGATCGCGACGCGCTGCTGCTGGCCACCGGAGAGCTGCGCCGGGTACGAGTGGCCGCGGTCGCCGAGCCCCACCTTGTCGAGGTTGGCCTGGGCGACGTCGCGCGCCTCCTTCTCGCTGCGCCCCAGCACCGACTTCTGCGCGATCGTGCAGTTCTGCAGGGCCGTCAGGTGCGGAAAGAGGTTGAACTGCTGGAACACCATGCCGACGCCCTTGCGCACCGCGTCGAGGTCGCAGTCGGGGTCGGTGACCTCCTCCCCCGTCACCGTGATCCGCCCCGCGGTCGGCTCCTCGAGCATGTTGACGCACCGCAGCAGCGTCGACTTTCCGGAGCCCGAGGGGCCGATGACGCACACGACCTCACCCTTGCGGATGCGGCCGTCGATGCCGCTGAGCACCTCCAGCTGGCCGAAGGACTTGTGCAGCCCCTCGACGACGACGACGTCTTCGGCCTGTTCACCCGGCCGGTCGTGCGGAACGGTGGCCATCACTTCGCCTTCGCTGACCGGGCCTCGAGGCGGCCCACGAGGACCGTCAGAGGCAGCGTGATGAGCAGGTAGCAGAAGCCGGCGACGACCAGCGGCGTCAGGTTCGCGCTCGACTGGGAGGCCTCCCGACCGAACTTCGTCAGTTCGTACCCGCTCATCGAGAGCCCGAGCACGTACACCAGCGAGGAGTCCTTGACGAGCAGGATGAGTTCGTTGGTGATCGGCGGCAGGATGATGCGGAACGCCTGCGGGAGCACGATCTTGCGCATCGCCATGCCGGCGGGCATGCCGAGCGAGCGGGCCGCCTCCACCTGCCCCTTGGGTACCGCCTGGATGCCGGCGCGGATCGTCTCGGCGAGATAGGCGCTGGCGACCATGCCCAGCGCGACCCACACGGTGCCGTACGGATCGAACGGAATCCGCATGCCCGGGAAGGCGATCGGCAGCAGACCGAAGGCGATGAACACGACGATCGCGGGCAGCCCGCGGAAGAACTCGATGTAGGCGCGGGCCAGCCAGCGGTACGGCCCGACGCTGGACAGGCGCATGAGCGCCAGCACGGTGCCGAACACGAGACCGAAGACGAAGGCGCCGACGGTGTACAGGATCGTGTTGCCCAGCGCCCGGGCCAGCCCCGGACCGACGGTCTCGGCGACCAGCGAGGGCCGGAAGAAGACGTCGATGACCTGTTTCCAGTCGGCCATGAACGCCGCGAGGAGCAGGACGACGACGAGGAGCGCGTACTGCACCATGCGCCGCTGGCGCGCCCGGCGGCGGGGGGAACGGCGTTTCGTCGTTCCCCCCGCCTTCGGTGTCGTTGCGGTGGTCACGAGGGCCCGGTCAGGGGGTCGTCGTCGCCGCGGTGGCGGTCTCGGCCGGGGTCTGCCCCGCGGCCGGCGACTCCGTGCCCGCCGGCGATTCCGTGCCCGCCGGCGACTGGGTGGCCGCGGGCGACTGGGTGCCGGTCGCGCCCTGTTCCTGCACGCCCGGGGTCGTGCCGAACCACTTCTTGTAGATCTCGTCGTACGTGCCGTCCTGTTTGGCGGTGGCGATCGCCGAGTTGACCTGCTCGATGATGGCGCTGGCGTTCGGGTCGTCCTTCTTGGCCGAGATGCCGTACTGCTCGCCGGTGGCGAACTCGGCGACCACGTGGGTGTCGGGGTTGTCCTTGGCGAAGTCGTAGAGCACGCCGTTGTCGTTGATCGCGGCGTCGACGCGACCGGCCTTGACGGCGTTGACCTGCAGCGGCATGTCGTCGAAGACGACCTGCTCGTAGCCGTTGGCCTGCGCCTGCGCGGTCGCGTACTCCTGCCCGGTGGTGCCGGTCTGCACGCCGAGCCGCTTGCCGCGCAGGTCGGCGATGGAGTTGACGCCGGAGTCGGTCTTGGTGATGAGCGCCTGGGTGGCGTCGAAGTACGGGTCGGAGAAGAGCGCGGCCTGGCGCCGGGCGTCGTTGATCGTCATGCCCGCCGCGGCGATGTCGCAGCGCTGGGCCTGGAAGACCGCGCCGGTGGTGATCTGCTCGAAGTCGATGTCGACGACCTGGGTGGTCAGGCCCAGCTGCTTGGCGGCCAGGTCGACGATGTCGATGTCGAAGCCGACCGTCTGGCCGTCCTGGTTGAACTCGAACGGCTTGTAGCTCAGGTGCGTGCACACCGTCAGGTGCCCGGGCGAAACCACCTGCACCCCACCGCTGGCCGTGCCCGTCGCGCCCTCTGAGGCGGTGTCGTCGGAGCCCGAGCTGCAGCCGGCCAGGGCCAGCGGAACCAGCGCCGCGACGGCGGCCCAGCGGGTATAGCGGATGCGACTGCGGGTGAAGGACTGCCTGCGCACGGTGGACTCCTTGCTGGCGAGGGACGTGCAGCGATTCTCACCGACCCACCGGGCCCGATCCACCGTCGCCACCGTCTCGCGGTGTCACGATCAGGCAACGACCCTGTGCCGCCGCCGGGCGGCGCGCACCCGGACCGACGTGCTGAACAGGCCGGGCCGGCCCCGGGCTCACGGCAGCAGCGACTGCGACAGGCCCTCCTGGAGCCAGGTCGTGAAGTCGTAGGCGAGGAGCAGGCCGACCCGCGGATCGGCGTCGTCGGCCGCCGCGAGCTCGTCCTCGATGGCGTCCATGTCGTCCTCGGTGTGCAGCCCGAGACGCTGCCCGAGCACCAGCCGCACGTCGGTGAGGGCGACGACGAACGCGCCGGCCTGGGCCGGCTCCAACTGGATTCGCCCCTGCTCGTCCGCGGCGTCGAGACACGCCACGGCGATCTCGATGCGGTCGAGCTTGCCCTGGCGCACGCTGCCGGCCGAGCGGCGGCGGAACTCCGCGGAGGCCAGCGGATCGTCGCGGTGCCCGTCGGGCAGCAGGCGCTGCAGCGCCGGGTCGTCGCCCGGCCCGTCGAGGGCGGCGGTGGCTCGGGCGACGATCGCCTCGAGGTCCGGCGGCCCGTCCGCGGGCTGCGGGCTCGCGTCGGGTTGACCCGGTACCGACTCCAGCAGCAACCGGGTCTGCTCGAACAGCGAGCGCAGCAGGGCCCGCTCGGCGACGTCGAGCTGCCCTTCGATGACGCCGCGACGGGCGCGAGCACCGGCGGAACGGCCGAGGGCGCGCTTGCGGTGGAAGGCGCGGGCCACGCCTAGTCGTCCTTCTGGAACGTGGCCCACAGGCCGTAGCCCTGCAGCGCCTCGGTGTGTTGCTCCATCTCGTCCTTGCTGCCGGTGGCCACCACCGCCCGGCCCTTGTGGTGCACGTCGAGCATGAGGCGGGTCGCCTTCTCCCGGCTGTACCCGAAGTACGTCTGGAAGACGTACGTGACGTACGTCATGAGGTTGACCGGATCGTTCCACACCAGCGTGATCCAGGGCCGGTCGTGTTCGGGCACGGGCTGCCCGACAACCTCGTCCTGTTCAACGGGCGCTATCGACACCCCACCACCATAGGCTGCCCCTGTGACGAGCACAGCCCTGCTGACCGACCACTACGAGCTGACGATGGTGCAGGCCGCCCTCCATAGCGGCGCGGGCCACCGACGCAGTGTGTTCGAGTTGTTCGGGCGACGCCTGCCGGACGGGCGCCGCTACGGCGTGGTCGCCGGCACCGGCCGATTCCTGCGCGCGCTCGCCGATTTCCGGTTCGGCCCGGCCGAGATCGACGACCTCGCGGCCCGCAAGGTCGTCGACGACGCGACGCTGGACTTCCTGCGCGACTACCGCTTCACCGGCGACATCTACGGCTACGCCGAGGGCGAGATGTACTTTCCGTACTCGCCGCTGCTCGTGGTCGAGGGCAGCTTCGCGGAGGCGGTCGTGCTCGAGACCCTCGCGCTGTCGATCTACAACCACGACTGCGCGGTGGCGTCGGCGGCCTCCCGCATGGTCATGGCCGCCGGCGACCGGCCGTGCATCGAGATGGGCTCGCGGCGCACCCACGAGTGGGCCGCGGTCGGCGCCGCCCGGGCCGCCTACATCACGGGTTTCGCGACGACGAGCAACCTGGAGGCGGGCCGCACCTACGACATCCCGACCGCCGGCACCAGCGCGCACTCGTTCACGCTGCTGCACGACGACGAGGAGTCCGCGTTCCGCGCGCAGATCGAGAGCCTGGGTCGCAACACGACCCTGCTCGTCGACACCTACGACGTCACCCGCGCCGTCGAGCTGGCCGTGCGGCTGGCGGGCACCGACCTCGGCGCGGTGCGGCTGGACTCCGGCGACCTCGTCGCCCAGGCCCACGAGGTGCGGGCCCAGCTCGACCGGCTCGGCGCGACGAACACGAAGATCGTCGTCACCTCCGACCTCGACGAGTACGCGATCGCCGCGCTCGCCGCCGCCCCGGTCGACCGGTACGGCGTCGGGACGTCGCTGGTCACCGGCTCCGGGTACCCGACCGCCAGCCTGGTCTACAAGATCGTCTCGCGCGCCGACGACTCCGGGCGGTTGGTCGACGTCGCGAAGAAGAGCAAGGACAAGGCCTCCGTCGGCGGGCGCAAGTTCGCGCTGCGGCGCCTCGACGAGAACGGGGTCGCGGAGGCCGAGGTGGTCGGCATCGGGGAGCGCCCGACCGGCGACGACAACGATCGCGAATTGCTCGTGCAGTTGGTCAGCGGCGGTGAGATCATCGTCGACACCGGCGTCGAGGCGGCCCGGGCGCACCACGCCGCCGCGCTCGCCGAACTGCCCGTCAAGGCGACCCGGCTGTCCAAGGGTGAGCCGGTCATCCCGACTCTGTTCGTCGACGACGCGCCGTAGGGCCCCGGCGTCGACGACCGGGCCCGCCTGAGCACCGCAGGAAGGACCTCCCGACATGAGCACTCGCGCCCTGATCGTCGTCGACGTGCAGAACGACTTCTGCGAGGGAGGCTCGCTGGCCGTGACCGGCGGGGCCCTCGTCGCGCAGCGCGTCGCCGACCACATCGCCGCCCACCACCAGGAGTACGCGGCGGTCGTCGCGACCGCCGACTGGCACATCGACCCGGGCAGCCATTTCTCCGATCACCCCGACTACATCGACTCCTGGCCGGTGCACTGCGTGGCCGGCAGCGACGGCGCCGACTTCCACCCCGGCCTGCAGCCGGCGCTCCCCCACATCGAGGCGGTCTTCCGCAAGGGTGAGTTCTCCGCCGCCTACAGCGGATTCGAGGGCGCCACGACCGAGGGCGAGGAGACCGGGGAGCCGCACGCCCCGCACGAGGGGCGCGTCGGGCTGCGCGACTGGCTGGCCGACGCGGGCGTCGACGAGGTCGACGTCGTGGGCATCGCCACCGACCACTGCGTGCGCGCGACCGCCCTGGACGCCGTGGCGGCCGGGCTGCACACGCGCGTGCTGCTCGACATGACGGCCGGCGTCGCCCCCGAGTCGACGACCAAGGCCCTCGCTCAGCTGCGCTCCGCCGGCGCCGAACTCGCCGGCCGCCTCCCCGACTGACGACGCTCCCGAACGACGCTGAGAACTGCGGTTCGTGGTCGGAACTGCGGTCCGGACTGCAGTTCTCACCACGACACGCAGTTCTCAGCGTCGTTGGTGGTGGGTGCTCCTCAGCCTCAGACGAGGCCGAGGGCCACGGCCTCCTCCCACAGCTCCTCGCGGATGCGCGGGTGGGCGGCGAACTCGATGAGGTGCGCGGCCTGGGTGCGCTCGTCGAAGCCCTGCATCTCGGCGACGCCGTTCTCGGTGACGACCGCGGTGTGCTGGAAGCTCGTCACCGGCTCGTCGAGCAGCGGCACGATCGTCGAGGTGTCAGCCTTGGGGTGCCAGGAGCGCAGCGCCATGATCGCCTGGCCGCCGGGGGCGTGCATGGCGCCGACCGTGAAGTCGGTCTGCCCGCCGAAGCCGGAGTGGATGCGCGAGCGGATCCGCGAGGCGTTGGCCTGGTCGAGCAGGTCGACCTGCAGCGCGGTGTTGATGCTGGTCATGCCGGGGTTCTTGCTGATGTTGGCCGGCGCGTTGGTCTTCTCCGTGCGCAGCACCCGCACCCGGTCGTTGCAGTGCACCCAGTCGTTGAGGGTCGTCGAGCCGTGCACGAACGAACTGACGAGCATGCGGTCGGGGTCGAGCGCGCCGGCGTCGTCGAGGGCGAGCACGCCGTCGGCGAGCATCTCGGTCCAGATGCCCAGGCCCTTCTTCTTCAGCAGCCCCGCGAGCGTGGCGTCCGGGATCTCGCCGATGCCCATCTGCAGGGTCGCGCCGTCGGAGATCCGGTCGGAGACCATGGCGCCGATGACGCGCGCCGACTCGGCCCGGTCGATGCCCTTGCTCGGAGCCGGTGCGGCCGGCTTGTGCGTGGCCTGCGCGGCCAACTCCGGGGGCGCCCCGTGCGGCCCGAACGGCTCGTCGACCTCGATGATCCCGTCGAGCTCCTCGACGGCGATCTCACCGTCTCCGTAGGAGTACGGCATGGCCTTGTTGGCCTGGGCGATGACGATTCCGCCGTTCGCGCGGGCCGATTCGATGGCCGCGGGCAGGATGTTGACCTCGATGCCGAGGGAGACCTTGCCGTCGATCGGCAGCGACGTGTGGATCAGCACGACGTCGACCGGGAGGCGGCGCTTGAACAGCAGCGGCACCTGGGAGAGCCGGCACGGGTAGTACGCGAGGCGCGGGCTGCGTCGCACTCCGGCGCCCACGAACGCCGACTCCAGCACGACGCCGGTGCGGTCCGGCACCCCGACGGGCGCGTTGAGCATGTGCATGCGGTACGTCGGCAGGATCGCGTCGACGGCGCGCAGCAGGCTCCAGGGCACCGCCCCGTTACCGCTGACGACGACCCGCAGATCCTTACGTGACGTGTCGAGGACCGAGGACAGGGATTCGAACGTTGTGATGGCCACGGAACCACCTTGCCGCATGAGGCCGCGGCGTAGTCGGGACGGTGGTCCCCAGCTGGCCCTCACGCGGGTTTCGGGCCCGATTCGTGCGCATGCCACGACTCCCATGACAGCCGCGGCCGGTCGGACGGGTCAGAAACCGCTGTTCTGTCCGGATTGCCCGGGCTGCCCGGGCTGTCGCGGGTGCCCCGGGCGCAGCGGCCCGGCGCGCACGACCTCGGTGCCGGCAGCCTTGTCGTGCAGCGACTGCCGACCGCGGTCGCCGAGCGGCCACAGGTAGTCGACGATCTGGAAGATCCCGGCGATCGTCGACAGCAGCATCACCCCGCCGAAGAGGTTCGAGACGTTCTTGATGACCGACCGGCGCAGCCCGGTCGCCATCGGCACCGTCTCCTCACGACCGACGGGCCGCACCCGGATGCCGGTGAGGCGCCGGCCGGGCGTGACCCCGGAGCGCGACAGCAGGTAGGCGTCGAGCAGCAGGTAGACGACGGTCTGCACGAGACTGATCATCGCGATGTCGCCGACCAGCTGCTCCGGGGGTTGGGGCGCCACCGTCGCCCCGTTGGCCGCCGCCTCCATGGCCTGCTGCCAGTAGGCGTTGAGCTGATCGGAGGAGGCCGCGATCCGCGGCAGCGCGAACGGCAGGCACAGGAAGCCGACGAGCACCCAGTCGACGATGAGCGCGCCGACCCGGCGCCACCATCCCGACAGCGGCATGCCGTCGTCGGCGGCGCGCCCGACGCCGCGCCCGGCGCCGAACGCCGGCCGGCTCCCGGGTCCGCCCGGTGCGCCTGAACCCGACCCGAAGCCCGGGCCCGATCCGAAGCCCGGGAAACCGGCGTGGCCGCGCCGACCCTCCTCGGGGTCCTGCCGGCCCTGCTGGGCCTGGTAGGCGGACCACTGCTGGGGCGAGTCGCCTGCGGCCGGCTCGTTGACGACGCCGTAGGAGGGCCGCTTGTTCGCGACGTGCTCGGTCCACACGACGCCGTCCCAGTACCGCAGGAGGTCGTCGTCGTTCGGGTCGTCGTACCAGCCGGACGGGCGCTGCTCCATGCGGTGAATCCTCTCAGACCGCGGGCGCGGCCCGCGACGTCGTCATCGCCGGCCGACGAGCCAGAGCCGGATCGCGTCGATGCGCGCGCCGACCTGTTCGGTGCTGGCCTGGTCGAGGTTGGGTCCGCCGCAGTGCCGGCGCAGGTCGCTGTGCACGACGGCGTGCGGGGCGCCGCTCTTGCGGGCGTAGGCGGAGACGAGCTTGTTGAGTTCCTTGCGCTGCGCGGCCAGCGCCCGGTGCGCGGAGACCTGCGGGTCCTGGGGCGCCCCGCCGCGGCGGGAGTGCTCGTGCTGGCGGGCCCGCAGCACGTGCGCGACCTGATCGGGCTCCAGCAGGCCGGGCAGCCCGAGGTACTCCTGTTCCTCGTCGGAGCCGGAGGCGGCGGTGAGCCCGAACTGCTCGGCGTCGAAGAGCACGTGGTCGAACTCGGCCTCCGACTCCAGGGCCTGGAAGGTCGTCTCGTCGGCGTCGGGGGTGGTGCGCTCTCGATTGGCCTCCTCGAGCAGCGCCTCCTCCTCGGCCCACAGCTCCTCGGCGTCCTGGGCGGCCTTGGGGCGGTCGAGGGCGTGGTCGCGCTCGTCCTCCAACGCCGAGGCGTGCGCGAGGATCGTCGGCACGCTCGGCAGGAAGACCGACGCGGTCTCGCCGCGTTTGCGGGCCCGGACGAACCGGCCGACGGCCTGGGCGAAGAACAGCGGAGTGGAGGTGGAGGTGGCGTACACGCCGACGCACAGCCGGGGCACGTCGACGCCCTCGGAGACCATTCGCACGGCGACCATCCAGCGCTGGTCGCCGGCGGCGAACTCCTCGATGCGCCGGCTCGCGCCGGCGTCGTCGGAGAGCACGACGGTGGGAGCCTGACCGGTCAGCTCCCGCAGGATCTTGGCGTACGCGCGGGCGTTGGCCTGGTCGGAGGCGATGACCAGTCCCCCGGCGTCCTCGACGTGCCGGCGCACCTGGGTCAGGCGCTTGTCGGCGGCGGCGAGCACCGAGGGGATCCACTCCCCGCGCGGGTCGAGGGCGGTGCGCCAGGCCTGGGCGATGACGTCCTTGGTGGCGGGTTCGCCGAGGCGGGCGGCGATCTCGTCGCCGGCGCGGGTGCGCCAGCGCATCGCGCCGCCGTAGGCGAGAAACAGCACCGGCCGCACGACGCCGTCCTCGAGGGCCTGGGCGTAGCCGTAGGTGTAGTCGCTGGCGCTGCGCCGGATGCCGTCGGCGTCTTCGGCGTAGGTGACGAACGGGATGGGGTTGGTGTCGGAGCGGAACGGGGTTCCGGTCAGCGCGAGCCGGCGGGTGGCCGGCTCGAACGCCTCCCGGATCGCCTCACCCCACGACAGGGCGTCACCGCCGTGGTGGATCTCGTCGAGGATGACCAGGGTGCGGGCGTTCTCGGTGCGGGAGCGGTGCAGCAGCGGCTTGCTCGCGACCCCCGCGTACGTGACGGCGACCCCGTCGAAGTCGCGGGCGTGCCGCCCGACGGTGTTGGTGAAGCCGGGGTCGATGTTGATGCCGACGCGCGCCGCCGCCTCCGCCCACTGGGTCTTCAGGTGCTCGGTGGGCGCGACGATCGTCACCCGCTGCACGATCCGCGCCTGCAGCAGCTCGGCGGCCACCCGCAGCGCGAAGGTCGTCTTGCCGGCGCCGGGGGTCGCGACAGCGAGGAAGTCGCGTGGGGACCGCTCCAGGTAGCTCTCCAGCGCGGCGGCCTGCCAGGCCCGCAGCTTGCCCGCGGTGCCCCAGGCGGCGCGTTCGGGAAACGAGGGGGACAGGTTCTCCGCGGCCGAGGTACTCATAGCGCCGAGCAGACTAACCCCTGCCGATGTCCGCCGATCGCAGGCTCTCCGACGGCGGTCAGTGCAGCGAGGTGAACAGCGGGTGGTCCTGCGCGCACTCCTGGTCGGTGGCGGGCAGGTCGCCGGAGATCAGGTAGTCGGTACGCACGCCGGTCGCGCACCCGGAGGTGTCGAGCACCCCGTGGCCCCAGCCGGGCACGGTGACGATCCGGGAGTCCGGGCGCAGCTCGCGCATGACGCGGGCGCCCGCGTAGCCGGTGGCCGGATCGTGGGTGGTGTTGACGATGAGCATGCCGCCGGGGTTCGTCGTCGTGAACGGCCCGCGGTAGGCACCGGTGGACGGGAACGGCCACTGCGCACACACCGACGACTCCCACGTCCACAGCGCGCCGAAGCCGGGCGCGACACGGTCGGCGACGGCCGCGGCCCGCGGCCAGGCCTGCGGGTCCTTGGGCTGCACGCCGTCGCTGCACGCGACGCCCGTGAACGCGGCGTAGTACTCCGGGGTCGGCGCCTCCTCCTCCTCCGGTGCCGGCGGGTCGTAGGCGATCCGGGTGCGCCGGTTGCGCTCGTCGCGGGCGACGACCTTGCGGTAGGCGGTCAGCGCCGCGTTCACCCGCGGGTCCGTCACCGGAGGCGGTTCCACGGCCCCGGGCTTGCCGGCGGCCAGCTCGTTGAAGCCGCGGATCATCGTCAGCACGTCGGGCACGCCCTCGTAGTCGTACAGCCCGGCGTTGACCATCGCGATCACCATGTCGTAGCTGATCGAGAAGTCCTCGGCCAACGTGATCGGACCGCGCTTCAGGGACGCCTGCAACTGCGCCCAGTCGGCGCGGATCGTCGCGTGCTCGGCGCAGCCGCCGGGCCCGACCCGCTCGCATTCGGCGATCGCCGCGAGCAGCGCCTCGTGCCCCGAGACGTGCGAGTTGACGCGGGTGGTCGACGGCGTCGTGGCCGACTCCCCGCGGCCGGTCGTCCACGCGATCGGGTCGAGCGTGCCGTCGAGCACCATCGTGCGCACCCGAGTCGGGAACAGTTGGCTGTAGGTCGCGCCGAGTTGCGTGCCGTACGACACGCCGTAGTAGTTGATCTGCTGTTCGCCCAGAGCGGCGCGCACGGCGTCGATGTCGCGGGCCGAGTCGCCGGTCGACATGTGCCGCAGCACCTGCGTGCCGGTGGCCTTGCGGCAGAGCGCGACGTTGTACGCGTCGTTCGCCAGCTGGGCCCGCACCTGCGCGGCGGTGGTCGGGAAGATCCATTCCGACAGGTTCGGCATCGCCTGGCCGGGCTTGCCGGTGCACACCGCCGGCTGATCGTCGCCGGTGCCGCGCGGGTTGATGCCGATGATGTCGAAGCGGGAGCGCACGTCGCGGCCCACGATCTGCGCGAACATCGGCACGGTCTGGGCTGCTGCGGTGCCGGGGCCGCCGGGGTTCGTGACGAGCACCCCGAGGCGCCCGTCGGGGCCGGTGCCCTGCCGGTCGGCGGGCCGGCGCGTCACCGTGAGGTCGATCGTGCCCGCGGACGGGTCGGCGTAGTCCCGCGGCACCTTCAGCGTCGCGCACTGCATCGTGCCGCAGCGCGTCCACCGGATCGCGCTCGTGCGGTCGACGACGCTGCCCGGCACGCCCTTCTGCACCGCTGCCGGCACGCGCACGCCGGTGCTGTCGGCACTCACGTCGGCCGGGCTGCTGGGGCTGCTGGGGCTGCTGGGGCTGCTGGGGCTGCTGGGGCTGCTGGGGCTGCTCGGACTCGGGCCGGTCGGCGCACTGGAGCCGGCCGGGCTCGGAGCCGGGTCGCCGGGCGCCGCGGCCGCCGACGCTGCCGCGGGAACGACACTCGAGAGCCCCAGAGCCAGTGCGCTGACGACAGCAAGAGCATGACGAGACATCGCCGAAAAACCCCCGGAAGAGCAGCTGACGCGCGACCCCTGTGCGGCGCGACTAGCTTGTGCGCCAACACTATCCGCTATGTGCGAAAACTGAGAACTCGATCGCAGGAGCGTTGCGGCTTCGTGATCGGACAAAGGGGCCGCCGCCGAGAACGTCCCCGAGCACCCCGGGGCGCCCCGGGGCGCCCCGGGGGGTCCGAGCCGTCCAGACCGTCTCCTTTTCGGTCCTGTCGGTCCTTTCGGCCTACTCGCCACCGTCCTGCGGCGCGCGCAGACCCTCGTAGATCTCCTTGCACATGGGGCAGACCGGAAACCGGTTGGGGTCGCGGCCGGGCACCCACACCTTGCCGCACAGGGCGGTCACCGGCTCCCCCGAGACGGCGCTCTCGACGATCTTCTCCTTGCGCACGTAGTGGGCGAACCGCTCGTGGTCGCCGGAGTCGGTGCGGTAGTCGGTGTCGGTCTGGGTGTGCTCGAGCGTCGACGTCTGGGGCTGGGAGGTCGTCGTCATACCGGGATTATGCCCGCTCCCGCCCGAGCTCAGCACCCCCGCTGCGCCGGGCTCGCACCGGCTGGCGCCGCTCGCATGGGCTGGCGCCGCGCACGGGCTGGTGCCGCGCGCACGGGCTGCCGCCGCGCGCATGGGCGCGCACGGGCTCGCGGCGACTCCACACCGGCTCCGGTCGCCAACAGGCTTTGGGCCGAGCGCGCACCCGATGCGACCATGACCTCATGCCAGACAAGGCCACCCTGGTCCACTCCGCCAAGATCGCCGCGATGCGCGTGCTGGAGACCGCCCCCGACGCGATCGGCTCGGTCAGTTCCGTGCGCCCCGCCGCGGGCACGAGCCGTGTCGTCTTCACGTACGACGACGGACCGACCCCGGCGCGTACGCCGGCGGTGCTGCGGGCGCTGGCCGAGCACGGCGCGACCGCGACGTTCTTCGTGCTGATGACGAGCGTGCGGGCCAACCCCGGTCTGCTCGCCGAGGTGCTCGCGGCCGGGCACGAGGTGGGCCTGCACGGCGTCGACCACCGGCACCAGTCGACGTTGCCGCCGCGCATCGTCGAGGACAACCTGCGTCGCGGCAAGGCCGAGTTGGAGGAAGTGACCGGCCGCGAGGTGCGCTGGTTCCGGCCGCCGTACGGCGACCAGTCCCCCGGCACCTGGCGCGCGATCCGGCGCGCCGGCCTGCAGTCGGTCATCTGGAGCGCGACGAGCTGGGACTGGAACCGCGATGTCGACAACGACACTCGCGTGCGCACGGCCACGATGAGCTTGCGGTCGGGCACGGTCATCCTGCTGCACGACGGGCACGCAGGCGCCGCCGAGCTGGCCGACGACGGCCCGGAGCCCCTGCTCGACCGCTACGACCTGAGCAACCGGCTCCTGACGATCTGCGACGAGCGCGGGCTGGCCAGCCGCAGCCTGGGCGACGTGCTCGCCGAGGGCGGTTCGCTCGTCCTGCGCCCGCACTTCAACCTGCGCCCCCGGCTGCCGCACCTGTGAGACAGCCGAGGCCGGCGCGCTCACCTCACGGCCGGCGCCCGGACTCGGAGTTCGGGTCGTCCAGCGTGCGGCTGCCCTCTCGCGCAGTTACCGAACGCCCCGTCGGCGTGGCATGCCGGACCTCGTCGAGTTCGCTGTCGATGTACTGACCGGTCTCGTAGTCGTAGTCGATCGGCTGCCCGGACTCGTCGCGGCGCTGGTACCAGTCGGTGACCGCGGCGTCGTGGGAGTCGAACCCGGCACCGGCTCCGTTGCCGTCCTCGGCCTGGGAGACCTGCAGCGCGAAGGAGTCTCCGTAGCGCCGCACCCCGGCGCGCACCGACTGGTCGAGGGCGGACTGGCCGTAGCGCCAGCGGATGATCGCCGGGTCGGTACTGAGCTCTTTCCAGAAGGCGACCATCATGACGATCATCGCGATCGCGAACGGCAGCGCGGAGACGATGATGAGGTCCTGCATGCTCTCCAGCGCGCTCTCTCCCCCGATGAGCAGCATGACGACGGCGATCGACGACAGCATCAGACCCAGGGCGATGATCACCCGCCGAGTCGGCTCCGTGCGTCCGCGCTGGGCGAGGCTGCCCATGACGATGGAGGCGGAGTCGGCGCTCGTCACGAAGAAGACGGTGAGCATGACGAGCACGACGACCGACGTCACGGCCGGCGCCGGCAACGCCTGCAGCAGGATGAACAGCGAGTCCTGCGCGTTGGGAGCGCCCCCGACATCGGCGCGACCCGACTCCTGGTAGTACATCGAGGTGCCGCCGTAGATCGAGAACGAGACGAGGCACACCAGCGACGGGACGAGGATCACCGTGACGACGAACTCGCGCAGCGTGCGGCCGCGGGAGACCTTGGCGATGAAGATCCCGACGAACGGTGACCACGAGACCCACCACGCCCAGTAGAAGACCGGCCACGTGTTGACGAAGGCGGCCTGGGCGTCGCCGAAGCTGGCCGAGTACGCGAACAGGCTGGGCACCTCGCCGAGGTAGGCGGCGATGACCGACGGGATGAAGTTGATGAGGAACAGCGTCGGGCCCACGATCAGCACGAAGAACGCCATCGACAGGGCGAAGACCGTGTTGGTGTTCGACAGCCAGCGGATGCCGCGGGCCACGCCGCTGACCGCGGAGGCGATGAAGACGACGGTGAGCACGGTGACGATGCCGATGAGCACGACACGGTTGGCGATGTCGAGCCCGGTCGTCAGCTGCAGCCCGCGCCCGATCTGCAGAGCGCCGATGCCCAGCGAGGCGGCCGTGCCGAAGAGCGTGGCGATGATCGCGAAGATGTCGATCGTGCGCCCGACCCAGCCCTGCGTGCCGCGCGAACCGCCCAGCAGCGGCGCGAAGATCGAACTCATGAGGATCGTGCGGCCCCGGCGGTACGCGCCGTAGGCGACCGCGGCGCCGACCAGCGCGTACATCGCCCAGGCCTGCGGACCCCAGTGGAAGATCGTCTGCACGAGGGCCCGGTGCATCGCCTCCCGCGTCTCCGGCTCCACCGTGCCCGGCGGCGGCTCCAGGTAATACTGCATCGGCTCGAACGGGCCGAAGAACAACAGGCCGATGCCCATGCCCGCCGCGAACAGCATGGAGATCCACGAGAACCGGGAGAAATCCGGCTTCTCCCCGTCCAGGCCCAGCGGGATGTGCCCGAAGCGGGTGAAGCCGACGACGAGCATGAACAGCAGCACGATCGCGGCGAGCGCGTTGAACAGCCACCCGAAGTACGTCGTCACCCACTCCAGCGCCGCGCCTGAGGCGGTCTCCAGGGTCTGCGTCGACAGCACGCCCCACGCGAAGAAGCCGACGATCAGCACCGCGACGACACCGAAGACGACCTTGTCGGTGCGGTAGTTCTTGCGCTGGTCGTCGATGGAGACGCCGGGGATGAGAGCGGGGTGCACGCCGTGCGGGCAGTTGCCGGCCTGGCCCGCCTGCTGCAGCAGGCTGCGGGCGCGCTCCCGGCGGGTCGGTGGATCGGTCGGTGACGGATCGGGCTGCGGTGGGTGCGAACTCACCCGCCGCAAGCTAACGGCCCGGCGGAAGGACGGCCATTCGACGGGTCGACGCCCCAGGGCTGTGCGTCCGATATTCGAGACTGTCCGTGCCCAACGCGGTCGGCGGCATGTGCGTGCGCCGCATGCGCACAATGGAGGCGTGGACTTCCTGGCCGGGCGACTCCTCGTGGCGACCCCACGCACCGGCGGCGACATCTTTCGCCGCAGCGTCGTGTTGCTGCTGCACCACGACGAGGACGGCGCGCACGGCCTCGTGCTCAACAAGCCGATCGGCGCCCCGGTCGGGCGCGTGTTGCCGGCGTGGCACGAGCACGTCAGCGAACCGGCTCAGCTCTTCCAGGGCGGACCGGTCGGGCTCGACACCGCGCTCGGTCTCGTGACCGTGCCCGGAGGCAGCCACGAGACCGACAGCGAACCCCTGGGAATCCGGTTGCTGTTCGGCTCCGTCGGCGTCGTCGATCTCGACGTGCCGCCGGAGGTCGTCATGTCGGCCGTGGCCGGCATGCGCGTGTTCGCGGGCTATTCGGGGTGGAGCGGCGGGCAGTTGGAGAGCGAGATCGACGACGACGGCTGGTACGTCGTCGACCCCGAGGTGCACGACGTGTTCACGCAGCACCCCGAGGACCTGTGGCGCGAGGTGCTCCGCCGCCAGCCGGGCCGCCTCGCGTGGGTCGCCACCTACCCCGACGACCCCACCCAGAACTGACCGACCCCAGCCGCCTAATCGCACAGACTCCTGTGGAGTGACCACTCACGAGTGGACACTTTCGGCCCGCCGCACAACACCGCAGGTCAGCGGCCTGTGCCCGGAGCCGGAAACGCCGATTGTCCACTCGACGGGCGCCGAGTGGACAATCGGGAGGCGGCAGCGGCCGAGGCCCAGGCGGCTCAGCCGCGCTGCGGGCCGGGCCGGCGGTCGCGACGCGGGCCGGAGCCACCGGGCCGCCGGGGCCCGTACCCGGGCCGACGAACCCGCCGCGGCGGCTCGAGGAGACGGCGCAGCCGCTCCTCGGGGATCGGCACGCCGCTCGGCCGCTGGGCGCCGGTCGCGGCGAGGATCGTGTCGTCGCCGACGCGCACCCGCACCGGCTCGATGCCGAGGCCGGCGTCGGTGGCGATGCGCTGCATGAGCTTGCGCTGGTGCGGCAGGGCGAGCGTGACGACCGTGCCCTCCTCGCCGGCGCGGGCGGTGCGTCCGGCGCGGTGCAGGTAGTCCTTGTGGTCGGCCGGCGGGTCGACCTGCAGCACGACCGACACGTCGTCGACGTGGATGCCGCGCGCGGCGACGTCCGTGGCGACGAGCACGGGGATCTCCCCCGACTTGAAGGCCGCGAGCACCCGGTTGCGGGCGCCCTGGTTGAGGCCGCCGTGCAGCGCGGCCGCGAAGACGCCCTGCTCACGCAGCTGCAGCGCGACGCGGTCGGCGCCGAGCTTGGTGCGCACGAAGACGACCGTGCGTCCGGTGCGGTTGGCGACGTCGGCGGTGATGAGCTTCTTGTGCTGCGGCTCGACGAGCAGGATGTGGTGCGCCATCGTCGTCACCGCGGCCTGCGCCTCGTCGGTCGAGTGGGTCACCGGGTCGACGAGGTAGCGCTCGACGAGCCCGTCGATGCCCTTGTCGAGGGTCGCGGAGAACAGCAGCCGCTGGCCACCGGCCGGCACCTGGTCGAGCAGCTCGGTGATCGCCTCCAGAAAGCCCATGTCGGCCATGTGGTCGGCCTCGTCCAGGACGACGATCTCGACGCCGCCGAGGTCGGCGGCGCCGCGCTCGACGAGGTCGGACAGCCGGCCCGGGGTGGCGATGAGCACGTCGACGCCCCGCTCGAGGGCCTCGAACTGCGGCGGGTACGGCATGCCGCCCGCGACCAGCTTGTGTCGCAGACCTAGCACATGCACGAGCGGCTGCAGCGCGTCGCTGATCTGCATCGCGAGCTCGCGGGTGGGGCTGAGGATCACGGCGCGGGGACGCTTCGCGCCGGCGCGCTCGCCCTCCGCGAGCCGGGTCAGCAGCGGTAGCCCGAACGCCAGCGTCTTACCGGAGCCGGTCCGCCCACGACCGAGCACGTCGCGCCCGGCGAGGGCGTCCGGGATCGTCGCGGTCTGGATGGGGAAGGGCTCGACGATGCCGTCACGCGCCAGGCGCCGCACGAGACCGTCGGGCACGCCGAGCGCGGCGAACGCATTGTCGGCGCCCACCTCGACCGGCTCGACGACCGGGCGCTCCTGCTGCCGCAGCCGGGAGCCGGTGTGGTCGGGGCGGCGCTCGCCGTGACCGGCGTCGCGACGATCCTCGCGCGGGCCACGGAACCGGTCGCGCCGCTCGACGTCGCGCTGTTCGAACTCGCGGCGCTCGGCGCCTGCACTCTCACTGCCCTCGCTGCGGGTGTCGGCCTCCCGACGCTCCCAGCGCGCCCCACGCTCCCGGCTGCGGTCATCGAAGCGGTCCCGGTAGCCCCGGTTGTCGTGGTAACCGCGACTGTCTCGGTTGCCCCGGTAGTCCCGGTCTCCGCGGAAGTCACGTTCGTCGCGGTCACGCCGGCGATCGTGCCGGTCGTCGCGGTAGCCGTCGCGCTGGCTGGGGCGGTCGTCGCGGCTCCAGCGGCGGTTGTCACCGACGGCGCGCTCGCGTCGGTCGTCTCGACCGCGCCGGTCATAGCGCTCGTAGCGCTCGGCGTCGTCGCGACGCTCGAACCGGTCGCGCCCCTGGCTGCGGCCGTATCGCTCGGACCGATCCGACCGTCCGTACCGCTCGGCGCCCGCACCGCGCGAGTCGCGCCCGTCGCGCTGGGCGCGCTCGGCGCCGCGGCGCTCGTCGCGCCGGTAGCCCCCGCGCTCGTCCCGGCGGTACCGGTCATCGCGACCGAACCGCTCGTCCCGGCCGTACCGGTTCTCCCGGCGGTCGTCGCGTCGATCATCGCGTCGGTCGTCGCGCCCGTACCGGTCGGTGCGCTCGAAGCGCCGCTCGGACCCGCCGAAACGCGAGGCGCCGGAGCGCTCGTCGGACCGCGACTGGCGCGCGGGCCCCCGGGCGCCGGCGCGGACTCCGGACTTCTGTTGTGCTTTCTGGGCCGCGCTCCAGCGGGCCTTCTTGCCGGTGCCCCGCGCAGGGGCAGACGGACGGCGTGCAATCATGCTGCTACGTCTGCTTTCACTCGTTACTCGACAAGGCACGCTCTGACACCGATGACGATGTCCGTCGAGAACGAGCCTTCTGCGCCACCGGATGTGACGTCTGATGTCCCCCGCAGTGGGCTACCCCACGGCCGCTGTGCGACTCCGGGTGCCACGGCCTTCGATCACACGAGACCGACGCGGGCTGGAAGGGATGCTGTTGCGAATCAGCGATGCGACGACGCGACCGCTGCACGAACATTCTAGCAGCCCCGGGAACATGCGGCCGACGACCGCTGTTCGACAGGGCATGACCACAGTCGAACTGACCGAAGCGAACTTCGAGAGCGTCGTGCAGGGCAGCGACATCGTCCTCATCGATTTCTGGGCGTCCTGGTGCGGTCCGTGCCGCCAGTTCGCTCCCGTCTACGACGAGGCGTCGCAGCGCCACACCGACATCACCTTTGCCAAGGTCGACACGGAGGCCGAGCAGGGGCTGGCCGCGGCCGCGCAGATCACCTCGATCCCGACGATCATGGTGATCCGCCAGGGCATCCCGGTGTTCGCGCAGGCGGGCGCGCTGCCGGGCGAGGTGCTCGAGGACGTCATCACGCAGGCCCGCGCCCTCGACATGGACTCCGTGCGCGAGCAGGTCGCGCAGGCGCAGCAGCAGGCCCAGCAGGCCGGAGCCGGCGAGGGCCGCTCGTCCGGCAAGGGCGGCGGCACGGGCACCGCGGGCGTCGACTACCCCGACGAGAACGGCGCCATCGTCTGACCCAACGTCCCTGAGACCGACCGACCCAACACCCCTGGCTGAGGTCGGTCGCCCCCAACGTCCCTCAAAACTGCGTGTGCAGTCCGTGCCGCAGTTCTCACCGCGACACGCAGTTTTGAGCGAAGTCGGCGCTGCGCGCGGCCAGCGCTGCGCGCGCGGCCGGCGCTGTGAGCGAAGCCAGCGCAGCAACGGCAGCCAGCGCAGTAACCGCAGCCAGCACAACAAGGGCCGCCCGGATCGACCGGGCGGCCCTTTGCGTGTGCCGTGCTGTCGTGCTCGGGTGACCCACCGCGAAGTGGTGGAGGTGGCGGGAATCGAACCCGCGTCCGCTGATGCCGAACCAGGGCTTCTCCGGGTGCAGTGCGCTATGGCTTTTCTCGGCCCCGGCGCTCGCACGCACACGTCCGCCGACGGGCTCAGTCGAGTAAGAGTCCCGCGCCGTCCCCCGACATGACGACGCAGCAAGCTATCTAGCTGACGCCAGGATCTGAGCCGATAGCGAACTCAGGCTGACGGACTTCGAGGCTCGCTCAGGCGGCGAGGGCGAAGTCGGTGCGCTTGGAATCGGCACCTATTGGTTTACAGGGAGCGTTGACGAGATGACCCTGCATCCTCGACCCGCTTCCCCTGGAATGACGATCAACGTCGAAACCGATCACCCCCATGGGGGTGAATCACTCGAGCACTGTGCAGTTGTCAATCCCGGGCTCGGCCCGGGCACCGACGCCGACCGCGCGCGGCCGGACGTCTCAGGCTACAGGGGCAACCTCGGCCGGAGCCAACGCATTCCTGGCGGCACGCCGCGCCGCCCACGTGCCCGTGGGCTCGTGTGGGCTCGTAGGCGGCCGCCGACGCCAACGCCGAGATCAGCGCTCGGGGTCTTCTCCCAGTTGGAAGTTGCGGCCGGTGATCTGGTCGGCGGTGATCTCGATGTAGTGCACCTTGCGCGTGGGCACCCAGGTGCGCAGCGGCAGGTTCTCGGCGAACTCGTACTCGGCGGAGGTCTCGAGCTCGCGGGCGGTGCCGTGCAGGATCACGCTGGTCGCGCGCCCGTCGGCGACCTGGTCGGCCTCGAGGGCCACCCGGTCGTTGATCGTCAGGCCGAGCAGCTTGCTGCCCTCGGCGGTGCGGAAGTAGACCTTCTGGTCGGCGACCACGAAGTTGATCGGCACGATCTCGGGGTCACCGGCGACCGCGAACGCGAGCCGGCCCAGCCCCTGGGCACCGAGGAACTCCCAGGCCTCGTCGGTCGACAGGGTCTCGACGACGTCATCGTCATGCATGCTCATGCGCTCCTCTTCATCGTGGCCGGCGTGGATGATTTGCGCTCATCGAACTACGCCGCGGTGCCGGGCCGGTAGGTCCATGGTCCCGCACCCCGGCGTCCGATGTGTCGCAGCGCCGAAGACCGATCGCTACCAGGAGCCGCCGCCACCGCCGCCGAACCCGCCACCGCCGGAGAAGCCCCCGCCGCCGAAACCGCCACCGAAGCCGCTGTTGCCGCCGCCGAAGGCGCTGCCGCCGGACGTGCCCGGGGTCGCGGTGAACGTACCCGCCGCGACCGTCGAGAAGTCCTCCATGCCGCCAGCGATCGAGCCGAAGTCGACGAACCCGCCGTGCATGCCGTAGAAGACGTACCAGGTGGGCATGTCGATGACGTAGCCCTGCGCCGCCGCCGACTCGGCCACCTCGTTGAACACCTTCGCCCAGCGCTCGGCGCAGCCGAACACGATGGCGTACGGCAGGTAGCGGCTGAAGATCGACTGGGCCTCCTCGAAGCGGATCTGGTTGGCCTCGGCCGTCTCCAGGTACTGCTTGAACCCCAGCGTCTGCGCGTACACCGCGCTGCCCTGGGCCGTTCGGGCCGGCATGCGTCTGCCGAGCACAAAGACGAGGAGCGCGGCGAGCAGGATGCCCAGGCCGAGCGCGACGCCCGAGGGGATGCCGAACCCCAGGCCCGCGACGGCGTCGACGGAGGCCGAGGCCACGCCGCCGACGAAGAGCACGAGTCCGCCGACGACGGCCAGCAGCATCGCCAGCGCGGCCCACGTGCTGCGGGTGCGCTCCGGCGAACGGCGGTACCAATGCCGGTCGACGACCTCGCGGTACATCGACTTCTTCGCCAGGGCCAGCGTCGTCGCGAAGTGGTTGCGCAGGCTCGACAGGCGCACGACGTCGCGCCGGGCGAAGATCCCGTCGTAGACCTCCTGCTCGTAGCGCAGCAGCGGCTCGGCCGGAGCCGGGTCGGTGCGCCGCAGCTCCCAGTCCGACTTACTGCGCCGGCCCGTCTCGACCTCCTCGATCGTCAGGTAGCCACGCACGGCGAGGTCGACGACGGTGGCCGAGACGTCCCGGGTGTCGGCGGTCTCATCGACGATGACGCCGACGAGCCCGGGGGTGGCGCCGTCGGGCGGGTTGAACCGCACGGCGACCGGCCCACCTGAGCCCCGCACGACGTCACCCTCGGCGCCGTCGGCGGGCGCCACGCCCGGAGTCAGCCCGGCGTAGCGCTCGTCGCGGCCGCGACGGCGCACGAGCAACCCCATGAACAGCGCGGCGAGCGCGGGGATGAGGGCGGCGAGCGAGTAGCCGGCGATCGTCAGGCCGCGGGCGGCCGGTTCGGGCATCGTCTCGCCGACACCGCCTCCGGAGCGGGCATCGCCGTTGCGGAGGATCGGTTCGGCGTCGCTGACTGTGCCCTGCGGGTAGAAGCCCGCGATCGTCATGCCCTGGCCCTGGCCGAGGTTCGTCGCGGTGAAGGTGGCGGTGTCGCCGCCGGAGGCCTGGCAGTTCTGCGTGGTCGGCGAACCCTCGGCCGGAGCGGTCTGCTCGTGACCGGCCCAGCAGCCCACCTGCTGCGGCGCGTTCGGCGCGCGCACGGTGACCGTCGCCGAGTCGATCGGCACCTGCCAGTTGAACCCGACGGGGTTGACGTAGAGCTCCTGGTGGTCCTCGAAGGGGTTGAACGCGCCCTGCACGGTGTATTCGATGACGTAGGTCTGCCGTCCGCTGACGTAGGTGTCCGGGTCGCCGATCCGCACGCCGAAGCTCTGGCCCTCGTCGAAGGTCTCGTACTGGGTCGGGGCGCCCGTCGGGCTCTCGACGTTCTCAATCGACATGGGCCAGAGCCGGTAGCGGTCGTTCGTCTGGTCCACCGGCCGGCGGATCACCCAGTACGCGAAGATCCCGCGGCGCTGCGCGCCCTCGGGGAACTGGTAGGTGATCGTCTCGCGACCGTTGACCGTGCCGTCGGGCTGCACGTCGTAGTCGACGCGGTAGTCCAGCACCCGCTCGGTCGTCGTGGCGGTGTCACCCTGCAGCAGGTCGGTCGGACCGGGGTTGGGGGTCGCTCCCGGGGCGGCCGGCCCGCGCAGTTCGCCGACTCCCGGGCCGATCGCCGTGCCCGCCCAGGAGCCGGTTCGTGCGGCCCCGAACCCCGGTCCGGCGGCGACACCCGCACGACCGAACCCGGGCCCCGCCGGCGCGTCGACAGCGACGGCGGTCGCGGGCGGAGCGAGCAGGCCCAACAAACCCATAGAAAACAGCAGCGAGAACACCGCCGCGAACACACCGGGTCGGTTGTGCACGGCCTACCGCTCCATCCGCAGCGACATGGCGCGCTCGGCCTCGCGGCGGTCCTGCCGCTCGCGCAGCGCGTGACGCTTGTCGTACTCGCGCTTGCCCTTGGCGAGCGCCAGCTCGACCTTGGCGCGGCCGTCCTTGAAGTACAGGCTCAGCGGCACGAGGGTGTGGCCCGCCTCCCGGCTCTTGATGGCCAGCTTGTCGATCTCGTCGCGGTGCATGAGCAGCTTGCGCTTGCGGCGCGCGGAGTGGTTGGTCCACGTGCCCTGGCTGTACTCGGGGATGTGCACGCCCTCGAGCCAGGCCTCGCCGCGGTCGATCGTCGCGAACCCGTCGACGAGGCTCGCTCGACCGGCCCGCAGCGACTTCACCTCGGTGCCCCACAGCACGAGACCGGCCTCGACGGTGTCCTCGATGTGATAGTCGTGCCGCGCCTTACGGTTACGCGCGACCACGTTGGTGCCGCGTTCCTTGGCCATGCTTCCCCCTGCGGATCGAATGTCGCCTCACACGGTAACCGTGCGACGTCCGAAGACGCCGCACGGTTTCCGTGGAGCAAGCCCGACCCCCGACAGGCCGACAGATGCGGGTGCCGGTCTAGCGGAAGTAGCGCAGCGGGTTGACCGCCTTGCCGTAGCGGCGGGTCTCGAAGTGCAGGTGGCAGCCGGTGGCCAGGCCGGTCGCGCCGACCCGCCCGATGTACTGCCCGCGGCGCACGTACTGGCCGTAGCGCACCGAGATCCGCGACAGGTGGGCGTAGCGCGTCGACAGGGGGCCGCGGTGGTCGATCGCGACCATCTTGCCGTAGCCGCCGGCCCGCCTCGCGATGAACACCCGGCCGGAGGCCGCGGCGTACACCCGGCGACCGCACCGCGCGGCGTAGTCGATGCCGGCGTGCAGCCGGTACCGCTTGAGGATCGGGTGGAAGCGCACCCCGAAGCGGCTCGACACCCGGGCGTACACGGGTCGGAAGAGCGCCAGCGTCGGCACGTGCGTGGCCAGGTCGACGGCGTGCAGCGAGCCCGCCGGCACCGAGGTCGGCGCCAGCGCGACCGATTGGGTGACCACCGCCGTCGAGGGGTTGATGGCCGGAGCGGCCGAAGCCGTCGCGGCGCCGGCCGGAAGCGCGGCGCCGAATGTCGTCACGGCCACGGCGAGAGCGGTACTCAAGCTGGCCTGTCGTGTCAAAGAGCGAGGGTTGCCCATATCTGGAAGGTAGGCACAAGCCGCTGACCAGGCACTTCTCAAACGACTAAATTGACGATCAATTTACCCGCGGGAGGAGAATGGTCATTTTGAACGCTCGATGAATTGAACAGAAATTGCCTTAATTCTGCTCAGATTCTTCGCGTGGGGTGCTGCGGCGTGTGTCTTGCCGAGCCGGTGTTCGCGGGGGAAGATCGGGCGATGGCGCTCTCGGTGCTCGACCTGTTCTCCGTCGGAATCGGCCCCTCCTCCTCGCACACGGTGGGCCCCATGCGGGCCGGCCACCGGTTCGCCGTGGGGTTGCGACGCGACGAGTTGCTGGCGCGCGTGCATCGCGTCGAGGTCGGGTTGTTCGGGTCGCTGGGCGCCACCGGACGCGGCCACGGCTCCGACCGGGCCGTGCTGCTCGGTCTGGAGGGCGCCGAGCCGGAGACCGTCGACGTCGACCACGCCGCCGAGCGGGTCGAGTCGATCCGGCAGGCCGGGCAGTTGCGGCTGCTCGGCGAGCACCCGGTGCCGTTCGACGTCGAGAGCGACCTCGTGCTGCATCTGCGCAAGAGCCTGCCCGGGCACCCCAACGGCATGCGCTTCACCGCCTACGACGCGGCCGGCGAGGAGCTGCGTTCGCGGGAGTACTACTCGGTCGGAGGCGGATTCGTCGTCGACGGGCACGACGTCGAGGCCGACGAGCTGCCCGGCGAGGCGGTGCGGCTGCCGGCTCCGTTCGCCACCGCACCCGAGCTGCTCGAGGCGTGCCGCATCTCCGGGCGCTCGATCGCCGACCTCATGCTCGCCAACGAGGACGCCTTCCGCCCCCGCGAGCAGACCCGCGCTGAGCTACTGACGATCTGGCGGGTCATGCAGGAGTGCGTCGACCGCGGGTGCCATCGCGAGGACGACCAGTTGCCGGGCGGCCTGCAGGTGCGCCGGCGCGCCCCGGGGCTGCGCCGCTCGCTGCGCGAGCAGGAGGAGGCGGCGGCCCGTCTCCACGGCGACATCCGCGACCCGCTGTGGGCGATGGAGTGGGTGAACCTCTACGCGCTGGCGGTCAACGAGGAGAACGCCAGCGGGGGCCGGGTCGTCACGGCCCCGACCAACGGCGCCGCCGGGATCGTGCCGGCCGTGCTGCACTTCTACACGCGCTTCGTGCCCGGCGCCGACGACGACGGGGTGATCGAATTCCTGCTCACCGCGGGGGCGATCGGCATCATCTTCAAGCTCTGCGCCTCGATCTCCGGCGCGGAGGTCGGCTGCCAGGGCGAGGTGGGCTCGGCCTGTTCGATGGCTGCCGCCGGGTTGTGCGCCGTGCTCGGTGGCACGCCCGAACAGATCGAGAACGCCGCGGAGATCGGTATCGAGCACAACCTCGGCCTGACCTGCGACCCGGTCGGCGGGCTCGTGCAGGTGCCGTGCATCGAACGCAACGCGATCGCCTCGGTGAAGGCCATCAACGCGGCGCGGCTCGCGATGCAGGGCGACGGCAGTCACCGGGTGACCCTCGACCAGGCGATCCGCACGATGCGTCAGACGGGCGCCGACATGAAGGCCAAGTACAAGGAGACCTCGCGCGGCGGTCTCGCGGTCAACGTCATCGAGTGCTGAGTCGGCTCAGACGCGCACGTGCCGGGCCAGCGCGGTCCAGGAGGCGAGCGCGGTGAGGCCCAGCGCGACCGTCGCCATGATCGGCGAGACCGCCAGCACGTCGGCGGCGCCGACCCACGCGAAGTCGCGGAACCAGTCCCCCAGCGCCCGGAAGCCGTAGCTCGCGAGCAGCCACAGTGCACCGACCGCCAGGGCCGTGCCCGCGAGCGCGGCGAGGACGGTCTCGATGAGGAAGGGCAGCCGGATCGCGGCCTTCGAGGCGCCGACGATCCGTTTGATCCCCGTCTCCCGGCGCCGGCTCCAGGCGATCTGACGGATGGTCGTCGACACGAGCAGCATCGTGCACACGAGCATGACGCCGGCCAGGGCCCAGGCCGCGCGGCGCAGCAGTTCGAGGGCGCCGACGAGCGGTTCGAGCACCTCGCGACTGTCGCGCACGGTCGCGACGCCCGGCTGGCCGTCCAGCGCGGCCGAGACGACGGGATAGTCGGCGGGGTCGGCGAGCTTGACGCGGAACGCGGCCGGGATGGCCGCCTTCGGGGTCTGCGCGTACGTCGGGTTGTTGGCGAACTGCTCGCGGAACCGCGCGTACGCCTCGTCCTGGCTCTCGAACTCGTAGCCGGCGACGGTCAGCGCCATCGCGTCGAGCAGGGTGGCGACCTGCGCGCGCTGGGAGGCGGTGACCGCGCCGTCCGCGCACGAGGCCTCGGTGGAGCGCTGGGTGCACAGGAAGACCGAGACCTCGACCCGGTCGTACCAGTAGCCCTTCGCGGCCTCCACCTGGCGCCCGGCGAGCAGACCGAGACCGAGGAAGAACAGCGAGACCATCGTGACGATGATGATCGCGGTCGCCATCGAGGCGCTGCGGCGCAGGCCGGTGCCGACCTCGGCGAGCAGGAATCCGGGGCGCATCATGACCGCACCTTCGCGACGGCGGGACGGGGACGGCGTTCCGAGCCATTCGGGCCCGGTGTCGCGGGCTCGGGGTCGGGAGGCGGTGACTGGCCCGCGGCCCGCTCCGGGGCCTCGGCGGCGCGCTCCCGGCGCGAGCGTCGCTTGCGGGTGGGCCGGGTCGGTCGCGCGGTCGCCGTCGCCCCGGTTCGGCCTGCTCGGCGCCCGGCGGCAGCATCGCTCGC